>JBLFXJ010000232.1:0-13051 GCA_047609825.1 Myxococcota bacterium
TGGTGACGTCGACGTTCACGATGTCGCCGTCGTTCAGCACCCGGTCGCCGGGGATGCCGTGGCAGACCACTTCGTTCACGCTGGTGCAGACGCTCGCCGGGAAGCCCTTGTAGTTGAGCGGAGCGGGCCGGGCGCCGTTCTCCAGCGTGTGGGCGTGCACCATGGCGTTGATGTCGGCGGTGGTCATGCCGGGGGCCAGGTTCTGCTCGACCAGGGCCAGCGTGTCTGCGGCCAGCTGGCCCACCCGGCGCATCGACTTGATGTCTTTCGGCGTGTGGATGATGGCGTTGGCCATGGGACCCCCCTGAGCGGACTCGTCGGGTAACCGCACCCGCCGTCAGTTCCCACTCGCACCCGGACCGCCGGGATAGGCGGTGGGGGAGTCGGGAGGAGCGGACGTGGATGCTGCCGAGATGGTCGAGGACTTCCAGCTGTTCGACGAGTGGGAGGACCGGTACACCTACCTGATCGATCTGGGCCGCAAGCTGCCGCCACTGGCGGACGAAGAGCGGTGCCCGGAGACCAAGGTCGAGGGGTGCTTGTCGCAGGTGTGGTTCGCGCGGCGTGACCGCGGCGATGGCCGGCTGTGGTTCGATGCGGACAGCGATTCGGCGATCGTCCGCGGCCTGATCGGCGTGCTGCGGGTGCTCTACCTGGGGAGCACGCCCGCGGAGGTCGCGGCCGTCGACATCGAGGGGCTGTTCGGCGCCATCGGCCTGCAAGAGCACCTGACGGTGAATCGGCGCAACGGGTTCTTCAGTATGGTCGGGCGTATCCAGCGGTTTTCAGCCGAGATGTAGCCCCTCGGCTCACTCGCGACTGGCGGACCATTCTTGAACGCGGCGAGCGCCCCTCGCCTGGTAGGTGCCGCTGAGGCGGGAGCCCGCCAGCGCGCCGTCGAAGATGGTCATGGCGCCACCGGATTGCTCGAGGTGCAGCCGGCCTTCGGCGTCAATGGTGCCGGCGTAGGCGTCGGTGCGCTCGGTAGGGCCGACCAGGATGGTGATCGACGCCTGGACCGCGCCGCCCCGCTGGCTGGTGACCTCGATCATCAGCGGCCTGTTCGCCGCGCTCCCGGACCAACGCCCCACGAGGCTCGGTGGCGCGGCTTCAGTGGGGGCGGGTGGCGGCGCTGCCTCCGGCGCCTCGCTCGCTGTTCCTCCCACCTCGGCTTCCGGCGTGGCTACGGCGTCCGCGCTCGGGTTCGCCGCGTCGGAGCCGGATGGGGGCTCCGCCGGCGCGGGAGTCGTGACCGCGTCGGCGCCTGCCGGAGCCGGCGTCGGGGTGCGACGCGCCGCTGCCGGTTCAGGTGTGCCGCGAGCGGAGTCTGGGTCAGGGGCGGCTGCGACGACCGGCTCGTCTGCGGAGCCGGTGGCGGGTTCTGGCGCAAGAGCGCCGTCCACATCTGCCGCGCCGGCAGGCTCCGCCGACCGCGGCGGCTCCACGCGCACGTTCGCGGCGCCGCTCGTGGACGGGGCGGCGCCGGCCGGCGACGGGCTGGCAGGTTCGGGACTGCCGAGTCGGATGCCGATGATCATGGACAGCAAGGCGAGCAGGGCGACCGCTGCCGCGCCGAGCGCGCCGACGATGAACCACGCGGGGCGCCGGGCATCGACGGGCCCCAGGAGGGAGTCGACGGTGGCCGTCGCTGAGGGCGGTGCGGTGGTGCGATGGTCGCGGGTGGGGACCACGACGCCGGGCAAGGACAGGGTGCCCGGCGAGGCGCCTGCTCGCAGACTGGCGAGGAGTTCGGGGTGCCCCGCCAGGAGGGCGGTCGCGAAGGCGTGTGCGTCGGCGAACCGGTCTTCGGGGTCGGCGGCCAGCGCGTCCTGTACGGCCTCCGCGACCGCCACGGGACAGTCGGGGACCAGCTCGTTCAGCGGCAGCCAGGCGCGGTCATTGGCCCGAGCGATGGCCGTCTCGACATCGTCTGCGATGTAAGGGGGGAAGCCCGCGATGGTCTCGTAGGCGATCACGCCCAGCGCGAACACGTCGGCGCGTGCGTCCACCGAGGCGGAATCGCGCGCCTGCTCCGGCGCCATGTACCCAGGGGTGCCCATCAGAGCGCCCACGCGAGTCATTCCCTGCTTGGCGTCTGGTTCCAGGATCTTGGCGATACCGAAGTCGGTGACCTTTGCGATGAACCCGGCGGATCCGGCGCGCTTGGCGAGGAGGACGTTCGCCGGCTTCAGGTCGCGGTGCAGGATTCCGGCGTCGTGCGCGTGGGTGACGCCGGCGAGGATCTGGGTGAGCAGTCGGATCGCTTCGTCGAACAGCAGTGCCCGCTGGGTGAGGAGCTGGTCGAGGGTGACGCAGTCGACATACTCCATGAGCAGGCCGGTCTGGCCGTCGTGCTCCACGACATCGATCACCTTCACCACGTTCGGATGGGCCAGCTGCGCCTGGATCTGCCCCTCGCGCAGCAGCCGCTGCTGGAGTCGAGGGTGCTGGAACGTGAGCAGCTTGAGCGCATGCTCGCCGCCTAGGGTGAGGTGGCGCACCCGGTACACCCGGGCCATGCCGCCCTCGCCCAGCAGGTCGAGCACCTCAAACCGCTCCGCGACCACGTCGCCCGCGGTCAGCATCAGTCGCGCCTGCGCTTGAGCGGTTCCTGGATGGACAGGCCGATGTTCACCGACAGAACGTCCGTGGGGTTGTTCACCGTCCACAGGTTGTTGAGCACCGACAGGCTGCCTGTGACGTTGTGGTCGCCCCGGGCGATCAGGGTGCCCCCCGCAGCCACCTTGGACACCGAGAGTCCGGCGAGCCAGTCGGGGTCGGCCGGGTTTGCCCGCTCGAAGTCGACTCCGCCCGGGCGCACCAGCCACGACACGATGGGGCCTGCGCTCACCCGGGTCTTCGGGGCGAGCTGGAGCTCGACCTGCCCATGCCACTCGTGCGCGGGCACGCCGGTGCCGCGGATCCGTGACGTGGACTGCCGGAATCGCCAGCCGGTCTCGACATAGGCCGACCAATACCCACCGGAGCCCAGGCCTGCCGAGCGGCCGAGCCACAACAGCGGGCCGACGTCGAAGGTGCCCTCGCCGAGATTCGTCAGGCGGTCGCGGTTCTTGGTGGTGAGGTGGCCGAAGCGGGTCTCGAGTCCGATGCTGAGCGTGACCGGTGGGCCGAGCACCTCATCGAGCAGCACCCGCTTGGCCCGAACGCCGATGACCCCGAGGCCGCTGGTCGGGGCGCATCGATCCGCGCCGAGCAGCGCGCACACAGCGCCGTCTTCGCGGTTCAGGCGCGAGGTGTACCAGGGCAGATCGATCTGGAGCTCCGTGCCGGGGAGGAGGCCGAAGCTGCCGATCACCTTGAGCCCGAGCGTGGATACCCCCGAGTCGACGTCGAGCACGCTGTCGGCGAACGATCCATCGCTCACGGAGAGCCGGGAGAAGCGCTGTGCCTCCGTGCCCAGATACAGCGTCTGGTCGCCCTCTTCGAGGGCCCACGGGCCACTGCCGGCGAGCGCGACGCTGCTGCTGAGTCCCCACAACGCGGCCGCCAACCACACCATCTCAACCTCCTTGCAGTGTCTAACGCCACACAGCGCGGTCGAGAACGCGCCGGAAGGAACTGGCGAGTCGCTCCGGGGCCTCGAGCGGACACAGGTGTCCCGACTCGGGGAGCTCGACGACCGCCTTGGGTCGAAGCGCGCGGGCGATAGCGGAGATTCCCTGGATGGGCACGACCGGGTTCCGGGCACCCCAGGCGAGCAGCACCGGAGGGAAGTCGGGGCCTCGGACGAACCCGTCGAGCACCGCGAAGGTGCGGAGCTCGCTCAAGAGTTCGGCCAGCACCCGGAGCGTGTGCGGGCGGGTGAGCGCGGCGTCCACCTGGCTCTGTGCCATCTCGGAGAGCGGAGCGACCGTGAGCCTGCGGATCACGGCCATGCGCACCGCTGGCACCCGCCATGCCCGCTCGAGGGTTGCCAGCGTCATCGCCCGAGCCGCTGGCCGGTCGCCGAGGACCGCATGCAGCCAGCCGACCTGCCCCCCACTGACCGTCTGCCAGGTCGCCGGGTGTACAAGCGCCAGGGCGGCCACGGCGGTGGGGCGTCGCATGGCATGTCGCCACGCCGCGGCCCCGCCGACGCAGGAGCCGCCCACCGCTACACGGGGCCCGAACGCGTCGGCGACGGCCTCCACCGCGTCCGCGAAGTCGTCCAGCCCATACCGCAGCCGAGGGTGGTCCGAGGCGCCGAACCCCGGCAGATCCGGGAGCACAACGGTGTAGCGGTCGGCCAATCGCTCGGCGACCGGCAGCCACAGCGTGTGGTCGGCGCCCGCGTTGTGCACCAGCACCACGGGGGGGCCGGAGCCGACAACCCGGATCGCCAGTCGCTGGCGCCGCCAGATCACCGTGCGCATGGGGCTCACTAACGGATACGGCGCCACTTTGGGGGACGAGCCATGCGCGCCATTGTCATCGCGTCGATCATCGCCGGCTGTGCCAAGGCGCCGCCGATCGTGGCCGAGGCACCCGATCTGCCCGGCCTCGACTCCGAGCTGCCGTTCGACCCCACGGTCCGGAGGGGCACCCTGCCCAATGGGCTGCGGTGGTTCGTCGAGACCAACGCCGAGCCGGAGAAGCGGGCTGTGTTCCGGTTGTTCGTCGACGCAGGCTCCGTGCTCGAGGATGACGACCAGCTCGGCCTCGCCCACGTGGTCGAGCACATGGCCTTCAACGGCAGTGAGCACTTCGCGGGCAACGAACTCGTGGCGTACCTCGAGTCCGTCGGCACGAAGTTCGGAGCGCACCTCAACGCCCACACCTCATTCGACGAGACCGTGTACAAGCTCGAGGTTCCCACCGACGACCCCGAGCTGCTCGACACGGCCTTCGTCGTGTTCGCCGACTGGGCACAGGGGCTGTCGTTCGATCCCGCCGAGATCGACAAGGAGCGCGGCGTGGTGCTCGAGGAGTGGCGCACGCGGCTCGGCGCCCAGGGCCGGATCACCGACGCGATGGTGCCCGTCACGTTCGCGGACTCGCCCTACGCCAAGCGCCTGCCCATCGGCACCGACACGTCCCTGAAGACCTTCGAACCCGAGGCGCTCAAGCGGTTCTACCGTGACTGGTATCGCCCGGAGCTGATGGGGTTCATCGTGGTGGGGGACGTGGACCCCGACGCGATCCAGGCGAAGATCGAGCAGCACCTCGGCGTGCTCGTGAACCCGGAGTCGCCGCGGGAGCGGGTGCGGCCGAGCATTCCGTCCCATGAAGAGCTGCTGGTGGTGGTGCATCCCGATCCCGAGGTGACCCGCGCATCGGTGTCGTTGCTCGCGAAGCACGATGACGTGGAGGAGAACACCCACCGGGCCTACCGGGACGGCTTCGTGCAGGGTCTCGTGAGCCAGATGCTCAACGAGCGGCTGCGGGATGTGGGCCAGCAGATCGATCCGCCATTTCTCGGGGCGTCTGTCGGGTCTTCCCGGCTGTCCCCGACTGAAGGCGCCGACACGGTCGGGGTGTCGGCCGAGGAAGACGCCATCGTGCCTGCATTCGAGGCCGCGATGATCGAGGTGGAGCGCGCACGTCGGCACGGGTTCCGGCCGGGAGAGCTGCAGCGTGCGCAGGAGAGCTCGCTGCAAGGCATGGAGACCTACTACGCCGAGCGGGACAACACGCAGTCGGCGACGCATGCAGCTGAGCTGCTCCGGCACCTGGCCACAGGGGAGCCGGTGCCAGGCGTGGCCTACGAGTACGAGCTGTCGAAGAAGTACGTTCCGAGCATCACGCTGGCGGAGTGCGACGCCTGGATCCGGGACCGCTGGCTGCCGGAGACCGGGCGGGCCATCGAGGTGGTGCTGCCGAAGAAGGACGGCTTGGTGCCTCCGACCTCCGATGCCCTGCGCGCCGTGCTCACCCGCGTGGCCGACATGGACATCGCGCCGCCGGATGACGCGGTGTTCGATGCCCCCCTCATCGCCGAGCTGCCGGCACCGGGTCCTGTGGTCGAGCGGAGCGAGATTGTGGAGCTCGGTCTCACGGACTGGCGCCTCGCCAACGGCGTCCGCGTGCTCGTGAAGCCCACCGCATTCAAGGCGGACGAGATCCGATTCGTGGCCTGGAGCGACGGCGGGTACGCCAGCGTCTCGGACGAGCACTACGTGGCGGCTCGCACCGCGACCAGCATCCGTGGCCGGTCGGGCCTCGGCGCGTTCGAGGCGGCTGCCCTGAACAAGCGGCTGGCCGGTGCCAAGGTGAACGTGTCCACCAACATCACGAACCATGGCGAGAAGATCGGCGGTTCGTCCTCGGTCGCAGACCTCGAGATCGCCCTGCAGCTGCTGCACCTGGGGATCACCGAGCCGCGGTTCGATCCGCTCGGACTGGCGCTCGAGCGCAAGTCCCGCGAGGCGTCGATCCGCAACCGTCTCGCCGATCCGGGGGCGGTGTTGGGGGATGCCTTCACCGCCATCGAGTGGGGCGGCCACCCACGGTATGCGCCGTGGACCCTGGAGACCCTCGATCAGCTGGACCTGGACGCGTCCGCCCGGATCTACGCGGAGAGGTTCGCCGATGCGGCCGACTTCACGTTCCTGTTCGTCGGCAACGTCGACCCAGCGACCCTCGAGCCGCTCGTCGCCCAGTACCTGGGCTCGCTCCCAGCCGCTGGCGGGGGCGAGGTGCGGGGCGACGATGGCGCGCGCCGCGTGACCGGGGTGCACTCCGAGGTCGTTCGCAAGGGGCTCGACCCGCAGGCCCGGGTGCGCATCCGATTCCACGGCCCGATGGAGGACGACTGGCTCGCTCGGAACCAGCTGTACTCTACGCAGGATGTGCTCTCGGTGCTGCTGCGCGAGGAGCTCCGTGAGGAGCTGGGCGGCGTGTACGGCGTGGGCGTGCGGGCGAGCACGAGTCAGCACCCTGAGTCCACCTACACCTTCACGCTCAGCTGGACCTGTGATCCGGAGCGGGTGGAGGAGCTGAAGGCCGCCGCCTACGGCGTGATCGAGCGTGTGCGGAACGAGGGCGTCCAGGCGCGGTACGTCGACGACGAGAAGGCGAAGAACCGCCGTGAGCGGGAGACCAGCATCGAGTCCAACGGGTTCTGGCTCGGCGGGATCAGCAATGCGCTGAGCAACGGCTGGGACCCGCTGGAGATCCTGTCCTATGACGAGCGCAACGAGGCGCTCACCCCGGCCGCAGTGCAGGCGGCGGCCCATCGCTACCTCGACCCATCGCAGCGGATCGAGGTCGTGCTCCTGCCCGAGGCGGACGCCGCCGCCGAGTGATCAGCTCACCAGTAGCAGCGCGCCCAGGCCCATCCACGCGACCGCGACCAGCTTACCGGGCCCGACCTTCTCGTCGAACCACAGCCAGCCGTTGAGCACTGCCATGGCGAGGCCCAGGGAGCGCTTCACCCCTTCCACCACTCCCACGAGCATTGCGGTGATGGCGACGAGCTGGAGCGCGGTCGCCAGGCACTGCAGGACAACGGCGAGCAGGTACGGGCCCAGCTGACCCCGGATTCCGCCGAGGAGGGCCAGCTCTCCTCGCACGGCCAGGAGGAGGAGGAGCCCGACGCCGATGGTGACGCCTTGGGCGAGGGCATGAGCCGGCACGTCGGCGTGTTGCAGCGCCACTTTGTCAAGCGCGATGGTGCACGCCCAGAGCAGCGCTACCGCGATCATCATCCACAGTCCGGGCTCGCGGAGCCCACGTCCCCCCGCGCGCCGATCGGCAGCGGCCAGCCCGAGCGCTCCGGAGACCACGATGGCGATGCCCCCGGTCTGCGTCCAGGTCGGCCACTCCCCTACGAACAGGCCCCCGGTGAGCACCGCGAACGCTGGGGTGAACGACAGCATCGGCACCACAACCGACAGCGGGCTCACCCGCACGGCCTGGACGAACAGCACCGCCGCTACGAGCGCGAGGGCTGACACGGCGAGGCCGGGTGGCAACCAGTCGGCCGTGATCCGGGACTCTCCGGTCGCTGCGACCCACGTCCCGAACACCGGCCACTGCCCGAGCAGCAGCCAGGTGGTGAGCGGCAGCGCCTCCATGTCGCGGGCGAGCCGCTTGCGGAGTGCGTCGAGCAGGCCCCAGCAGAGCGCCGCGCCGACGGTGAGCGACAGTCCGACGGCGGGCGTCACGCGGGCGGATCAGGCGCCGAAGGCGTCGCGGAGGTAGGCGAGCACGTCGAGCTTCTCCTGGTCCTCCAGGAAGGCGAACGACGGCATGTAGCCCCCACCGTTCTCGATCTGGTCGAGCACACGGTCATCGGTGAGGGAATCGATGAACCCGCCCACGAAGGCCGGCCCGAAGCCGCCCTCGCCGGCGTAGCCGTGGCAGCCCGCGCAGTTGCTGTCGAACACGACGGCGCCATCGGTGGGGTTGCCCACCGGGTCGGTGTCGGTGTCGGTGTCGGTGTCGGTATCGGTATCCGTGTCGGCATCGGCGTCGGCGTCCGCGTCGGTGTCTGCATCACCGCCCGTTGAGCCGGCCGGCGTGGTCGTCGCGGTCCCCGTGTCTCCGGTCTCCGCGTCCTTGGTACCGCCGCAGCCCACCAGCAGGAGCGTCATCCACAATACTCGCATCCACACCTCCGCCGGGAGCGTAGCAGACCCAGGCACCGGAGGCGCGGCGACCTCCGACTGCCCTCGTTTACGTCGCGGCGGGGCGGGCGCGCAGCCAGTGCCGGGCGGCCTCGGCGAACCCGTGCCCCCCCTCACCGCGGGTGATCCACGCAGGCCAGGCACGCATCCGCGGGAGGAAGTGTCGGACGTTCGCGACCCCGATGGAGTGGGGAAAGGCCGCGAACATCGGCTCATCGTTGGCCGAGTCGCCGACATAGGCCCAGGTGGCGGCGAGGGTGGCCAGATCGACGCCCCACCGATCCCGCGCGAAGGCCTGGCAGCCCGACAGCTTGTCGAACGCCCCGTACCAGCCGTTCACGTGGATCGAGCTCACCTTGCAGGTGGCGCCCGCAGCCTCGAACTCCGCGACGATGGCGTCGATGGCGTGGTCATCGAGGGAAGCTACGTCCTCGCAGAAGTCGATGGCGAGATCGAGGTCGCGGTACGGCTGATCCGAGGCGAGCGCGGTGCCGGGGACTGCGGCCAGGATGTGGCGGCCCAGGGCGTCGAGGCGCGCCCGGTTGCTCGCCCGCTCGTCGGCCGACTGGGCGAACCGGCGCTCGAAGCTGCTCGTGTCGTCGTCGCGCCACATCCACAGGCCGCCGTTCTCACCCACCACGCCGTCCACGGGCCACAGCCGCGCGATCTGGTCGACCCAGCCACCTGGGCGGCCGGTCACCGGCACCACCTTCACGCCGGCCTCGCGGAGGTCTGCCAGCGCCGCGAACGCCGCGGGAACCAGCCGACCGTCGTGGGTGAGGGTGTCGTCGATGTCGCAGAACACGCCGTCGAGCTGCAGATCGGTGGTCCACTCGGCCAGGGCTCGTGGAGCGGTCTGGGTCACCGCCCGACGGTCCAGGTGTCGCCGCCGGCGAGCAGCGCGACCAGGTCGCCGGGGCCCAGCTTGGCGCGGGCGTCTGCGACCTGGGCGCGAAATGCGCCGTCATAGGTGGGGCGGTCGGTGATGTGGAACACGCCGATCGCCACCGGGAAGCCCTGGTCGGGGCGCATCTCCAGCAGCATCGTGGCCAGCGTGCGATTCGACGGATCATGCCGGAGGATGGCGTCTTCGCCCACGGCGTCCACGTCTGCGATCGACAAGGCCAGGCCGTCGAGCACGAGGCCGCGGCGGGTCTCGTCACCCCAGATCAGCGGCTCGCCGGCAACCAGCTCCAGCACCCGCTCCTTGCGGACGGTCTTGTCGGTGAAGTTGGCGAATGCCCCATCGTTGAAGATGTTGCAGTTCTGATAGATCTCGAGGAATGAGGTGCCACTGTGGGCATCGGCGGCCTCGAGCGTCTCCCGCAGGTGGGACGTGAACACGTCGATCGAGCGGGCGACGTAGGTGGCGTCGGCGCCGAGGGCGAGCTTGAGCGGCTCGAACGGGTGGTCGAGCGAGCCCATGGGCGACGACTTGGTGCGCTTGCCCACTTCGCTGGTCGGCGAGTACTGCCCCTTGGTGAGCCCGTAGATGCGGTTGTTGAACAGCATCACGTTCAGGTCGACGTTGCGCCGGAGCAGGTGGATCAGGTGGTTGCCGCCGATCGACAGGCCATCGCCGTCTCCGGTGACAAGCCACACCGACAGGTCGGGTCGGGCGGTCTTCAGGCCGGTGGCGAATGCCGGAGCGCGGCCGTGGATCGTGTGGAACCCGAAGGTCTGCATGTAGTACGGGAACCGGCTCGAGCAGCCGATCCCGCTGATCACGGCGAAGTTCTCGCGCAGGATGCCCAGCTTCGCGAACACGGTCTGAACCTGCGCGAGCACGGAGTAGTCGCCGCAGCCAGGACACCATCGGACCAGCTGGTCCGTCATGAAGTCCTTCTTCTTGTACGTCGGAACCGTCATGGTGGGCCTCAGGCGCTGCGGATGGCGTGCACGAGCTCGCGGACCAGGAACGGCTGCCCCTGGACCTTGCTCACGGGCTTGGCGTCGACGAGGAACTCGGCTCGCAGCATGCGCACGAGCTGACCGAGGTTCATCTCGGGCACGAGCACGTGCTCGTATCGGCCGAGGATGTCGCCGAGGTCGGGCGGGAGCGGGTTGAGGTTCCGCAGGTGCACCTGGGCGACCTGATCCCCCTCCGCGCGGCAGGCATCCACCGCGGCGCGGATGGCGCCGAAGGTGCTGCCCCAGCCCACCACCAGCGTGCCGCCGGCGTCGCCGTGCACCTCGGTGGGCGGGAAGCTGTTCCCGACGCGGCGCACCTTCTCGGCGCGCAGCTCGCACATCCGCTGGTGGTTGTCGGGGTCGTAGCTCACGTTGCCGGTGCCGTACTCCTTCTCCAGCCCGCCGATGCGGTGCTCGAGACCGGGCGTGCCTGGGATTGCCCACGGGCGGGCCAGGGTCTCCGGGTCACGGGAGTAGGGCTCGAAGCCTTCGGCCTCGGTGGCGAATGTGGGCGTGAGGTCGGGCAGGCTGGACACGTCCGGGATCGGCCAGGGCTCGGAGCCATTGGCGATGTAGCCGTCCGACAGGATGCACACGGGCACCATGCGCTGGGTGGTGATGCGCGCGGCCTCGAGGGCGACATCGAAGCAGTCGCTCGGGCTGCGGGGGGCGATCACCACGCAGGGAGCCTCACCGTTGCGGCCGTACATCGCCTGGAGCAGGTCGGCCTGCTCGGTCTTGGTGGGCAGGCCGGTGCTGGGGCCACCGCGCTGCACACAGATCACGATCAGCGGCAGCTCGGCCATCACGGCGAGCCCCATGGCCTCGGCCTTCAGCGCGAGCCCGGGCCCGGAGGTGCCGGTGACGCCGATGTGCCCGCCATACGAGGCGCCGATCGCAGCGCACACGGCGGCGATCTCATCTTCCGCCTGGAAGGTCACCACCCCGTGGTTCTTGAACGGGGCCAAGGAGTGCAGGATGTCGGACGCTGGCGTGATCGGGTAGCTGCCGTAGAACACGAGCCGCCCGGACTGCTGCGCCGCCGCTGCGAGACCGAGAGCCAGCGCGGTGTTGCCGGTGACGTTGCGGTAGGTGCCCGCGGGGAAGTCGGCAGCTCCCACCGAGTAGGTGGTCTGGAACAGCTCGACCGTGATGCCGTAGTTGTAGCCAGCCCGGAGCGCCGCGAGGTTCGCCTCGAGGTAGGGCGAGCCGAACTTGGTCGCCATCCAGCCCTCGGTGGGCTCGAGCGACCGGGAATAGACCCAGTACATCATGCCGAGGGCGAAGAAGTTCTTGCACCGATCGGCCTCTTTCACGTTCAGGCCGAATGGCTGGACGGCCTCCTTGGTGAGGAGCGTGATCGGCGCCGCCACCAGCCGGTAGCCGTCGACGGTGCCGTCGGAGAGGGGGTCGGCATCCAGTCGCGCCTTCTTCAGGTCGGCAGGGCGGAACTTGTCGGTGTTCACCACCAGGATGCCGCCGGGCCGCAGCTTGCCGAGGTTGGTGACCAGGGCGGCGGGGTTCATCGCGACAAGCACGTCGGTGTCGTCGCCGGGCGTGAAGATGTCGTCGGACGCGAAGTGGAGCTGGAACCCTGATACTCCCTCGCGAGTGCCGGCGGGTGCGCGGATCTCGGCGGGGAAGTCGGGGAGGGTGGAGAGGTCGTTGCCGGCGAGGGCCGACGTGCGGGTGAACTGGCTGCCCAGCAGCTGCATTCCGTCGCCCGAGTCGCCGGCGAACCGGATCACGACCCTGTCGACGGTCTGGGTCTCGTGAGCATCCATCACAACTCCAGGGGCCGACCGATCGAGTCGAGTCGCTAACCTGACCGGCTCGGAGCCACACCCCGGAATCGCCGCTGGGCGCGCGCACCCTCAGCGATGGGGCAGGGCCTCGCCGCCACAGTGCCGGCCTGGGCCGTGGTCGTGCTTGCGCGGCAGGGCTTCGTCGCGTGGGCCGGTGCGCCAGTCCGCACGATCTGCCGGCGGACCTGCGGGCGCGGCGTCGAGGGCGAGCTCGGTGGCGACAGCTGCACCCGCGCGGGCGAGGGCTTCGTAGAGCCGCACGTCCAGGTTGGCCATGCCGTCGCACTCCTGGTGGTAGCAGACGTCGTACTCGACCCCCGCATCTCCGCCCCACTCATCGGCCTCCGACGAGGTCTTGTTGTTGCTCGCGCCGGAGAACAGTCCGCCGGTGGGAACACCCACCTCCTGGAATGGGAGGCTGTCGGACGGGACGCCGGCAGACACGGGCACGGCCTCGACGCCATCGCGCTGCAGGGCGCGCTCGAACGACTTCTCGATCGGTCCAGAACCGGGCGGCGAGCTCACGGGCGGGAACAGCGCGAACCCGGCGTCGTTGTTGCCGTCGTACACGAAGGGCACGCCGTTGGGCGAGGCGAGCATGTCGAAGTTCAGGTAGGCGTCGATCCGGTCGAGCTTCGCCGGGTCGGTCGCTGCCATGTCCGACACCCAGATCGACGAGCCGATCAGTCCCAGCTCCTCCGCCCCCCACAGCGCGAATCCGAACCGCACGGAGCCGGCGAGGCCCGACGCGGCGGCGGCCTCGGCGAA
>JBLFXJ010000233.1:0-12938 GCA_047609825.1 Myxococcota bacterium
CCGCGACCGTGTGGATCGCGTGCCTGGCGTTCGCCATCAATGGCATCGCGTGGGTGCCCGCCGCGATCTGGCGCACCGAGAGGTTCTTCGACGCCGTCGGGGCGCTCACATTCCTGTCGGTCGTGGGCGCCGCGGTCGCGGTTGGGCCCGGCGTGGGCAGAGGGTGGCTGCTCGCTGGAGCCGTGGCCGTGTGGGCGCTGCGCCTGGGTTCGTTCCTCCTGCGCCGGGTGATGGCGGACGGGCGCGACGGCCGGTTCGACAGCCTCAAGCAGCACCCGGGGCGGTTCTTGGTGCCGTGGACGCTGCAGGCGCTGTGGGCCACGGCGGTAGCGCTGCCGGTGGTGGTCGTGGCGACGGACGCCCGGGCTCCCGCGCTGGGCTGGGTCGACGGGGTCGGGCTCGCGCTGTGGGCGCTGGGGTTCGCCCTCGAGGTGGTGGCCGACGGTCAGAAGTCGGCGTTTCGAGCGAAGTTCGGCAACCGTGGCCGGTTCATCCAGCACGGGCTCTGTGCGTGGTCGCGGCACCCCAACTACTTCGGAGAGATCTTGCTGTGGACGGGGCTGTGCGTCGCGGCCTCGGGCAGCTTCACCGGCGGTCAATGGGTCGCGTGGGTGTCGCCGCTGCTCACCGCGCTGCTGCTCACCCGGGTCAGCGGAATCCCCCTGCTCGAGGCCCGGGCGGAGGAGCGATGGGGTGAGGAACCGGGATATCGGGAGTATGTGGCCAATACGCCGGTGCTGGTTCTCTGGCCGCCAAGGCGATGAATCACTGTCCGGCGAGGTAGCGTTCGAGCGCCTCGACCCGCTGCCGGAGCGCGGGCGGTGCGGCGGGCTCGGCGGCGAGGAAGCGCTGGTACAGCGACAGCGCATCGGGCAGGTCGCGCCGACGCTCGGCATTGGTCGCCAAGTTGTACAGGGCCCCGGCCAGAGCGGGGTCGTGCTCCAGCGCCTGCCGCCAGGCCTGCTCTGCACCGGGCCCATCACCTAGGCCATCACGGCAGTTGCCCGCATTGAGCCAGGCGGAGGCCGCGCGCCGTGGGCTCAGCTCCGCGGCCCGCACGAACAGCGGCTCCGCGCCGGCGAGGTCTCCGGACTTGGCCCGATTGACAGCGAGGAGGAAGACCGGCGGCGCATAGTCTGGGGTGGAGTCGACGATCGCCGCGAGAAACGTCTCCTCGTCGGCCCAGTGTGCCGTGCGCCATGTGGTTCGTAGCCCGAGGCCGACGGTGAGCAGCAGCACGGCCGCGAGCCCGATACGATGGGCCCGAATGCCCGCTGTCGCGACGGCCGCCGCCAGGCCCAGGCTCGGCAGGTACATCGCCTTCTCGGTGTATAGGAAGTCCGCGAATCGGCCGATGTTCAGCCATGGAAGGACTCCGATCTGCGCCCACAGCAGCCACGCAGCGATGTCTCGTCGGCCGCTGCGGGCGAGAGCGATGGCGCCGACGACCCATGCCGTGCCCAGCACCGCTCCGAGTGCGGTGCGGACGGTGGGTGCATCGGCCGTGACCAGCGGGTGGAGGGCCACCCCACCCCTCGGCCAGAACCCGGCCTCCGTCGCGGCGACGAGCACATGAGGAGCCGTCGAGAGCCAGCCTGTCGCGGACAGCTCGGTCAGCGGCGGAGCAGCTCCGAGCACGGCGGAGCGGGCGACGATCCACGCCACGACCAGTGTCGCGGTCGGCGCGGCACGACGGAGGGACGCACCTCGCCCCCATGCCCAGTCCACCACCAGCACGAGCAGAGGCAGGACCACGGCCGATTCACGGCAGAGCAGCGCGCCGGAAAAGGCAGCGATCGCGCCGACGGGTCGGTCGCGGTGGTGGGCGACCAGACCGCCGAGCATGAACAGCGCACACAGAAGGGTGGACTGGCCATATACCCAGGCGATGGCCTCGCCACGGGCCGGCGCGAGCCCCCAGAGCAGGGCCGCACACAGGGCGAGCGTCGTGTCACGGGTGAACACCCGCGTCGCGATCCCAGCGGCGGCAACACCGAGCGCACCGAGCGTCACGCTCACCGCGTGGTAGCCCGCTGGGGAGGCGCCGAAGACCGCGTACTGCAGCGCCAGGAGCGCCTTGGGGATCGGACGCCAGTAGGCCACCCGCTCCGGTCCATCCTCCGCCGGCAGCGAGCCGGTGAGGAAGTAGCCAGGGATCTCGGCGATGGACCGAATCGACGGGTCGTCCACCACCGTGGAGTGGCTGTCCCAGATCAGCGGGTTGTCCAGCGTGGACAGGTACGGGAGGGTGGTCGCAGCGAGCACGGCCAGCCCCGCCAGGAGCTCTCGCTTCCCCATGCTGGTGGGCGGCGCTGACGGCGAGGGTGGCACGCGCCACCCTACCGCGACCGATGTGGCGTGCGCACCCCCTGGCTCCGACGTGCCCGTGCTGCGGGTACCCTCTGGGGAGGAGGGCCCATGTGTCGCAACATCAAGCGCCTGCACAACCTGGCACCGCCGGCCACGGAAGCCGAGATCGCATCGTCAGCCCTGCAGTACGTCAGGAAGATCAGCGGGATGTCGAAGCCGTCGGAGGCGAACCGGGAGGCGTTCGAACGCGCGGTCGAGGCGATCACCCGCATCTCGGTGAACCTCGTGCAGGAGGAGCTGCAGACCCGCGTCGCCCCTCGGGATCGTGCGCTGGAGGCCGTCCGTGCCCGGGAGCGCGGAGTCGCTCGCGACGCGAGGATGCGTCAACGGATCCTCGCCGAGGGAGCCGGGGAGTAGAGGTAGATCGGGCGCTGTCCAGCGGTGATGGTCGCGGTAGGCGTCCACCCCGACACCGGCTGGTGGTACGAGACCACCCGCGCACCGGCCGGTAGAGAGCGCTCGAGGAAGCTCCGGAATCGGTCGGTGCCAACCGAGTACGGCGTGCCCCACACATAGACGGCGTCAAACCCGCTCAGGTCGGCGCCGTACAGGTCGCCGAGTCGCACCGTGGCGCCGCCGTCCCGTCCCAGCGCCAGCCTCGCCCACGCGATGCTGAACAGCAGTGGAGCGGCCTCGACGCCGGTGCAGGTGGCCCCCGTGGCGTCGCGCACAGCCCGGATCATCCGTCCATCCCCGGCACCCAGGTCGCAGAACCGTTCGCCCGGCTGGAGCGTGAGCGCGGCGAGGATGTACGGGAGGTCGGCCGTGGGGGTCGGCACCCATGGCGCGTGGGTCCAGCTCAGCCACAGAGCAGGGGCCGCGAGGAGGAGGCAGGCCAGCAACCACGGGATGGCCAGCTCTGGCGGGGCGAGCCACGCCGGCGTGAGCAGCACTGCGAGCATGACCGAGGTGAGCAGCAGGTCGCGCCGGCGGCCCGCTGCGACAGAGTGGTGGGGAGACGAGGGCATCCGCCGAGCATACCGCGCGACCCGCTGGGCGTGAGGGGGCCGTGCGGCCGTGGGCGGGCTAGCTGGTGCCGCTGCGGGACGGTCCATGCGCTACGAGCGGGTGCACATCCAGGCCATCGAGTACGTGGCGCCGACGATCGAGGTGACCACGGAGTCCCTCGAGCGGATGCTGGGACCGCTGTACCGTCGCCTCGGCCTGTCGCAGGGTCTGCTCGAGGCGCTCACCGGCGTGCGCGCGCGCCGGTTCTGGCCGGAGGGCACGAAGGCCCACGACGCAGGTGCCCAGGCTGCCCGCAGGGTGCTTGACCGCCATGGGGTGTCGGCCGATCGGATCGAGACGGTCGTGAGCACCTCGGTGTGCAAGGACTACCTTGAACCACCGATGGCCAGCCTGATCGCGGGTGATCTCGGGGTGGCCGACCACTGCCGCAACTTCGACGTGGGCCACGCCTGCCTCGGATTCATGAGCGGCATGCTCGCCGTGGCGAACATGATCGAGCTCGGTCAGATCGAGTACGGCCTGGTCATCGCCGGCGAGGGCAGTCGAGAGGTCACCGCAGCCACGGTAAGGCGCCTGCTCAAGCCCGGGCAGACCTTCGGGTCGTTCAGCGAGAACCTCGCTACCCTCACGCTGGGGTCGATGGCGGTGGCCGCGCTGCTGGTGCACGAACGCCACAGCCAGCACGGCCACCAGCTGCTCGGCGGAGCGTCGCTGTCCGCGACCAACCACAGCCGCCTGTGCCTCGGCACGGCCACCTCGATGAAGACCGACGCACCCACGCTCCTCCGCGAGGGCGTGAGCCTCGCGGGGCGCACCTGGCAGGCGGCCCAGGCCAACCTCGGCCTCCGGCCCGATGAGGTGCGCGAGTTCGTGCTCCACCAGGTCGGGCACGCGAACCACGAGGCGCTGATGAAGACGCTGGCGCTCCCGTCCGACAAGGTGCTGCGGCTGTACACCGACCACGGCAACGTCGGTGCAGCAGGTGTGCCGTTCACCCTGGCCACGGCGGTGGAGCAGGGTCGGGTGAAGTCTGGCGACACCGCGGCCTTGATGGGTATCGGCAGCGGACTGAACTGCACGATGCTCGGCGTGCGGTGGTGACCGGATAGAGTGAGCATGGAGGCACCATGAGCGACGGCACGGACGGAGGCGGGTCGCGGCGGCGTCGCGCCGCCCAGCGCCTGCTCGGAGCAGCGGCCAGCGCCCTCGAGCGCGCCCGGGATCAGGCGCAGGATGTGCGACTGGATGTGGTCGAGCGCGCCACCAGCACAGCCGACATGCTCCTCATGGAGTCACAGCAGGTGACCTATGCCGAGCTGCACCGGCGGTTCACCGAGCGCGCTGAGCGGGGCGAGGGGGGCTTGGTCAGTGCCATCGAGGCCCTCGACGCGATGTGGGAGAATATCCGGCAGCTCCGCGCCGGGGCCCACGTGATCCTGGGCACGCTCTCCAGTACCCACGCATCCGTGCAAGACCGGCGTTCGCGGTTCGTTGTCGAGAGTACGGCGATGCTCGAAGATGCCATCCGCACAGTGTTCGCCGAAGACCTCGGGCACCTCGCCGTGCCGCCAGAGCGCATGGCCGTGCTGGTGCGCATCCTGCTCGAGGGCCTGGTTGTGGAGCTCGCGCAGGCGCGCACCCCGGCCGATGTGCGGGAGGTCGACCAGGCCTACGCCGACATGCGGGCGCTGTTCCAGCGGTTCGTGCTCCTCGGCGGCGAGGCGCCCCTCATCGAGGCCGTCGAGCTGGAGCCGATCGCGTTGCCGTGGTGAGTCGTCGGCTCGCACGGTCGGTCGCCGCAGGAGCCCTGGTCGTGTGTGCGGTCGGGCTCGTGTGGCTCGCATCGCCCACCGAGCGGTTGCACCGCTCGGCCGTGTCCGCCACGCCGTCGGTCGGGTCAGCTCCCCGTGGCCCATCGCCCATGTCGCTGCCCGCACCTCCGGGCGCGCCGAGTGAGACGGAGCCCGTCCGCACGGCGCATGCAGAGCGCGTCGAGGCGGTCGTCACATCGTGCGGACTGCCGGTGCGTACGTGGTGCGAGGGCGAGCGGTGCGTCGCACTGACCATCGGGCCAGATCTGGACCGGATCACCGGCTGGGCCGAGCTGGTCCTGGACAGCCCGCGGTTCGTACTCAGCACCGCTCTGCGCGATGTCGGGGTGCCGACCGGCGCCCTGCCGTGCGGTGGCGCCATCGCCGGATTGGTGCCCGGCGGCTCGGTACCGGCCATCGAGCTGGCGGATGGCACCGAGGTGTGGTGTGCGGCAGAGCCGGATTCGCTGGCCCTGTGCGACGCGGCGGCGCAGGCTGAGCTGGGGCCCGAAGCCGTCGGATTCACCGCACCCGATGTTCGCCGCCTGTCATTCGCGCGCAACGATGGCTGACGCATCTCTGACGAAGTGTCATCGCAGGCACGCTACGTTTCCAGCCTGACTCGGATGTCGTCTATGCTCTCGTTCGTGCTCCTGTTGGCTCTCGCTGCATGCAATGGCTCTGGCGATGTCGCGCCGCGACAGACCGGCACGCCCACCGACGCGACGCCCACTCCGACCACCCCAACCACGACCACTCCGGGCACCCCCACGGGCTACGGCGGTCCGCCCGAGGGCCTCCAGATCGACAGCATCACGTTCAACCAGGGCGTGGCGATCACGCTCGTGGAAGACGGCGACCCCATCGGCACGCAGATGCCGATCGTCACCGACCGTCCGGCCTGGGTGCGCGTGTTCGTCGACGTAGACGAAGACATCTGGGAGGAGCGCGACATCATCGGTCAGCTCACCGTGAAGAACGGCGGTGACGAGGTGGTCCTGGAGGACGTGTCCACCATCCGGGCCGACTCCGACCCGTTCACCAAGCGCACCACGCTCAACTTCGACATCGAGGCCGACCTCGTGCGCGAGCGGACCACCTACTCGGTGGAGCTTGTCGAGGCCGATGCCACCCGCGGCGAGGGTAAGAAGCGGCAGACCACCTGGTCTTCGGACGACAATCCGTCGATCCTGGTGGGCGAGACCGACGACCTCGAGGTCGTGATCATCCCGATCCAGTACGACTCGGACGGCTCCGGGCGCCTGCCCGACGTCTCCGACCCACAGATCCAGCGCATCGCCGACCTGTTCTACTCGATGTACCCGGTGCCCACCATCACCATCACCGTGAGCGATCCGGCGCCGTGGCCCTACTACATCGGTGCGGACGGCTCGGGCTGGGGCGAGCTCCTCGACGCCATCTCGAACGCGCGAAGCGCAGCCAGCGTCGCCGACAATGTGTACTACTACGGCCTGTTCGTGCCCGATGACTCGTTCGAGTCGTTCTGCCGGCGGGGCTGCGTGCTCGGCCTGTCCTATCTGGCCTTCTCAGAGCGCGATGTGTGGGCACGGGCGAGCATCGGGGTGGGCTGGAGCGGCGATGTCACGTCGGAGACGATGGCGCACGAGGTCGGGCATGCCCACGGCCGAGAGCATGCGCCGTGCGGTCTGTACGACTGGGACCGCAACTACCCCCATGACAACGCCGCGCTCGGCGCGTGGGGCTACGATCTGCTCACCCGCGAGATGTTCCCGCCGCTCACCACGCGAGACGTGATGTCGTACTGCTCGCCGATCTGGGTGTCCGACTACACCTACTCCGCGCTGTTCTCGCGCATCCGGGCGCTCGGTCCGGCCGGGGCTCAGCCGTTGGAGGAGCGTCGCTGGCCGTCGTTCACCGTCGACGGGGACGGCGTGGCGAGCCGACGGGGCCAGGATGTGCCTGTGCGGGGCATGCCCGGCGGCCAGGCGGTCGACGTGGAGCTGCTGGACGGCGCGGGGCAGGTCATCGGCGAACAGCGGGGCTATGTGCTGCCCTATGGTCACATCTCCGGAGGCCGCGTCGCGGTGGACGTGTCCGACGACGTGCAGGGCCTTCGGCTGGTCGACCCCAGCGTGGTGCAGCGCGACACGGTTCTGTTCCGGCCGTAGCGCGCGGCTGCCCCCCCCCCTCGGGCGAGTCCTCGGGGTCAGTCCAGGGCGGGCAGGGGAGTGAACGACTCGGTGGCCTCGAGCTGAGCGGCGAGGCGGATGAGGGTGCCCTCATCGCCGTACCGACCCACCCACTGCGTGCCGATGGGCAGGCCATCGGCCATGTGCAGCGGCAGGCTGATCGCCGGCTGACCGGTCTGGTTGAACGGCTGGGTGTTCGGCGTAGCGTCGAACGCCGAGCCCGACATCTGGTCCAGGGCAGCCATCAGCGCGGCTCGGAGTGGCGCGCGTCGAAGCCCTCGGAGCATCAAGCGCTCACCGGCGGACAGCGCGAAGGCGCCGATCAGGACTGGCGGCTGCGCCGTGGTCGCTGTGAGCAGCACATCCCAGTCCTGGAAGAAGGCGGCCACCTCGCGGTTCGCCCGCTGCACCATACGCTGCGAGACGACGAGCTCGCCGGCGGTCAGTGCGCCACCGATCAGGCCGAGCAGTGCTGTTGGCAGCTCCACATCTGAGCGCGCGGCCCGCCCGGCCGCGGCCTCGGCCTCCTCGAGCAGCGCGGCCACATTCGCCGCGACGTTCATCAAGTAGGCCTTGCGCAGGGCGTCGGCGTCGAACCTCGGGCAGGCCTCTGCCACCTCATGACCCAGGCTCTCGGCGAGCGCGGCGGCACGCTCGACCGCCTCGCGGTTCTCCGGCGCGGTGTCCCGACCGAGGAGCGATGCCGTGGTGAACGCGATGCGCAGCCGCCCGGGATCGGCCCCGACCTCTGCGGCGAACGGCCGATCCGAGGCGGGGGCCGAGTACAGGGCGCCCGGGGACAGTCCGTGCACGGCATCGAGCAGCGCGGCGGCGTCCCGTACGGACCGCGTGACGGCGAACTCGCTCACGTAGCCAGACCAGCTCTCGGGGGCGGGGCTGCTCGACGGGGTGCGGCCGCGGGACGGCTTGAGCCCGACCAGACCGCAGTGGCTGGCCGGGATGCGGATCGAGCCGCCGCCGTCGCCCGCGTGGGCCACCGGCACATACCCGGCTGCCACGGCCGCTCCGGCGCCACCGCTCGACCCGCCTGGGGTGTGGGCGGTGTTCCACGGGTTGCGACACGCGCCGTACAGTTCGGGCTCGGTGACGCCGTAGATGCCGAACTCCGGCGCATTGGAGCGGCCCAGGGTGATCAGGCCGGCGGCATCGAACCGCTGGACGAGCGCGCCAGTGGTGCTCCGCGTCACCTGCGCGAGCAGTCGGCTGGCCTGGGGAGCGGTGCGGCCGGCCACGAAGGCGCCGTTGTCCTTCAGGAGGAAGGGCACGCCGGCGAACGGGCCCTCTGGCAGCGCGCCGCTCTCGGCTCGGGAACGGGCGTCATCGAACCAGCGGTCCACGACGGCGTTCAGCTCGCCATCGTGTTCCTCGATCCGCGCGATCGCGGCCTCGACCAGCTCGATCGGGCGGACATCACCACGCTTCACCAGAGCTGCGAGGCCGGTGGCGTCGTAGCTGGCGTACTCGCTGGGCTTCACGCGAGACGCTCCCGGATCAGGGACCGGGCGATCTCGGTAGCGCGCTCGTACGACTTCATGAACTCGCCCACGATGACCTTCTCGATCCGGCCGCCGACGAACGGCACCTTCACGGTGCACTCGCCGTCCACCGTTCGCACGCAGCCACCGGCGCTCGCGACCGCCGTGGTGACGCCGGCGATGCGCACCTTGTCGGACATCACGGGCAGCTCGACCCGCCACTCCAGACGGTGCGTGGTGGGGTCGAGGCGGTTCACCTGCACATAGGTGAGGGTCTTCGAGCCGAGGGCAGAGGCCATCATCCCAGGCAGCTCTTTCGAGGAGACGTTGTTGATCCGCTCGATCACCAGGTTGCCCTCCTCCCGCCGGTCGAGCACGGTCTGGGTGATCTGGGTGACATCGCGGAGGCGGAGCAGGAACGCTTCGCTGGCGAACACCTCCGCCACCACGGAGGGGTCGCACTGGAACTGGGCCTGACTGTAGAGCTTCACGTCGTCACCTCGCTGCTCGGCGTCCGGCCCTAACCCGCTGGGCGTCCATCGGGCGGCCGCGCTAAGCACCTGGACGATGGCTACGAACGCGTCCAACGGCGTGCGCAATGCGCTGGGTCTGATCGTGCTGCCCTTGGGTGCGGCGGCGGCGGTAGCGTTGGTGCTGGGGGGACAGGTCGGTCGGCCGGCGTGGTGGCTGGCGGGCCTCGCCGCGGGGCTGCATGCGCTGGCCCTGGTGCGGGTCACCGCCGCGCTGCGGCACGGCGTGGATGACCCGGTGCGGATCGGTGGCGTCGCGGGTCAGCTCGAGCCATTGGTCGGACTGTTGGCGGTCCTGGGCGGCCTGTGGGGCCTGCTCACGCCCCCGGCGGGCCACGAGGCGCCCCCGCTCGTGCTGGGCGGCCTGCTCGCGCTCGCGGCGGTCTCCGCGGCGGTGGGTGGCCGATACGCCGAGTCCACTCCCGACCTGCCGGAGGGGCCCGCGCTGGGCCGGTGGAGCCGACTCACGGTGTGGGCGGCGGCGCTGGTGGTCGTGGACTGGGCGTTGATCGCGGCAGAGCTTCCGCAGCCCGCGTTGGCTCTGGCGGCGTCGCGGGCGCTGCTGGCCGTGTGCGCTGTGCTCGGCGTGCAGGTGTTGGTGGGCGCGTGGCCACGGGAGCGGCCCGTCGCGCCGATCGGTGGCATCGATCCCGGCGCGCTCCGGTGGTTCTTCGGCCGGTGGAACCCGCTCGCGAGCGTAGGAGACGCCGTGCAGGCCGGTCTGGGCATCGACCTGCGCGCCACTTGGGCGATCCAGTTCGTACGCAGCGCCGTCGAGCCCATGGCCCTGGTGGTCGGTCTGCTCGGCTGGCTCTCCACCGGCCTCGTCCGGGTCGGCCCCGAGGAGCTGGCGATCCACGAGCGGCTCGGCGTTCCGTCGTCCACCACGCCGCTCGGTCCCGGGCTGCATGTCGTGGTGCCCTGGCCGGTGGACCGGGTGCGCCGGGTTCCCGCGCAGCGGGTGCTGACCATGGCGATCGGGGAGGAAGAAGAGGAGGAGGAGGAGGGTGCGGAGCACGAGGGGCCGGAAGACACGCTGTGGGCCCGGATGCATGCCGAGGAGGAGTACACGCTGCTGCTCGGCGACGGCAACGACCTCGTCACCATCGACGGTCTGCTGCACTACCGGATCTCCGACCCCTACACCTACCTGTACGGCGCTCAGAACCCCGAGGATGGCCTGCGGTCCGCCGCATACGAGGCGCTCACCCGCCGCACAGTTGGGCGCTCACTCGACGGGGTGCTGTCCGAGAACCTGTCCGCGTTCGCCGACGAGGTGGTGGCCGAGATCCAGCTGCGCGCCACCGAGCTCGACCTCGGTCTGGAGCCGGTGTCGTTCACCCTCAAGGGGCTGCACCCGCCCTTCGGTGTCGCAAAGGACTACCAGGCTGTCGTGAGCGCACAGATCGCACGGGAGACCGCCGTGATCCGTGCGAACGCCTACCGGCTGCGCCAGGTGCCGTCCGCCGAGACCCAGGCGCTGCTCGAGATCGACGAGGCGCGCGCTGTGCACGCCAAGGCTCGCGGCACCGCGGTGGGAGAGGCGGAGGCGTTTCGGGCCCTGGTCGACAGCTACGTGGCGTCGCCGGATCTGTTCCGGTTCCGACGACGGATGGAGACGCTGGAGTACAACCTCGCCGAGCGCGAGCTCACCATCGTGGATCGGCGCTTCGAGGCCGAAGGAGGGCACCTGTGGGTCCTTCAGTGAGCGGGGTGCGGGCGGTGGCCGGCATCATCGCGGTGCTGGTGATCGGGCTGTCGGCGACCGGGTTCGTGGTGCAGGAGGGCGAGGCCTCCATCGTCACCCGGGTCGGGCGGCCCGTCGGCGTGATCACCGATGCGGGTCTGCACTGGAAGCTCCCGTGGCCCGTCGACGAGGCGGTGCAGGTCGACATGCGGCGGCGGGTGTTCGAGACCGGCCACAGCGAGATGCTCACCCGGGACAAGAAGAACGTCGTCGTGCTGTCCTACGCCGTGTGGCGGGTGTCGGACGCGCTGCTGTTCCACCAGGCAGTGGGATCGCTCGAGGCGGCCGAGGTGAAGCTTGACGGGCTGATCACCAACGCCGCGATCGGCGTGCTCGGCCGGTACGATCTGTCCGCCATCGTGTCCACTGACCCCTCCACCCTCAAGCTCGACGCGCTCCAGGGGGAGCTTCTCGATCAGACGGTCACGGTGGCTACCGAGCGCTACGGCATCGCCATCGAGCGCATCGCGTTCAAGCGGGTGTCGCTGCCCGAGGAGAACACGGTGAGCGTGTTCGACCAGATGCGGGCCGAGCGCCGGCAATATGCGGCGAAGTTCACCGCAGAGGGTGAGCAGGAGGCGGCGCGCATTCGCTCAGGGGCCGACCTCGAGGCCGCCCGGATCCGAGCGGACGGCACCGAGGAGGCGGCGCGCATCCTCGGTCAGGCCGAGGCCGAGGCCGCCGGCATCTACGCCGATGCGCACAACGTGGACCCAGAGCTGTACCGGTTCCTCCGGTCGCTCGAGACCATCGATCAGGTGGTGGGCCCGCAGACCACGGTGATCCTCCGCACCGACAGCGAGCCGTTCCGGTTGCTGCAGGAGTCTCGATGAGGCGCCGCGGCGAGCCCAGCGAGGTAGCGCGGCTCGTGGCCCCGCTCGGCGCGCTCGCCGATCGGGGCTTCCGCGCCCTGCCGCTGTGGCTCGGACTGCTCGTGTTGGCCTGGCTCGGCAGCGGCATCACGGTGGTTCAGAGCGACGAGGTGGCGTTGGTGCTGCGGTTCGGCGCGCTCCAAGGCGCCGGCACGGCCCAGGCGATCCGTGAGCCGGGGCTGCTCGTGGCCCCGCCGCGGCCCCTCGGTCGCGTGGTCCGAGTGCCCGTGAAGCGGGTGTTCGAGGTGGAGCTGCGGGCGCTGCACTATGACCGTAGGGACGGCACATTCATCGTGTCGAGCGCGCCGGGAGTCGACCCTCGCAAGGTGGGCTATGCGCTGACCGGCGACCGCAACCTGGTGCATGTGGCGATGGTCGCCCGGTACCAGATCTCCGACCCTTCGGCGTGGGCCTTCGGGTGGGATGACCCCGAGGGCGCGCTCGCGGCCGTGGTGGTGGACGAAGCCGCCCGGGCATTCGGCGCCCGGTCGGTGGACACAGTGCTCACCGATGGCCGGGCCGACCTGGTGGAGGCCGTCGTCGAGGCGGCTCAGGCGCGACTCGACTCCCTCGACGTGGGCTTGTCGGTCGTCAGCCTCGAGCTGAGCGATCTGGCTCCTCCGCCGCAGGTGAAGAACGAGTTTGCCGAGGTCCAGAGCGCCGCCATCGACGCCGAGACGCTGCTCCAGCAGGCGCGGGAGTACCGCGCCCAGGTGTTGCCCCTCGCGCGCAGCACCCGCGACGCCAAGATCAGCGAGGCGAGCGGCAGCTCAGCGTCGGTGCTCGGTGCCGCCCGCGGGGAGGCCGGCGCATTCCTGGCGTTGGCGTACGAGTACCAGGCCAGCCCCACCGTGGTGCGCGAGCGCCTGTATCGGGAGGGGCTGGAGGGCCCGCTGCAGCGGGCCGGCCGGGTGCGCTTCGTGCCGCCTCCGCCGCCCGGTCAGCGGAATGGCGAGTTCAGGGTGACGATCA
>JBLFXJ010000234.1:0-12881 GCA_047609825.1 Myxococcota bacterium
GCTGGGCGTCCACCGCGCGCCAGTGCAGGCTCGCGGGTCGGCTCGTGGCTCGGCCGGGCGAGCGGTTCTCCACCACCGGCCTCAGGCTGGTGCGCTCCACTTGATCTTGGGTGGCTCACAGGAACGTCGTCCAGCGGAGGCGGATACGGGTGCGGATGCACTCTGTTCACGACCTCCGCGCTTTGCTCGTCGGGCGCCGCGTGGCCGTCCTCACGGGCGCAGGCTGCTCGACCGAATCGGGCATCCCTGACTACCGAGGGCCGGAGACCCGCAGGCGGGCGCGCAACCCGGTCCAATACCGGCAGTTCATCGACAGCGCCGAGGCCCGTCGACGGTACTGGGCCCGCAGCGCCCTCGGCTGGAGCCGCATCGCGCAGGCCCGGCCAAACCCCGCGCATCACGCGCTCGTCGCCCTCGAGCGTGCCGGGCACGTGTCCGGGGTGGTGACCCAGAACGTGGACGGGCTGCACCAGGCGGCGGGGAGCGGGACCGTCATCGAGCTGCACGGCTCCCTCGCGGCGGTGCGGTGCCTCGACTGCCACGCCACTGAGCCCCGTGCCGCCCTGCAGGATCGCCTCGAGGCGCTCAACCCGGGTTGGATGGGCCACTCGGTGGAGGCCGCGCCAGACGGGGATGCGGAGCTCGACGCGGTGGACGGGTTCCACGTCGCGGCCTGCCTGGTGTGCGGTGGCGCGCTCAAGCCGGACGTGGTGTTCTTCGGCGAGAACGTGCCGAAAGACAGGGTGGAGGACGCCTACGCGCTGGTTGGGTCGGCAGAGGCCTTGCTCGTCGTCGGCTCGTCGCTCACGGTGTTCAGCGGCTACCGGTTCGTCAAGCGCACGGCGGAGCGCGCGGTTCCAGTGGCGCTGCTGAACCTCGGCCCGACCCGCGCGGACGCTCTAGCCACCCTCAGGGTCGACGCCCGCGCCGGCGACGTGCTGCCCGCGCTGGCGGAAGCACTGTCGGCCCTGTGAACTCGCTGGAGTGCGGTACATTGGCCGCCCAGAGGAGGCCCTGATGGTCGTCATCTTCGCGGCGTTGCTCTCCACGGTCGCGGCAGCTGCGCCCACCCTCAGCGTGACCGGCAGCTGCCCCGGCGTGGTCGACATCGACATCGGGGGTCTCACGCCGGGGGAGCGATACGCCTTCCTGTACGGCGCGGGTGCCGGGTCCGACCCGCTGCCCTCGGGCCCCTGCGCAGGCACGCTCACCGACCTGGCCGGCCTGCGGTGGGCGTTCACGCGGGTCTCGGCCGATGGCACGGCGTCGCTGTCGCCCTCGCTTTCGGACGCGGCCTGCGGTCAGTCGATCCAGGTGCTCGACAACACCACCTGCACGCTTAGCCCGGCCGTCATGCTCGGCGACCCTGTCGAGTGCGACCCCCTCGCGGCAGTTGACCCGCCCGGCCTGTGCCCCGACGCGTGCACCGGCGGGTGCGAAGATGCCACCTGCATCATCGACTGCACGTCGGTCTCGGCATGCCAGACCGACTCCCTGATCTGCCCGGACGGGCTGAACTGCCAGGTGCGGTGCTGGGGCCAGTCGTCGTGCCAGCTGTCCACGATCCGCTGCCCGGCCACGGAAGGCACCTGCGACATCCAGTGCGATGGACTGTCGGCCTGTCAGGTGATGGAGCTGGACGGCGGCGCCGGCGGCCTCGATCTGTCCTGCTCGTTCACATCCACCTGCCAGGGGAGCGACGTGCGCTGCGGGGATGGGCCGTGCAAGGGCACCTGCAGCGGGCTGTCGTCGGGCGTGGACAGCTTCGACTGCGGCGCGTCCTGCGACTGCACCACCGACTGCCTGTGAACCTGATCTCGGGCTGAGTGCGTACCATTCTCACTCGGCCCGGCAGCCCTCGACCTCGGCGCGCAGCGCGGCCAGCTCCGCCCGGAGCGCATCCAGCTCGGTCTGCTGCACCTGCACCGCCGCCAGCGCGAGGCTGGTGTAGCCATACAGGTCCACCCGCTCCCCATCGACCCGCACGGCCGGGCTCTCGGGCGCATCGTCGATGATGAACCCCAGGTGGGACTGGCCCCCCGCCGGCTCCCACCGGTAGCGCCAGGTGGCGAGCTTGAGCGCCAGGGCCTGGTCGGCGGCGGACGCGAGGGCCTCGGGCGCCAGGTAGGTGATGTCGCGCTTCACGGCGGCCTGGGAGATCGGGCAGCCCCCGGGAGCGTCCTTCGGATCAGACGCGGCGCACACGAGAAGTGCGTTGCAGTCATCCACCGGGTCGCACCGATCCGCGTCGTCGTCGCACGCGTCGCCGGGAGCCTCGTCGACGCACTCGACCACGCCGTCGAAGGGGCCTGCGTACCCGCCGCACACCGGATCCCCGCAGGTGGTGAACCAGGTGAGGCCGGCGTCGGTGTCGCCGTCGGTGTCCGTGTCGGTCGGCTCCGACGGGCCGCCCGTGGAGCAGCCTGCCGCGAGCAACAGCACCGCGGCGAGTCGGCGTGGGTCGTTCATGCTCACCTCCACCAACACAGTAGCTGAACTCGGCGAGGTCGATGGGTGTTCCTTCGGTACGCGGTGCTGCGCCGTGCCGGCGGATGGCGCGACGGGAGCGCCTAGAACAAGAACATGCCGTGGGGCTCCCGCGCGTCCGGCAACTCGGACTGGCCATCCATCTGGCGGATGTCGCGCTCGATGCCGCGCGCCATCGACGTGATGGGCACGTCGTTCGCGAGCCCTTCGAACGGGTTCTCCGACCAGTCGCCGATCCGGTCCGTCGTGAGGAATACCCAGCTCACGAGCGCAGAGAACGGGATCGTCAGCCACACCCCGCCATAGGCGGCGAAGGCCTCGAGCATGCCGAACGGCACCAGCACGGCGAAGATGATCGCGAAGAACGAGTTCACCGTCGCGTATTGGCGAGGGAAGGGGAAGTTCTTGATCCGCTCCGCCTTGCCCTGCTGGGTCATCAGCTCGTGGAGCAGCTGCTGGAGCACCAGGTGGGAGAACCCGTCGAGCAGTCCTCGGGCGCGCAGGTCGGCCAGGCGGCGTGACTGGTTGGACAGCAGGTGGGCCGCCGGGTTGAGCATGGCGGTCACGGCCTCGGTCTCGCCGGGTGGCAGGTTCGGCCGGAGCACCTCGGGCAGGTCTTCGATGTACTCGGGCACCCGACTGCCTTTGCGGTAGCTGTCGAACACAGGCCCCTGGTGTTCCCAGCTCTTGATCTTCCGCAGCTGGTGCCGCAGGGCGTCCATCCACGCCACGTGGCGCAGCACGAGCTCGCGGCGGATCGCGTCCAGCTCGGCGTCGTCCGCATCACCCGAGAGCATGTCGCGACTGGTGAACGCCCACGAGCGGCTGGCGTTGACGATGGCGCCCCAGATCTTGCGCGCCTCCCACAGCCGGTCGTAGGACGCGTTGTTCTTGAAGCCCAGGTAGAACGCGACCGCGACGCCGAGCAGCGACATCGGCAGCCACGGGATCGACAGGAAGGTCAGCCCGACCACGTCGTACAGCACCACCGTGATGGTCGCCCACACCAGCGGCACGATGACGTCCCGCCTGGACCAGTACAGGGTCTCGGTGAACTTGTACCGTTGTCCCACATGCATGTTGCGCCTCCAGGTTCTTCGGGCCCCGCGGCGGGTAGCACGATTCGCCCTAGTCCATCAAAGACGAGCTTGCTGATGGCACACCCACGGATCGCGGCCCGGGGCGGGTTCTGAACCGTGCACGGCGCTCTGTCAATGCGGCGGCGCAGACAGATGAGACCGACCCTGTGAGAATCTCCCCCCCATGGATGGTCTCGTGTGCTGTAAACTCCTTGTGCACTCTCTGAAAGGAAGGTCACGATGCGTTTCCTGATCGCCGCCCCGCTCCTGCTCGTCGCGAGCGTCGCCTCGGCCCAGTCTCTAGACATGGCGGGCGACTGCCCCGGCCCAGTGGCCATCACGGCCTCCGGCCTCACTCCCGGCGGCACTGCGGTGTTCCTGGGCGGCGCAGCCGGTGAGGGCAGTGATGTCATCGGTATCGGCGCATGTAGTGGCACCGTTACCGGCCTGGCCGGCCTGCGGTTCCTCACGCGCACCACCGCGGATGGCGGCGGCAACCTCTCGTTCACGCCCACCGTGCCGGAGGGTCGTTGCGACTTGCCGGTGCAGGTGCTCGACACTGCGACCTGCGCACTCACCAACGTGGCCACCCCCGCGCCGGATGTGGCGCCAAACCCGGAGTGCTCCGCCTACGTCGAGCTCACCGATGCGTACCGAAACATCACCTGGCCCTATGACTACGCTCGGTGCGACAGCGGGATCACCGGCTGGCACCGCTTCACCGGTGCGGCGGGCACCCAGATGCCCGAGGTTCCGCCAGATTCATACTCATGCGGTACCCACGCGTCAGGCTGGTTGAATGGCGCGCACCCGGCCGGCGTCGGTGACACCGCTGTGGTGCCCTCCTGCAACCACTGGGCCGGCGACATCTGCTGGCAGACCCTCGACATCGAGGTCACGAACTGCGGCGACTTCTACGTCTACAACCTGTCCGCACCGCCGTGCTGCAGCTGCGTGTTCTGCGGCGAAGATCCGGTCTAGGCGGGTCGACACGCTCGGCGCTGGCCTCGCTCTCGTCGGGCCACCAGTCACTCGGCCGCTGCGCTCACTGGGCAGCGGCCGTTGTCGATTCAACCTGACCAAGTGTCACCCGCCGGTCTGCAGCCGTCGCTCACCGGGCGTACATCCCACGAACACCCGCCTGCCAGTCCGCGGCCCCCGGCAGCGCGTTGGCCACCGCCCGCTCGACCGCTCCCACGTCACAGCGCCTGCCGGCAGCGGCGCCTCGACCAGGCACCGGTGGCCTACGCGTAGGCGCGCCTCCGGCACTCCGAGGGCCTGGGCGAGGGGGGACAATGCGGCCTCGGCGAACGCGCTGTCTGCCGTGAACGCGGCCTCCAGCGCTGAGTCGCCGTCTGGGAAGTGCGAGGTCCAACGCGACACATGGGTCGTCGTGCGGCGTGGGTTCCGCCGCGCCGAGTCGAACACGTCGACCGAACGGCCGTGATCGGTGAGGGTCAGCCCGATGGTGTCGCTGTCGGCCACCGCGACCACCACGCCGACCGTCCCGAGCGCAGCACCCACCGCAGCGACCAGTGCCGCGCAGGCTACCGCGTCGGTCTCGGCGGCCTCGTCATACACCGACAGCCAGCCGTCCCCCAGCACGAGCACCACCGTGCGGTCCGCCGCATCGTCGGTCGACACCAGCCCGGCGCCGGCGAGGTGGACGGCGATGGCCTGCGCCACGGCGTTGACGGCGTCGGTCCGGAAGTGCACTGCGGTGAAGGTTGCGCCCATCGGAGCCCTCGACGCCCGCCCAGCGAGCCCTGGGTGGCCGCGGCTGGTGGCACGATACACCTCGGCGCTACGCCCCGGTCAGTCGCCGAGGAGTGCGGCGACCCACAGCCGGTCCTCGTCGGCGGCCTCGCGTGCGAGCACCTCGGGCTCGGTGGGCCGCGCGGCGGATGCCACCTGGCCTGTGGCACACCCGGCCGTGTCGTCGCGGCACGCCGCCCTCATCTGGCGCGACGGCGCGTGGCAGGTGCGGGATCTGGGCAGCCGAAACGGCACGGCCGTGGATGGCGAAGCGCTCGCGCCGGGCCAGTGGGCACGCCTGGAGGAGGGGGCGGTGGTCGCCTTCGGGTCGGCGAGCTGTGCCGCGACGAGCTGGAGCGCATGCTCGGCGTAGATCGGCACAAGCTCAACCTGGACGTGCACCGGGCGCGCAAGCAGCTCGTCGCCGCGGGGGTCGATGGCGCGGCCGGGGTGGTGCAGCGCCGGGCAGACACCCAGCAGATCCGCCTCGGGCACGTTGGCGCTGCGGGCATCGCCTAGGCCATCCCGGCGTCGTGGCTACTGGGCGACGGCCTGCTTGTCTTCGACGACAAACCCGTGCATCGCCACATATGGGGCCACGCTCGTCGAGGTTGCCCCGGACTGCGTGTTGATCGACAGGGTGGTGAGCGTGGTGCCGCCGACCACCAGGAGCGTGTTGCCGCCCATCACGTGGGTGGACTTCTTCATCTCCTCGATCAGCGCGATCTGCCGCTCATCCTCGTCGCGGGGCGCCGAGCCGATGCAGGGGTAGTGCGGCGGCAGGTAGGCCCACAGGCCCAAGGTCGCGACCTTCAGCGGCACCTGCCAGTAGCAGTAGCCCTTCCGCCAGGGCGTGTCCTCGTACGTCCATGTGCCATAAATGTTGTTGATGACGGCCTTCTGGGCCTTTGGCATGTAGTCGCCCTCGGCCATGCCGATCACCCGGTAGCGGTCCTCGTACCCTTCCAATACGACCAGCTTGCTCCCGTTGTCCACCAGCTCGAGCCCCTCGGGCGCGGTGCCTGCGAGCACCGTGATCGGCGGGGTGGATTCGAGGTCGTCGGCCTGCTCCGACATCGCCTTGTCGCGTGCCGGGTCCATCGCGCCGAAGTTCGACACCTTGGCGGTTGGCGTGATCACGTAGCAGCCCTGGGCGGCTACGAGCGTGCATACCAAGGCGATCTTCGTCGTGTGATTCATTCGGGGCTCCTTCCGGGGGGGACGGGGCGAAACATAGTGAACGATATTCACAGGTCCTGTTTCGGAAGGGAACATCTCGCAACAGAATGCGTCCGAGTTCGGGTTCCCTTGGCCATTCGCTGGTGTGCATGGTGGCCGCCGGTCGGCGGCTGTCGGCGTCCTGCGTGACAACCGGCTGGTACTCTCCGCTGATGGAACCGGATGCTGCGGCCTGGGGGGCGCTCGACAAGCTCGTCGTGGAGTTGTTCAACGGGCGGACCGACGTGCTCCTCGTCGTACTCCGCAGGCTGGACGACCCCAAGCTGGTGGGCGCGGTCCCGTTCAATGTGGAACTGGCGCAGGCCTCCAGCGCGCTGACCGTGGCGCTGAAGCAGCAGAACACGCCTCTGAGACCCGTGTTCGCGGCCATCCAGAAGGAGTTTCCCGACGCCGACCTGGCGCCGGTCGCCCGCCGGCTCGGCATCCCATGGGAGCCCCCGCCCACGGGGATGGCCCGATTGGCCGAACGCACCAAGTGGTCGCTCACCCATCCGCTCGCCGCAGCCCGCACGTCGCTTGGGCAGGCCATACTCGGTGTCGGGCTCCTCCTGTTCGTCTCCATCAGTACGCTCTGCGGCACCGGCCTGCGCCCGGGAGGTCCCGGCCTGCTCGAGCGGGGAGTGATGGCCGTGGGAGGCTGGCTCCGTCCCGGAACCGCCACCGCCGGCCTCGATCCCCGCATCCACGTAGTGGAGTTCCCGGGCCGCGACGCTCAAGGCGAGCGATTCGGCGCCTCTTCCCGACCCGCTGTCGCCGAGCTCCTCGATGCGGTCGTGCAGGCCCGTCCGGCCGCGGTCTACCTCGCCATCGATCTCGAGCCGGTGTCTCCGCCCGACACGAGCGCGCTGCCCGCCGCGATCCGGGCCGCTCGTGCCGCTGGCGTGGCCGTGGTCGCCTCCTTCGAGGGGGGCTCGCTCGAGGCGCCGGAGCTCGACCCGCGGGTGGTGGCTGCGCTCCGGGTCGACCTCCCTGGCGCTGGAGTGTGGGCCGCCAGCTGCACCGATGGGTCAGCATTCGCGGATGACTGGCTGCTCACCATGGCCGCCATCGGACCGCCCACAGGTGCGGATTCTCCGGGGGATGTGCTGGCCGCACCCACCGCGGCGGTAGCCGTCCATCTCGCCGCCACAGGGTTGGACCCGCGCTCGGCCCTCCGGTTCCACCGCGCGACGAAGGTGCTCTCGTTCGGGGACGGCCGGACCGCGCCGGTGTTCGAGAGCGTGCTGAGCGCGAGCCCGGGCGATGAAGCCAGGTGCCGGGCGCTGCAGCGCTCCGACCGCCTGGTCGCGAAGCTGCTGTACCGAGGTGCTCCCCTCCCAGATGCGCGACGCAGCGCGCCCGATGCCTTCCTCGCCGAGCTCGCATCCGGCGCGGTGTCGTTCCCGCCCGACGGCCAACACGTGGTCATCGTCGGTGTTCGCGGGGAAGACAAGGTGGACGCCCGGGTGGAGGGCGCGCCCCTGCTCGACCACGAGGTGCAGGCCATGCTCCTCGACGCCCTGTTCGACGCGCGATTCGTGCGCCGGCCGGGCGGCCCGGCGCAGTGGCTGTGGATGTTCGCCTGGGGGGCGGGAGCGCTCGGGTTGGGTGCCGTGCGCGATCCCCGACGCCGGCGCGCGGCATTGGTGGTCTTAGTGTTGGCGCAGGGGCTGGCGTGCCTGTTGCCGTGGGTGGTCGGCACCCGCGCCGTGCTTACGCCGGTCGGGGGCTGGCTGTCCATGAGCGTACCCTACGCGCTGTTGTCGGTGATCCGTCGTACTCGGAGGGCAGAGCCTTGAACCGTCGAATAGCTCAGACCGGCGCTCTGCTGGTCATCTTGCTCCTCACTGGCTGTGCTCCTCGCCTCACCCGGGTGCTGGAAGGACAACCGGGCCGATTCCGCCAGGCCAGCGGCCCCGACAACGGCATCACCCTCGTTCGAGACGGCGAGACCTTCACCCCGCGCCGCGGGCGTCGGCTCCGCACCGGCGACATCCTCCGAACCGACGGGCGCACGGTGGCCGTGGTGCGCCACAAGGGGGGGCACCTGTCGTTTGTGATGGAGGACACCGAGATCGCCCTCGGGTCCATCGAGATCTTCTTCGGGCGCGTGATCAACCGTGTGCAGGATCGGCTTCGGAAGTACATCTACGGCGTGCACGACACCTCTGGGAACAGCGCCAATGCCACGGGCACCGAGTACGAGGTGGTGGTCGTCAAGGGCAGCGGGGAGATGGGGGTGACCGTGCTCGACGGCACCGTGCGGGTGCGCAGCGAGGGCGGCGACCGGCCCATCCTGCTGGCGGCCGGTGAGCGGATCGTGGCGGGCGGGGTCGCTCAGGCCGGCACCGAGCGGGTGGATCCGGACACCCTCCGCGCGCTCACCGAGCAGTTCAACGAGGTGAGTCGCACGGCCTACCCGGCCAAGGGCAAGCGGGTGGTGCCGACCCTGCTGGGAATGACGCCCGTCGAGGCCCGGCGCTACCTGTCGAGCCTGCCCGAGTTCTCCCTGGGTACGGTCGGACGGACGATCGACGCCCCCGACACCACGCCGCCCGACACCATCGTGGGGCAGGTGCCGGCTGCTGGCGAGTCTCTGCAAAAGACCAAGCCCATCGACGCCACCATCTACGTGGAGCCGGCGGTGGTGCCGAGCACCGGGTCGCTGAACAGGGAGGAGGCCGAGGCCCAGGTGGTGGCGGCTGGCCTGCGGGTGCGGGTGGACACCGTGCTCACCTGCGAGGCCAAGCCGGGCGAGGTGCTCCGCCAGCGGCCCGTCGGGGGTCAGGAGGTGCTCCCGGATTCCACGGTCACGTTGTTCATCGAGGGAGACGGCGTCCGGGTGCCAAACCTGTCCACGGTGGGGCCGGAGGCGGTCGAGGGCACCCTCGCGCGGGGGCGACTGGCGCAAGGGGAGGTGAGCACGCGGTACGTGGTCGGCATCGACACCGGTCGGGTGTCATCCCAGAGCCCAGGGCCAGGGGCCTGTGTCGAAGCCGGCTCTCGCGTGACCCACACGGTGGAGCAGCCGGGCGTCGCGGTGCCGAACCTGTCAGGGCTCGACGCCAGCGATGCGGCGGCCAACGTGCTGTCCCGCGCTGGCCTGGCGCTCGGCAAGGTGACCGAGGCGGACTGCGCTGAGTTCGACGGTCCGGCGGGCCATGTGGCGACCCAGGAGCCAGCCCGGACGGATGTTGTCGGGCGGGGCTCGGCCGTCGATGTGTCGGTGTTCGCGGATCGGGTGGAGGTGCCGCGGCTGGTCGGGAGCAGCGCCGGTGCTGCGGCGAGGCTCGTGCAGGTGGCCGGGCTCAGCTATCGCGAAGACACCCGCCTGCAGGCCGGGCTGGCCCGCGCCGAGGTGGTGTCCCAGTCGCCGGCGGCGGGTACTCGTGAGTGTCCGGGTGAGGCCGTGACCGCGACGGTCGGACAGCCGGCGGTGGATGTGCCGAACTTCGTGGGCCTCAGCTACGGCGCCGCCGTCGAGCGGGCGGCGGCGCTCGCGCTCGCCGTCACCTTCGACAGCTCGGCGTCGTGCGAGGAGGAGGACACCATCTGCGGGCAGACGCCCCGCGCTGGCCTGGCCATCGCGGGCACGGTGGTCGAGCTCCGCTATCGCGCGAGCCTCAGGTGACCTGGATCAGGGGGAGCGGGGGCAGACGTTGCGCACGATGCCGTCGCCGCCGTTGAAGAACCCGACCACGAGCTCGCGGGTGTGCGGGTTGAACGTGATCGCCGCCGGCTCTTCGGCCCCGAACACGATCGAGTCCAGCGGCGTGCCGTCGTTGGCGAACACATCGATGGAGCCGGCGCCCCGCTCGAGCAGGTACACCGTGCCGTTGTCGTCGATGGCGATGCCGTCCATGTCGTACGCCGGGAAGGTGCGGTCGAGGGCCTTGGTGGCGAGGTCGAACACCTGCACCTCGGCGGGCGACCGGTTCGCCACGTAGATCTTGCCGTCGAACACCTCGGCATCCATCGGCACGAACGCGACGCCATCGCCCCAGTCGCCGAGGAAGGTGCCGGCCTCGTCATACATCGCCATGCCGCCGGCGGTGCGGCGGACGAGGTTCACGTCGCCGGTGACCGGATCGACGAACCCGGCGCCCAGGTTCTGACCCGTGGAGTACGACGCGAGCTCACCCGAGAGCGCGCCGTCCCACACGGTGAGGGTGGCGTCGAGCGCCGCGGCGCTGTGACCGTAGATGTTCCCGCTGACCGGGCTGTACTGCATGCCTTTGTTGCCGGGCGGCGTGAACACCACGGGCCCGCCGACCAGGGTGAGGTCGTGGTCGAAGATGTACACATCGTCGAACACGGCCACGGCGGTCTCGGTGGGCGTGACCACGATGCGATCCGCGTCGACGATCCAGCTGGACGGCGCGAAGATGTGCTCAGCGAGCGTGTCGCCGAACGCGCCACAGGCGAACGCTCCGCCGGCGGGGGGATCGGAGAAGCTGACGGGCGGGGAGGACACCGAGCAGGTGCTCATGTCGACCGCGACGATGTACAGGCCGCACGCGGGGCCGGGCAGGGACGGGGAGAACGACACGGCGCCGTCGGCGTCGAGGTCGGTCACCGGGCCGAACCAGTTCATCGGCGCGCCGAGGCCTGTGTTGGTGCCCGCGCAGATGCCGGACGGGATGGTGGCCGATCCCAGGCTGTTGCTCGCGATCATCACCAGGTTGCCGCCAGGCGTGAGGCCGGTGACGTCGATGCTGACCGGACCCGGGCACGAGCCTCCGAGGGTGACGGTCTGGGCAGATGCGGAGCCGGTCAGGGCCAGCGCGGCGAGAAACAGGACGAGTCGCATGAGTCCTCCACAGACATGAGGTGGCGCGGTGTCCTATCCCGCAGCCGAGGTGGGGGCTGGGTTATCCGATAGAGCATTTTCCAGGAGCATTCATGCTGATCGGGTTGATGTTCTGGTGTGGGATCGCGCTTGCCGGGCCCAGGAAGGACGCTGCACAGACCGGGTTCGAGGTGGTCGAGCAGGGCGCCTCGCTGGACTTCGACTTCAGGTGGCGCGACAAGAGCGGCGGCCCAGACAAGGTGGCGTTCTCCTTGCCCAGCGCGGCCATGGCCGCCGATCGCGAGGAGGTCACCTGGCTCAAGCGACGCGACATGAACGAGGCTGTCGTCAAGGCGGTCCGTGAGTGGGGCAGGACCGTCAAGGGCGTGAAGATCTCCGCAGAGGTCAAGAATGGCGGGATCGCCATCGGCGCGTCGGGCGCCGGGGCGCGGGCGGCGCTGAAGCAGGCGGGCAACGTACGTGATGCGGCGATGGACGAGTGGCTGGCGGAGAACGACTTCACCCGCATGAAGTCCGGTGACCTGTCGTTCGATCACGCATCCCTCGCTGCGAAGTACGCCCCCCAGCTCGCGCCCGTCGCCAATGCGCTGGCCGAGGGCACCGAGAGCGATCGCGCCTTCGTCGCTCGCGCGCTGGAGTTCGTGCAGTCCATCCCGTACGAGGCGCGCAAGAAGAACGGCGGAGACCCTGGGTATCGCCGACCCGTCTCCCTCCTGGAGCGCGACCGGGGCGACTGCGACAGCAAGGCAGTGCTGTTCCTCGCCGTGGTCCGGGCCCGGCTCCCGTCGGTGCCGCTCGCGGTCGTGTACGTGCCCGGCCACGCGCTCACCGGCGTGGGTCTGCCCGAGGGCAAGGACGACCGCACGTTCAAGGTGGACGGGACCGAGTTCATCTACGCAGAGCCAGTGGGCCCGGCGCTGTTCAAGCTCGGCGAGCCGGCGAAGGAGAACCGCAAGGCGGGCAAGAAGGGTGAGGTGCGGGTGTTGTAGGCTGTGGCCGACCTCCTGGTCATCGCCCGCGAGCCCGACCCAACCCGCGCGTACAACGCCATCCAGCTGCTGGCCCAGGCGCCTGCAGTGTCTGCGACCGACGCGTTGCTCGCCCGCGGCGCAGACCCCGCTCGCCGACGGCATGTGCTCAAGGCCCTGAGCGACCGCGCCCCGCCGGTCCCATCGCCGATGGCCCCGAACTTCATCCGAGAGGACGAGCGCTGGTTCCAGGACCGGGCCTGGATCCCCGAGCGAATCCAAGCCGCCCGCGCCCGCGCCCTCGCCGACGCCGTGCTGGCTCGTCCGCAGAGCACAGACGAGCGCCGACTCGCCGAGGGGTTGCTCGCCCGTCTCGAGCTCGCACGCTGAGCCGAGGCCATCGCCGATCCCCGACGGCTCCCAGTCATCGGCCGGCCGCCACAGACCCACCTCCCCGACCTACGCCCAGCAGCTCCCCGCCCACCAAGACCGACCCCAGCGAACGCCACCACCCCGCCCCGCCCCCCACCCCCCCCAGAACGGGTCCCCACCCAATCCGTCGTC
>JBLFXJ010000235.1:0-12813 GCA_047609825.1 Myxococcota bacterium
AACGCCGCCAGCTGCGCTGCACCGTCGTAGTCGGTGACAGCGCTCGACCACACCCCATAGGCGGCCTCAGATACCGACCATTCGCTCACAGGGAACGCCGTCGTGGCCGCAGGACCGGGCGTGGGGTCGATCAGCACCCACCCCCACCCGTCGAACACCTCGATCCAGGTGTGCGCGTGGCGATTCTGCACGACCCATTCGCCGGTGCGCGCGTCGAGATCGCCGCCGACGAAACCGGTCACCACGCGCGCGGGCACGCCCTCGGACCGAAGCAGCACAGCGGCCGCGGACGCGAAGTATTGGCAGTGCCCCGCCTTGTCTTCGAACAAGAACCGATCCAGCGGCGCAGCCCCGTCGGAGGCCAGTCCCGTGAGCGCATAGGTGTAGTCCGACCGCAAGAACGCCTCGACCCGTCGAGCCCGTTCGATAGGGGCTCCGGCGCCTACCACCTCTCGGGCGAGGTCATGGATGCGGGGCTCGAGGGTGTCGGGGAGGTCCAGATACCGAAACGATGGCGCCTCGCCCGGCGGGCGCGGAGCGACATCGGCGGGCCCCAGCGGAGCCGACACGAGCACCCTGTATGACAGCGGGCCGGGCCTCCCATCTGCGCGCAGGCTCCCGTGACGATCCAGTCCCACCCGCACTGCCGCCGTCGCGTCCACCGCCCGCACCTGGCCGGCCGCGAACAGCACCCCCTCCGACGCATCGGTCACCTGGACCGAGAGGACGTGGGCGCCCGCGGGCGTCACCTCGGGCCACTGCCACTGGGTGGCCGTCACGCCGCCGCTGGCGCTCCACCGCGTGCCGTCGAAGGCATCGAGCGCCAGACCCCGCAGATAGAGCGGGCCGTCCACCTGCGGATCGAGCGTGTACCGCACCACCTCGGAGGTGTCGTCGAGCAGCGCGTCGAACTCTCCCAGGGTCACCTCTGTCGCGAAGCCCGTTCGCGACGACGCCGGGTCGACCTGTTCGTCCGACCGACGTGGAAGCACCGGGTACAGGCTCGCACTCACCGCAACGACCGACAGCGCGAGAGCCGCGATCAGGCGACGGAATGAAGCGGAAGGCCGAGAAACCAGCCCGTCCAGCGCGGCCGGGAGGAGCGCCAGTGGCGTCGACACAGCCCATAGTGCGACCGCCGCCAGGAGGATCGGCGTCTCGTATCGACTGCCAGCCACGACCAGCATCAGCCCAGACACCAGCACCGCTACCCGGTCGTCCGCGGCGCTCACCCCGCCCAGGCGCCGGTGCAACACCAGCGCGAGCAAGGCGAGCCCGACGACATCCACCGGAGCCGCCCCCCGCAGAGCGAACAACACAGCGCCGGCGAGGGCGGCCGCGAGCATGGCCGACCACGGAAGCCAGGCGAGCCGCGCGCGGAGCGGATCGGCCACCAGCGACAGCAGGAGCGCACCAAGCGCGATGGGCTGGACCGAGTCGCCGGAGACCGCCAACGCCACGAGACCTGCGATCACCGCACCATGGACGCCCGCCCGACGCACACGCATCAGCTCGCCCCATCGGCGCGGGGCGGCAGCAGCGCCAGAGCATCCAACAGCTGCCGGCGACCGGGCTCCCCCTCAACCGAACGCGAGGGCGCGCGGTCCAGGAGCTCGGCGGGCAGGGTCAGCCGCACGCGCCGACCATCCCGCAGCCCATCGTCTACGGCTCCCGCAGCGCGACCGAGCGCCTCCTCCCAGGCGGAGCCGGTCAGATCCGGGACAACCACGTCACGCTCGCTCACCGAATCGCGCGCCCGCTGCACGATCACGGGTGTTCCCACGCGCGCTGAGGTCCGCCAGTGCACCCGCCGGATCGAGTCGCCAGGCGCCCAGTCCCGCAGGCCGAGGAAGTCACCGGCGCCACCCGCGCCGGCGCCCGCCGCAGTGCCTGCCAGCTCCCCTTCCCGCGCCCACGCTACACCCGAGCGAGGGGTGGGCCACACCACCAGGTCCGCCGGCCTCCCGACCGTGCGGCTCACTGCGACCAGTCCGAACGGGAAGGTCGACTGCAGGCGTACTCGTCCCAGCCGAGCCCGACCTCGACCGCCGAACCGCCAGGTGACCGGGACCCGCACCTCGCCGTTCGGCTCGACCAGCGGCACCAACACCGAGGCACCGGCCTCGTCCTCGACCCACACCGCGATCGCCGCACCCCAGCGACGCTGGTTGCGGACGCGGACTGCGCCATCGGCGGGCCGGTCCGCGTACACGCCGTCCGGCAGCGCGCGCACAACGTCGAGGTTGCGCAGGTTCCACGCCCCTGCAAACAACGCGGTCACCAACAGTCCCACGCCAGCGCAGGCCACCAGGTACAGCAGGTTCTGGCCGCCGACAAATGCCACGGCACCCACCGCCAGGGCGAGGCCGAGCACCGACACGCCGTCGCGGGTGAGCCACATCAGAGCGGCGACGGTATCCGGCTCAACACCGAGCGAATTGCCCGCTGCCCGCCAGCACCGAGCGCATCTGCGCCACTCCGCGGGAGCACTCGGTGAGCGAGCACTGGACCCGCCAGGTAGCGCACATCCTCCGGCACCGCGTAGTCACGGCGCTCGACGTATGCTCGTGCCCGAATCGCCCGGTACAAGGCCTGCGCTCCACGTGGTGACACCCCCCGGATCAGCGACGCCTCCTCCCGTGTGGCAGCCACGAGATCCAGCAGGTACTCCTCGACGACCTCCGGCACGCGCACCTGCTGCGCCGCCTCGACCATCGCCACCACCTCCGCCTCGGACGACACCGCGGGAACCCTCGCTCGCGCAAGCCCGCCTTGACGGAGCACCTCCCGCTCTGCGGCCCGATCCGGGTACCCGATGGACACGCGCATCAGGAACCGGTCGAGCTGGTTGTCGGGCAGCTGGAATGTGCCGTGGTGATCGTAGGGGTTCTGGGTGGCCACGACGAAGAACGGGCGCGGCAGCTGGCGGGTCTCACCGTCGACCGTGATCTGCCCCTCGGCCATCGCCTCGAACAACGCCGACTGGGTCTTGGGTGTGGTGCGATTGATCTCGTCGGCGAGGACCACATTCGCGAACAACGGCCCGGGCCGGAACACGAACGACCCATGGTCCAGCACGTTCACGCCGGTGATGTCACCCGGGAGCAGATCCGAGGTGAACTGGACGCGGCAGAACCGACCGCCCACCGCCTCGGCCAGCGCTGACGCCAGCGTGGTCTTGCCAACCCCCGGCACATCCTGGAGCAACAAGTGGCCGCCTGCGAGCAGCGTGACCAGCGCGAGGTCGACGACCTCGGTCTTGCCGCGGACCACGGCGTTCACGGCACCACGGAGACGGCCGATCGCGTCGTCTCCCGACACCGCTGGCTCGCCCGTCACTTCACCCCTTTGGTGTGCCGCCCCTTCAGCATCGTGCTGTAGCTGCAGCCAGGGGCCAGACCCACGGAATCGTCGGCGGACACGATCTCGAAGTCTTCCCGACCCACCCAGTCCTCGTCCTTCACCGGGGGGGGACAGGCATCATCGATGTTGACGGTGGCGGACCCGACGATCTGCCAGGCGATCTCACCGCCATCGCGCGCCTCCTCCCACACCACCGATTCGTAGACGAGCAAGCATCCCTCGAGTCGGCCGGTGGCGAATATATCCGGGCCGATGGCGATCTCTGCGGTATTGCCGTCGAGCACCACCCGGTATTCGAACTTCTCTTCGAGGTTCGCGTCTTCACCGGTACAGCTGTTCTCATCCCCGACGGCCACCAGGTCGAAGTACTCGCCCGGAAGATCTTCCTCGCCGGAGCAGGCCGTGCAGAGCGCTGCGACAACCAGGCCGGACAAGCACCGGACAGCTCGCGTTGGACGTACCGTTTGATGCATCGATTTGCTCCCCCGAGCGCCCGTTGCGCCACCGCCGCCACACCCATATATACCGGCGCTCTATGACTCGCCCGGGCTGCCGCTTCGAGCGCCCGCGCCGAGTTCAACGAACACCGAGGAGACCCACTTGTCCGACCGACCCTTCGTCGCCCGCGAGTCCGATGTCGCGGCGCTGGACGCTCTGTGGCAGCAGGTCAAGGCCGGCGCACCGAAGTCGATCCGCCTGCAGGCGCCATATGGCGGTGGTCGCCGGGCGCTGACCGCGGAGTTCCTGCGGCGGGCTCAGGCCAACGATGAGCCGTTCATCTGGCGCGTGTCCTGCCTCGCCGAAGAGAACGGCCTGCAGTGGCTGATCCGGATGTACGGATCGCTGATGGCGGTGGCCACGAGCGATGTGCTCCGTCGGGGCAAGCTGGAGATGCTCCTCAACGCGCAGCTGCCCAGCCAGCCAAAGCGCGTTCAGGGTTGGTACACCCAGTTCATCAACTCGATGAAAGAGGCGAAGACCGACCACGAGAAGGGGCAGGTCTCGCTGTCCCTGCCGCGCGACAACCCGGTCGTCGGCCTGGTCGAGGTCACTACGGCGATCGCGCGCAAGACACCGGTGATCCTCGACCTGCAGAACATGTTCCTCGTGAACTCCCTGCTCGGCGGCATGTTCATCGAGACCCTGCACGCAGAGGCCCGGGAGTCCGGCGCGAAGCTCATGCTCATCATCCACGACGAGCCCGAGTCCGATGCCACCAAGGCCTGCTACCCGCAGCCGCTTTTGGACTACTACAGCCGCCGCGCCGATGAGATCGACGTGGTGGATGTGGCGCCGTGGGGCGAGCCCGAGGTGGCCCAGTTCTTCGCCTCGAAGGACGTGACGGGCAACGCCTCCCGGGTCGCAGAGATCGCCGGCGGGCGCCCAGGCTACGTGGCCGAGCTCGTCGAGATCCTCGGCGAGAAGGGTACGCTCGACAGCGAGCTGGAGGGCGTCACCCTCGCGTCGCTCGTCCCGCTGGATGTAGACGAAGACGAGCTCGACATCCCCGACGAGCCGCCGGCCGAGGGCAAGCGTCCCCACGCCGGCCCCGACGATCGCTACCGGGTCGCGTTCTTCGCAGCGCTGCTCGGCCACGCATTCCCGTCAGGGATCGTGGCAGACATGGGCGGCTTCGACCGCGAGTCGGTCGACGACTTGATGGACGCCATGGGCGGCGTGTTCGAGGAGGTCCAGTTCAGCAACGAGCTGAGCACCTGGATCTACCGCTTCAAGCGCGGCTCCTACCGCGAGGGCGTGATCGAACACCACGCGAACGAGGAAGGAGAGCAGCTCGCGCGCAACGTCGGTCTGTTCATGGAGCGCTACCTCGTGCCCCGTGGATACGGGTTCATGCCCAAGACCTCCAAGCTCTACGCAGAGCATGGTGCGCTTCAGCGGGCCGCCCTCGTGCGGGCGATGCAGCTCGGCAACGACGCCGCAGATGTGTGGGGCCTGGCGTACGACACCTCGAAGTACTTCGATGAGGTGCCCTGGCCCGACGCCATGCGCCGCACGGTCTACCAGCACCTGCTCGACCGGCTCACCAACCAGGGCAATGTGCAGGGCGCTGAGCGGGTGCATTCGGAGGCCACCGAGTGGGCGTCCAAGGCTGAAGATCGCGAATTCACGGCGTGGCTTCTGTTCGCAGGGTCGCGGGTTGATGTGCGCCGTCAGGACTACTACCGTGCTCGCGACCGGGCCAAGGATGCGCTCCGGCTGTTCACCGGCCTCGAGAACAACCTGCGCGCCGCCGAGGTGCACAACCACATCGCCAGTATCGAGCTCCAGGACGGCAACCCCAACGCCGCCCTCGAGAACGTCACCAAAGCGCTCGAGATTGGGCAGGTCGAGACCGGCGATGGCAAGAAGGGCGTTGCGCCTGGCATCTTCGCCACGGCGAGCCACATCCGCGGCGCAGTGGCGCGTCGGGGTGGAAAGCCGGAAGACCTCCAGGCCGCCATCGAGCACTTCCGTCGTGCGAACGAGGTCGCCGGGCAGGCAAACCTCGCGCAGGTCGCGCTGGACAGCGGGCTGGCCTACGGCGAGGCGCTGCTCGCGGCACGGCGCACCGAAGACGCTCGCACCGCACTCGCCCGCGTGGTCGAGATCGCTCGCGGCGTTCGCGCCGCGGATCGTGAGCGCACGGCCTCCGAGCTGCTCGCGCGTGCCCACGGCGAGCTCCGCGAGTTCGACAAGGCCCTCCCGTTGGCCCAGCGCGTGCTCGAGCTCACGCAGAAGCTCCGGCTGGATCACCTGCTGCCCGTCGATCTGTACAATCTCGGATCGTTCACCCTGCTCACCGGCAAGGCCCCCGAGGCGCTCACCTTCTTCAAGCAGGCCGAGCAGCGGGTAGGCACCCTCCCGAAGACCCACCCGGTGCAGCGTCAGCTCCGCTACTTCATGGGCATCGCGCAGCTCCAGAGCGGCGAGCTCGATGGCGGCATCGCGAACCTCGAGCAGGCGCTCACGCTCATGCGCGAGTCCGGCGACAACTCCCGGGTGATCAACACCCTGCAGAACCTCTCTGGCGCGTACCAGCGTCGGGGCGACACCGACCGCGCCAAGCGCGCGCTGGAGCAGGCCATCGGGGTGGCGAAGTCGGCCAACCTCAAGGACGCCCGCAAGCAGCTGAAGAAGCAGCTCGACAGCCTGGGCTAGAGCCCGCGTACCGGGAGGTGCCACACCTCCCGGCGATCCACCGAAAACGGGCGACCCTCGCGGGCCGCCCGTTGTTCGTTCGAACACGACATCAGAGACGGGCCCGCAGGAGCGGACCCGCGCCCTACCGGTCGATGAAGCCCATCGCGTCGTAGTAGAAGTCATCCGCCATGACCTCGACTTCCATGTTCTCGTTCAGGAGGACGAGAGATGGCCAGTAGCCGAGCTGGATGTGAGCCTGGAGCTCCCGGTCGCCATCGGCGAGAACCGGGATCTTCTTGTGCGGGTAGTCGTTGTACCACTCGGTGGCGGTCTGCTTCGTGGCGTTGGAGCCGTCGTTGGCCTCACCCATGATGGTGATCCAGTACACGTCGGACTTGTTGACCTTCTTCCGCAGACCGGGGAACGAGTCCTCGTAGGTCTCGGAGTGGCCGTCGAGCCACAGCGCCATCTCCTGGCATGGCGGGCACCACTGGGCCGACGTGTCGATCACGATGTACTTGCCGTGACCCGAGAAGTCGTACAGGTCGACGCGATCGCCGAACTGGTCCTTGAGCTCGTACCGAGGGAACTGCTCTCCGACGGCGTAGCTGACACCGTTGCCGGGGCCGTCTGCCTTCTCGGGGTTGTATGGCCAGCCACCCTCGTAGATCTTGCTGTCGGCGTCCGCGGGGTCGGAACCCTCGGCGTACTCCCAGGCATCGAGGTAGCCGTCGCCGTCGCTGTCCTCGCTGTTGGGGTCGGAGCCCAGTCCGTACTCAGTGGCGTCATCGAGGCCGTCACCGTCGGAGTCGGCGTTCATGGGGTCGGAACCCCAGTCCACCTCGGTCTTGTCGTCCAGACCATCGCCATCGCTGTCGGCGTTGTTGGGATCGAGGCCGAGGGCCTCCTCCTCGCCGTTGGTCAGGCCATCGCCGTCGAGATCGCCATCTTCACCGTTCTCGCCGCCACAGGCCGCCAAGCTGGCAGCGAGTACCAAGCCAAACCACCGCATTCGTTCCTCCTGTACCCGTACGTCGAGCAGACAACGTCAGACCTAGATTGTTACACACCCGGGTGACACGCGGGGTCACGGAACTGTCGAATCCCATCACGATGACCTGTGGCGACGAACCCGGTGAGCAAGCTCACTTCGCGACCACCCGCACCGCCCGCTTCTTACCCACCCGCAGAACGACACCGTCCCCGAGATCGCCCGCCCGCAGCACGGCGTCCTCCGACCCCACCTTCGTGTTGTCGATCCGCACGCCGCCCCCACGCACCAACCTGCGAGCCTCTCCCACCGACTTGGTCAACCCGGCGTCGCGGAGCACGTCGACGATCCGGGCCTCGCCTTCCATCGCGTGGGTCGGCAGATCACTCGATGCCGCCCCGACCACCATCGCCCGCCCGGCAGATTCCGCCTCCGCCGCCGCAGCCGCTCCGTGCGCCAGGGTCGTGGCTTTGCGCGCCAGCACCCGCTTCGCCTGTCGAACCTCCTTGCCCGTGAGCGCCTCGAGCTCCGCGATGCGCTCCAGCGACAGGAAGGTGTACAGCTTCAGGAACCGGCCCACATCGCGATCGTCCACGTTCAGCCAGTACTGGAAATAGTCGAACGGGCTCAGCTTCGCGGGGTCGAGCCACACCGCCCCTGCCGCCGTCTTTCCCATCTTCGTGCCCGTGGACGTGAGGATGAGCGGCATGGTTAGGCCGTCGCTCTCCGAGCCGCCGCAGCGCCGGATCAGGTCGGTTCCTGCGACGATATTGCCCCACTGATCGTCGCCGCCGAGCTGCAGGGTGCAGCCGTGGCGACGGTTCAGCTCGAGGAAGTCGTACGCCTGGAGGATCTGGTAGTTGAACTCGATGAACGACAGCCCGCGCTCCAGGCGCTGGCGGTAGGCCTCCGCCGTGAGCATCCGGTTGACCGAGAACATGCGGCCGATGTCGCGCAGGAACGGGATGTACTTCAGCTCGAGTAACCACTCGGCGTTGTCGACCAGCAACCCCGCCTCTCCGTCCAAGTCCAGGAAGTGGGAGAGCTGCCGGCCGAGGGCTTTCGTGTTGCTCGCGATGGTCTCGTCGGAGAGCATCTGACGCATCTCGGACTTCCCACTTGGATCGCCGACGCGCGCAGTGCCCCCTCCCACGACCGCGATCGGCCGGTGGCCGGCGCGCTGCAGCCACGCCATCGCCATGACCGGCAGCAGGTGACCGACGTGTAGCGAGTCGCCCGTGGGATCGAACCCGGCGTAGATCGTGATCGGCCCCGATGCCAGTGCCGCCCGTACCCGATCCGGATGGGTGCACTGCTGCACGAAACCCCTTGCCTCAAGCGTGGCAAACCCGTCCATTGCGCCTCCGTCGGCCCCCCCCTACAATCACCATCCACGCAGGGCAAGCCGGCCCGCGCCAGCAGCGGAGCGACACACGCTCATGTCAGAGCGACCCGACGAGCTCAAGGCGAGCGATCTGTTGCCGGAGCCCGGCCCGGCCCCTGAGCCCGAGCCGGCACCCGAGCCTGAACCCGAGCTTCCTCCCAGGAAGATTGGCATTCGGAGAGTGGCTGGCTGGGCCACCTCGGACCGCCTCGTTGGGCGGGGCGTGCGCCGGCCGGCGGGGAACTCCCGCTCGTTCTGGCGACGCATCGAGGCGGACGATCCCTTCGCGAGGCGCCGCCCAAAGCGTCCCCGCCACCTCACTGATCACGAAGTGTACCCGGCGGAGCGGCTCTCGCGCGTCGAGGGCAAGAAGATCATCCCCGGTCACGCATCATCGGCACCTGCGGCGTCCGCCGCGCCGCCAAAACCAAGGCCCGCGCCAAAGCCAAAGCCGGCCCCACGCCCGCAGCCGAAGCGGGCCGCTCAGCCCAAGGCCCCGGCGCCGCCCCAGCGCGCCGCTCCACCCACGCCACCGCCGGCGGAGCCCGCCCCTGTTGATCGTCGTCCACCCAGGATTATCCCGGGCGACAAGTCCAAGCGCTCAGGTCGGGTTCGCATCGCCCGCGCCACGCGCCCGCAGCGCGCTGCCTCACCCAAGTCGGCCGCAGAGATTCGCGCCGAAAAGGAGGCGGCGCGGAAGTCCACCGAGCCGGCCGAGCCGCCGAAGCTCCGGAACATGGATGGCGTGCTCTCCGCGCTGGGAGCACTTGCAGCTGCGCAGTCCATCTTCGAAGAGAACCAGGGCCGCAAGGAGCGCGGCGAGCCGTTGCTCGGCGAGCCCGTCGTCACGCCAGACCCGCGCCCCACGCCCCGCGCACCGGCCAAGCCGGCCAAGCCGGCGACCACCAAGCCGCCGGTGGACCGACGCCCGCCCCCGCCCGCGAAGCCGCCCACGACGAGCACGCCGCCAGCGTCCAAGTCGGCGGGTATGGACGATCTCTTCGGTGGCGGCCCCAGCGAGGGCCGCGTGCGCATCGGCCGCAGGAAGGCACCGAGCAGCAAGCCCGAGTGATCCGTCGCTATGCCCAGCGGCCCACCGCACCGGGCCCGCAGGCCCGGCGCGGCGGTTCACTCACGGAAGCTTCGTTGAGGTCATCTCAGCAGTTGCCGTGGGCCGGGGAGATCAGCGGGTTCGTGTCGTCGCAGTCGCCGCCGTTCTCGGTGAACCCGTCGCCGTCGTCGTCGTAGTTCACGGTGTTCTCGTCGACGATACCGTTGCAGTTGTTGTCGCGCCAGTCGGCCGCTTCACCTGCACCGGGGTTCGTGACGAAGCCGTCGAACTGCCCGTCGATCGGGTTCAGGTCGCTGGTATCGTCGTCGCAGTCACCCGGGAGCGTGCCGTCGGTGCAGCTCGGGCCCTCGCAGTATCCGTCGCCGTCGTCGTCGTACCAGGCGGTACCTTCGTCGCGTTCGCCATCGCAGTCGTTGTCGATGCCGTCAGCCAGCTCGGGCGCGCCTGGGTAGGTGTTGCCGTCGCTGTCGTCGCAGTCGCCACCCTCGGGGCTGTAGCCGTCGAAGTCGGTGTCGGTGGTGCCGAGGTCGACCACGCCGTCGCAGTCATCGTCGATGCCGTTGTCGAGGTCTTCCCGCGCGCCCGGGTTCACGTTGGCGGCGCCATCATGGCAGTCGCCCGGGAGCGAGCCGTCAGAGCACTCGCCAGGGCCCTCGCAGTACCCGTCGCCATCATCGTCGTAGCCGGCGGTGCCCTCGTCGATGTCGCCATCGCAGTCTTCGTCCACGTTGTCCCACGACTCGGTGGCGCCCGGACGGATCGCCGAGTCCAGATCGTCGCAGTCGCCGCCGCAGGTGGTGAAGCCGTCTTCGTCCACATCGTACTCGTCAGGCGCACCGTTCTCGCAGTCGTTGCCGCGCAGGGTGACCTTGGGCAGGGGCACATCGCCGAGCCGGAAGGTGAGCGTGCCCGTGGCCGCCGACTCGGTGGTGGGCTCGTACACCACCGTGAACACCTGCTCACTGCCACCACCGATGGTGAACGGCGCATCTTGCGTGAGCCTGAACACGCTGTTCGAGATCTGCGCCTCGGTGATCAACAGGTCGAGATCGGAGTTGTTGGTGACCGTGACGACCCGCTCGGCGACCTCGCCGTCGAGCACCGGGCCGAAGTCGAGGCCGAGCGGCGACACCACCACCTCGGGCACCGTGGCCCGCGCGCGAACCTCGACCTGAGTGGGCGAGTCCTTGCCGGTGTGGGTGATCTCCACCGTGGCCCGGTGGTAGCCCTCGTCCAGCGGAAGGTAGGTGAACTGCAGGTCGAGGGACTCGGCTTGCTCCAGCTCGATGACACCCTCGGTGCCCAGGTAGCTGAAGAACTGCCCTTCGACGTTGCTCACCACCACGTTGCGAAGGTCGATGATGCCACCGCGGAGATGGTCGACCTGGAACGGGAAGTCGATCTGCTCGCCGACCGCGACCGTGCCGAGGTCGAGCAGCGTCGGGCTTACCTCGATCTCCCCTTCGGTCTGGTTCAGGGAGGTCTCGGGCGCGCATCCCAGCGCGGACATCAGAGCGGCCGTGGCCAGCACCCGTTGCAGAGTCATGTGTCAGTACCTCTCGTACAGTTCAGGGCGCACGCAGCGAGTGGACGTTGTGCCGGGGGCACATCATGACACCCGCCGCCGTCGATACAAAACCATCAAACCCAGCAGCCAGCTCCCGATTCCGGATGAAGCCGGATCTGCTCGACAACCGGTGCACTCACCAACGATGGACGGCGAGCCCACCTCCGTGGCGCGGTCGCAACCCTCGTCGATCGCACCGTCGCAGTCGTTGTCGCGACCGTCGCAAGACTCTGTGAGGCCGGGGTTCACCCAGCCGTCGGCATCGTTGCAGTCGCCGTCGGCCAGCGTGTAGCCGTCGCCGTCCAGATCGTCGGCTTCGTCCACGAGGCCATCGCAGTCATCGTCGAGGCCGTTGCCGGGCACCTCCGCACGACCCGGGCCCACCATGCCGTTGGTGTCGTCGCAGTCACCGTGCAGTTCCGAGACGCCGTCGCCGTCATCGTCGCTGTTCGGCGTGCCCTCGTCCACCTCGCCATCACAGTCGTTGTCCACGCCGTCGACCCGCTCCACCGCGCCCGGGAACACATCCGGATCGCCGTCGTGGCAGTCGCCCTGCAGCTCGGTGAAGCCGTCGCCGTCGTCGTCCGAGCGCACGGTGCCCTCGTCGACCAGCCCATCGCAGTCGTTGTCCAGCCCGTCCGCCAGCTCGGGCGCCCCCGGGTAGACCGTGCCGTCTTCTGGCGCGCAGTCACCGCCGATGCCGTCGGTGAACCCATCCCCATCGGGATCGGCGGCCAGGGTGTCCACCACCCCGTCGCAGTCGTCGTCGATGCCGTTGTCGGGCGTCTCCGGGAGCCCAGGGCTCACGCCGTCGTTGCCATCGTTGCAGTCGCCGTCGTCTTCGCTGTACCCGTCGCCGTCGTCGTCGGAACACTCGGTGTCTTCGTCGATCTCACCGTCGCAGTCCTGATCCACCCGATCGCACACTTCGAGCGCCGCGGGGTGGACCGACGCATCGGCGTCGTTGCAGTCGCCACCGAACTCCGCGTACCCGTCGCCGTCATCGTCGTAGCGTGCGGTGCCTTCGTCCACGATGCCGTCGCAGTCGCCATCGATGCCATCGCCCAGTTCGCGCGCGCCCGGGTACACCGCCGCGCTCTCGTCGTAGCAGTCGCCGTCGCAGGTGGAGTAGCCATCCCGATCGCGGTCGATGGCATCCCGGAGCTCGTCCAGGTCGTCACAGTCGTCGCACGACCAGCTGCCGTCGCCGTCGTCATCGACCTCGAACGCGAGATCCGGGCACGGGTCGCAGTCGTCTGGGCTGCCGTCGCCGTCGCCGTCATCTTCCAGGCTCA
>JBLFXJ010000236.1:0-12727 GCA_047609825.1 Myxococcota bacterium
GCGGCAACGTAGCAGCGTAGGCCGGGGGTCGGCGAGGCCGGACGGGCACGCCTCGCGTGCACAGCGTCGGTCGGGTGCGCCCGCGGTTGCAGGCGCACCCGGCAGAGCGTCACGTGCGCTACGGCGTGGCGTCTTCCAGGTACCGGAGGAGCTCGCCCTCGGTGCCGAGCACCAGGGTGGTCTCATCGTCGACCGTCGCCCGATAGGTCTCCATGGACCTCACGAACGCGTAGAACTCGGGGTCGGCGTTGTAGGCGTCGGCGTACACGCGTGCAGCCGTGGCGTCCGCCGTTCCGCGGATCTCCTCAGCGGTTCGGAAGGCCTCGGAGGTGATGCGGGCGAGCTCGCGCTCCTTCTCACCGTTGATCCGTGCGGCCTGTCCGGCGCCCTCGCTGCGGAACTGCTCCGCGATGCGCTTGCGCTCCGACACCATGCGGTTGAACACCTCGTCCTGCACCGCGTCGACGTAGTTGATGCGCTTGAACTGGAAGTCGAGGATCTCGATGCCCAGGTCGTCGGTGCGGCTCTGCGCGGCGGCGAGCACCTCGTCGGCCAGGCCCTCGCGGCCCACGTTGATCGCGAAGTCGCGCTCCGCGGGGGTCTCGCCATCAATGGTGCCGTCCGACACGCCTCCGACCACCTCTTCGTCGTCTGCCGCGAAGCCACGGTTGGACGTGCGCACCACCTCGATCAGGTCGTGCCGGGCGATCACGTTGCGGGTCTCGCCGTCGAGGATGTCGTCGAGCCGGGACTGGGCGCCGCGCTCATCACGCAGCCGTTGAAAGAACTTCAGCGGGTCGTTGATGCGCCAGCGCGCGTAGGTGTCCACGAAGATGAACCGCTTGTCGCGGGTGGGCAGCTGGTTGCGCTCGCCATCCCACTCCAGGAACCGCTTGTCGAACCGGTGCACGGTGTGCACGAACGGCGTCTTGAACGCCAGGCCGGGCTCCATCACCGGCTCGCCGACCGGCTTGCCGAACTGGGTGAGCACCACCTGCTCCGACTCGTCCACGACGTAGATCGCCTGGCTGGCGATGGCGAGGGCGGCCACTAGCACTACCGCGAGGGCTCCGAGGCGCTGCATCAATCACCCCCTTGGAGGTCGAGGAATGGGAGCACACCGCCGGCGCCCTTGCTCATCAGGATCTTGCGCTTGGCCTTGGGGTACACCTCAGCCATGGTCTCCAGGTAGATCCGCTTGCGCGTGACCTCCGGGGACTCCTTGTACGCCTCGAGGAGAGCGGTGAACCGGCCCGCCTCACCCTCGGCGCGGTTGGTGCGCTGCACCGCGTAGCCCTGGGCTTGGGCGATCATCTCCTCAGCCTGGCCTCGAGCCGCCGGGATCACCGTGTTGAAGCCGGTCTTCGCCTCGTTGATCAGCCGCTCGCGCTCCTGCTGGGCCTGGTTGACCTCGTCGAAGCTCGGCTTGACCTTGTCGGGGGGGGTGACGTTCTGCAGCACCACCTGCTCCACCTGGATGCCGGTCTCGTACTCATCGCACCACTCCTGCAGGAGCCGCTGGGCCTCGACCTCGATGTCCTGCCGGCCGATGGTGAGCACCTCGGTCACGCTGCGATCGCCGACGATCTGCCGCATCACCGCCTCGTTCATGTCGCGGAACGTGCTCCGCACGTTGCGCACCTTGAACAGGTACTTGTAGGGGTCCTTCACCCGGTACTGGGCGATCCATTCCACCACCGCGACGTTGAGGTCGCCGGTGAGCATGAGCTTCTCGTCGTCGAGGCCCTTGTTGGTGTATTCGGAGCGCACGTCGGCTTTCGTGGTGCGAAACCCGAACTCTTCCTTGAGTTGCCGCTGCGTGGGCACTTTCCACACGACCTCGATGGGCGAGGGCAGCTTGAAGTGGAGGCCTGGCGCGACCGTGCGGTCGAACTCGCCGAATCGGAGCACGACGCCCTCTTCCTCGGGCTCGACGGTGAAGAATGTGGTTGCGCCGACGCCGAGCACGACGAGTGCGAGCGCCACAAAGCCGAGGAAGCGGAAGCGGTTCGGACCGCCGGGCACATTGCGGAACTTCTGGAAGTCAATCACGGGTGGTTCTGCCACGGTCCCTCGCGGTTCGTGTGGGTCACCCATCCTAACCACGGCGCGCGCCGGGAGAACCCCCGTTTCGCGCCTGGGTGGGCTACCATCGGGTCATGCGTGGACTGTGGCTGGTGTTGTGGGCGGTGGCGTGCGGTGGCCCCGTCGGTGGAGACAAGGCGCGCGACACTGCGGCGTCGCCGACCGCGAGCACCCCCGCCGGAACGACCCCCGGCGGCAGCACCACCTCCACGCCCCCGCCCGATGCGCCCGTAGTGGCCATCGCGCCCCCCACTCCCGACACCACCGCAGATCTCATCGCGGGGGCGACCGCATCGGCCACAGTGCGCTGGGCGTGGACCGTGGATGGGGTGGACGCCGGCGTGGAGGGGTCCACCGTGCCTGCCGCGCGCACGTCGCGCGGTGAGACCTGGACGGCGCTGGCGGTAGCGACCGGTCCAGGAGGGGACAGCCCGCCGGGGACCGCGAGTGTGTCCATCGTGAACGCGCCGCCGGTCGGCGAGGTGACGGTCGAGGCCGGGTGGACCGACGCCGATCTGGTGGCCACCCCCACCGCGGTCGACCCGGACGATGATGGGGTGAGCTGGTCGTGGGCCTGGACGGTGGATGGCGTGGATGCTGGCGTGGACGGCGCGGTGGTGTCGGCCGCACTCACTGCGCCGGGGCAGCTGTGGGCGGTCACCGCGACGCCGCACGACGGCATGGATTCCGGCGCTCCGGTGGTGGTCGAGGCGGAGGTCGGCGATCGACCGCCCACGGTGGCGGTGGTGCTGTCACCCGAGGTGGCCGACCGCACCGACGTGCTCCGCGCGGTGGTCGAGGCGGCCGATCCGGATGGCCTTGGCGTGTCGGTGTCGCTCGAGTGGTCGGTGGACGGGGTGGTGCTCGGATCGGGCTCCGAACTCGCCGGGGGCTTTGTCGCTGGCGACACCGTGGTGGTCGACGCCACAGCCAGCGACGGGCGGCTCGAGGCCGTGGCGAGCGATTCGATCACGATCGACAACGCGCCCCCGGTGGCCACCGATGTCGCCATCGTGCCGGCGTTCCCGCGCACCACCGACGATGTGGTCTGTGAGGCCACGGGCACCGACGCCGACGGAGACGCGCTCACCTGGACCTTCGCGTGGACGGTGAGTGGGGCGGACGCAGGGGGCACGCCTTCCCTCGCCGCCGACGCATACGTGAAGAGCGACACCTTGGTGTGTGTCGCCACCCCGCACGACGGTGTGGATTCGGGAACGCCTGGCGAGGACGACACCTTCGTGCGCAACACGCCGCCGGCGCTCGGGGCGGTGTGGCTGGTGCCCGAGCGCCCAGGAACGACCGAATCTGTCACGGTGGCGTACGATCCGCCCGTCGATCCGGATGAGTCCGACGCGCTCACGGTGGAGTGGACCTGGACCGTGGACGGCGCACCTCGCGGGGCGGGCGAGCTCCCGCCGGAGGCCTTCGGGCCGGGGGCGGTGCTGGTCGCCACGGTTGTGGCGAGCGACGGCACTGGCGCGTCGTCGCCGGTGCTCGCCGAGGGCGTCGTGAACTGGCCGCCTGTGGTCACGCTCGCGCTGCCAGCGCCCATTCCCGACGCGCCGCTGGTCGCCGAATGGAGCGTGTCAGATGCCGATGACGACCCGGTGATCGTGAGCTGGTCGTGGACGGTGGATGGGGAGCCGGTGTTCGCCGACGGCGCCGTGCTCGACCTGCCGCTCGCGCCTGACGCTGTGGTGCGCGCGACCTTGACCGCCGACGACGGGCGCGATCGCACGGTCGTGAGCGCCGAGGTGGCCGGCGACAACCGGCCACCGGAGCCAGCCGACGTGCGGCTGACGCCTGAATTCCCCCTCGCCGGCGACGCCGTCCAGTGCGCGGCCGACACCCCGGCAGATCCCGATGGCGACCCGGTGTCAGTGACGCTGATGCTCGAGCTCAACGGAGAGCCCGTGGAGTCCATCGACTGGCTCGACACGGCGATGGATGACGCCGTGCGCTGCGTGGCCACGGCCTCCGACGAGACCCACGAGACCGTGTCGGAGGCGTCGCTGGTGGTGGGCCCGCCGCGCTCCGACAACTACCTCATCGTGCTCGCCGACGACATGGGCACCGACAAGGTGGCGGTGTATGACGAGTTCCACGATCCGCCCCGAACGCCGAACATCGATGCGCTCGCGGGCGAAGGCGTGCTGTTCCGCAACGCCTATGCGGCCACCGTGTGTTCTCCGAGCCGGGCCCAGCTGCTCACGGGCCGGCATGCGCGGCGCACCGGTCTGGGGCAGGTGATCCGCCCATTGTCCAGCGACTATCAGCTGTCCCTGGACGAGCACATCCTGCCGGAGCTGGTGGCGGGTGCGGGCTGGTCCAGTGCCGTGGTCGGCAAGTGGCACCTCAGCGGCTTCCTCGCACCGGACCCCGGCCTGCATCCGCTGGTGTCGGGCTTCGACCACCACCGCGGCGCGCTCGGCAACCCCGACCAGACCCTCGAGGCCGATGATGTCGGCGGGTACTACGAGTGGGAGTACTGGGTGGATGGTGAGCGGAGCACGAGCCGCGACTACATCACCACGGTGAACGTGGACGACGCGCTGATGTACGCCGCCACCCTGCCCGAGCCGTGGGTGATCTTCGTGTCGCTCAGCGCACCGCACGCCCCCTATGAGCCCCCGCCCGATGAGCTGCTCTCCGCGCCCTACGACCCCGACATCGGGTACTGGGAGGTGTTCGACGTGATGATCGAGGCGATGGACACCGAGCTCGGTCGCCTGCTCGACGGCGTGGACCGCAGCCGCACCACGGTGGTGTTCGCGGGCGACAACGGCACGCCGGAGGAGTTCGTGCGAGCCCCATGGGATCCCCTGCGGGCGAAGGGCACGATCTTCGAGGCGGCGATCAACGTGCCGCTGATCGTGGCCGGCCCCGATGTGGCGTTCCCCGGCTCCGAATCCGCCGCCCTCGTGCACATCGTGGACCTGTTCGGCACCGCCCAGCACCTGGCCGGCATCCCCACCCGGAACCTGCCGAACCCGGTCGACAGCGTGAGCCTGCTCCCCCACCTCCTCGACCCCGACGCGCCGTCCCAGCGCAAGACGGTGGCCTCGGAGTGGTTCGTTCCGTTCGACGCCGGAGATGCGCCGCTGTCGGAGATGCTCGCGGTCCGCGACGAGCGGTACAAGTTCGTGCGGCTGTGGGATGCCTCGTTCGGCGTTGTCGCAGAGCGGATGTATGACCTGGAGGGGGTGTACCTCGAGGGCGACAACCTCCTCGACGGGGCGCTGTCGCCGTCGGAAGAGGCGGCTCGAGCAGCATTGTCCGCCGCCGCAGATGCCCACCAGGCGCTGCGCTGATGTTCGAGGCGTCCAGGTCGCGCGGGTCTGTCCTGCCGTTAGCGGTCGTCGCGGGGGCGCTCGCGGTGGGTGCCGGGTGGTGGATGACCCGGGAGTCGGCACCGGGGCCAGCGCTCGATCTGCCCGCTGTCGTGGCCTTCGACGGCACGGCGGAAGACGCCGCCCGGCACCTCGAGACCGCCGCCGCCGCCGCGGACGTCGCCCTGTGGCACCTGGAGTGCGATGCGCTGCCCTGTCTCGCGGTGGTTCGGCTGGACAGCCGCACCCACGGTGCACGTCGGGTGGCGCTGGAGCGGGAGCTCGCTGACCGCGGCTGGGCGCTGTCGCCGGCCGGAATCGTGCACGTGCTCGACGCCTTCCCTCCGGACTACCCGGCCCGGGTGGTGTACACGCTGGCCCTGTCAGCCGCGCCGCTGTCGCCCGACGAGCGGGCGCCGGTGAAGGAGCGGCTCCGTGCGTTGGCGGGCGAAGGCGACACGGCCCACGGGCCGTGGTGAATCACTCGAAGATGAACGCCGGCACCGCGGCGATCTCGAGCGCCACGCTGAGCTGGGTGCAGTCGCCGGTCTCGTCGGGGGCGAGGTCGGAGAGCAGCGCGAGTGCGGGCTCCATGAGGTCCGCCACGATGGGGTCGACGTTGGCGAGGGTCGCCACGTAGAGCAGGTCGTCCACCCGGACGCCGCCGCCGAGCATGCCGCGCCACACGCCCTCGGGGTCACGCTCGAGGCGCAGCATCACGTCGTGCAGCTCGAACGTGGCGTCCAGGTCGAGCACCCGGATGCGCAGCGCCACGGTGGGCACCGGCCCCACCTCGAGCACACCGTCCACGACGCTGCCGCCCACCGCGGTGGTGACCGGGGCGTCGGTCGCCACGCCGAGCGTCTGGTTCGCGAGCAGCCACCCATCAGCGCCCACCATGGGACTCCCCACGCCCTGGTACACCGCCAGGTCCACGCAGGCGTCGTCCAGCACGTCGTCCAGGTCCACCAGCTCGAGCATCAGGATCAACGAGCCGTCGTTGATGCTGGCCTGCATCAGGTCTTCGAGCACCGCCGCCTCGGTGGTGTCGAGGATGGGCAGCAGCGCCGCCATGGCGTTGTCGATGCCGGTGGAGCCATCGGGTGCGGTGTAGTCCGCGATGCCACAACCCTCGGGTTGGCCGGTGAGGGTGTCGTATCCGTCGAGGTCGAACCCGAGGCTGGTGTCGTCGGTGGCGCGGGCGAACGACAGCGCACGGGTGAGGAGCACCTGGTCGGGACCGCCCACCTCGCAGGTCAGATCGTCGGCGCGCTGGTGATTTCGCGGCCCCGCCCCCTCGTCGGGGGAGCAGGCCATGAACAGCAGCACCAGGGCGAGCGACCGCATCGGGCCTCCATGCGGCGATTCTAACACCTCGAGGAGCAGAACGTGGGGCCCACCCGGACTGCCCGACCCATCGGCAATCCGTTAGTTGTACCCATGCTACCCCCCAAGGCGTTCGCGCTCGCGCTCCAGGACGAGGCGGCACGCAACGTCCGCTACCTGAATCGCCTGCGCCTGCTCGGTGTGTCGCTGTTCGTGGCGGTGGCCGTGACCTTCGGGGTGATCGAACAGACGAGCTCCGGATTCTGGGTGAGCGCCCTTCCGTGGTTCGTCGGCTGGTGGGGAATCTCTGTCGTTGTGTGGTACGGCGCCGAGCGCTCGCCGCGGCTCGCCGAGTGGTCCGGTCTGGGACCGGCCGCCATCGACACGCCGCTGCTCGCGGCGTTGCTACTGTTCAACCTGAGTGAGTCCGACCAACGCCTGATGGCGGTGGCCCAGGCCCAGTCGGGGTTCCTGGTGCTGCTGATGTTCGCCCAGATGACCCTGCGCCCGAGGGTGTTCGCGCTGTCTGGGCTGATCTCCCTCGGCGTGATCTCGGGCCTCGCCATCGACGCCGGCATGCGGGGCCCCGGATTCTGGGTGACGGTGGGCCTGCACACACTGTTCATCGGCGCCGCGAGCTTCGTGAGCGCCCGGCAGCGCGGCATGGTGGCGCGCATCGTGGAGTATGGCGGCTCGCTGCGCATCCTCCAGCGCTACTTCGCGCCGTCCGTCGCCGAGCACCTGCTCGCCACCGGCACGTCGCGGTCGGAGGGGGGGGAGGAGCGCGAGCTGACGATCCTGTTCGCCGACATCCGCGAGTTCACGAACATGTCTGAGCGGCTCACCGGCACCGAGGTGGTGGAGCTGCTCAACGACTACCACTCGATGATGGTGGACGTGCTGTTCCGCCACGGGGGCACCCTCGACAAGTTCATCGGGGACGGCCTGATGGCCTGGTTTGGTGCGCCTCTGGATCAAGACGACCACGCCCGCCGGGCGGTGGCCTGTGCCCTCGACATGGTGGACGCGCTGGAGGCCCTCAACCAGCGCCGAGCGACCGTTGGCAAGACCCGGATCCGCATCGGCATCGGCCTGCACACCGGTCCGGTGGTGGTAGGAGACATCGGCCACGCGCAGCGCAAGGAGTACACGGCGATCGGGGATGCGGTGAACGTGGCGTCGCGGGTGGAGGGCCTGACCAAGGAAGTGGGCGGGCCCGTGCTGGCCACCGGCGACACCCGCGACCGGGCCGGGCCGGGCTTCACCTGGGTGCCCCGCGGTCGCCTCACCGTACGGGGGCGAGAGGGTCAGGTGGAGGCCTGGGCGCCTGGTCGCTGACGCCTCCAAGAATCAGACACGCCGGCCCGAGGGCCGGCGTGATTCGCGTTCAACTCAGCAAGTCTTGTTTCGGGGGTAAAAGTTGAGCCCAACCTGGGCTCTCCCCTAGCCTCAACTAGCTGGGGGCTGTTCGCGCTCGGACAAGATCGAGCCGTTGGCCGCGTGGACCTCGCTGATCAGGGCGTCCGAGATCTCCCAGATGGGAGCCTGGTGGCCGAGGTGGTACTTGAGCGACGTGAAGCCGGGGTTGCCGGTGATGCACGACGCAGCTTCGGGGCTGATGTAGTAGCCCTGATCGCAGCACTCGCCCTCATCCTGCTCGCACTGGCGCTCGACGTAGGCTGCCTGGGCAGCATCGATCGCCTGCACGGGGTTCGACGCGACGCAGTCTGCGTACATGTCGAGCACGGCGCAAACGTCGACCACGCAGGTCGGCTCGCCGTTGGAGACGAAGTTTTCGCCGCCATTTGCCTGCCAGTCGCTCTCCGATGCGGCCTCATCATACCCATTGGAACCACTACAGGCCGCGAGCCCGCAGGCTCCGACAAGCAGCACGATCTTCATCAGATCCATTCTGCAACCTCCCGGTCTTCAGCAATTGTACCGGGGATCGGGGCCATACAGAAGGGCTGGCGGGAGAGTTGACAACTCGCTCGCATGTGAATGGCCGAGTGTGACGGAACACCGCTGGTTCGCTCGGCCGAGCGGTCAGCAGCCCGCCTCGTCACATGTGAACGACGCGGACTCGCCGTACGTGTAGGCACGATCGATGCTCTCGACGTACACATCTTCGCTGTCCTCGTTGTCGTCGCCGCCGACGCCCATGTTCACGCTGGTGCCGTCGAGGGTGCCCAGCTTCAGGTAGATGCCAGATCCGAAGCCCGCGATCACCTCGTTGCGGAGGATGGAGCCTCCGTCGATCTCGAGCTGCATGCCCTCGAGGCCGATGCCGCCGCCGTTCTGAGCCCTGTTGTCGTGGATCGAGGCCCCGGTGACCGTCACCGCGTTGCGTCCCCCGTCGGCCCAGCACCGCAGGCCGCCGCCGTCCGTGTCGGCCTCGTTGCCGATCAGCTCGGTGCCGTTCAGTTCGTGGTCGTCCCCGTTCACCAGGGCGATGGCGCCACCGAAGTTGGCCACGTTGCCCGAGAACTCAGAGTTGTCGTCGATGTAGGTGGCGTCTTCCACCCGGATGCCGCCGCCCGCGTTGTCGGTGGTGTTGTCCACGAACGTGCACGACTCGGTGTAGATCTCGTCGCCGGCGTCGCCATAGGCGCCGATGGCTCCACCATAGTCAGCGAAGTTTCCCTCGAAGTGGCTGCGCGTGATCGTGACCGCGTCGTTGTTGCCCAGCTCGAGGGCGCCGCCGAGGCGGTTGAACCCGTTGGACCGGTTGTCCAGGAAGGTGCAGTCCTCGATGGTGACCGACATGTTCGCGGTGAGCGAGGCCGCGCCGCCCGAGAAGGTGGAGGTCTCGTTGGACTCGAAGATCGTGTCGCGGATCACGGCCTCGTCGAGGTTCTGCGCGGCGAGGGCGCCGCCGGTCAGGTTGGCGGAGTTGTTCACGAAGGCGCAGTCTTCGATCAGCAGCGTGCCGTTGCGGGCGTACACCGCGCCGCCGGTGCCCTGGTTGGCATCCTGGAACCGTACTCCGCGGATCACGAGCGCGGTGTCGATCTCGGTCGAGGTGACCGTGCCGCTGCCGTCGTTGCCCACCAGGGTGGTGAGGTCGCGGCCCTTGCCCTGGATGGTGAGCTCGATGTTCCGCTCCACAACGATGCGGCCGTAGTACAGGCCGGTGCACAGGTGCATCGTGCCCGAGGTCTCTGCCCGCCAGGTCGCGAGTACGAGATCGTCGGTCCAGTCGTAGGTGTCGGTGAGGTCCTCCCAGAACCCATCCACGTCTTCGTAGGAGGCGAGGCCGTCCTCGTCGGAGAGGTCCCACACGAACAGGTCGCAGTCGTTGTTCACGCCGTCGCACAGCTCGGGCGCCGACGGGTACACGCCGTTGTGGTCGTCGTTACAGTCCAGGTTGTTCGCGGCGTAGCGCTCGGGGCGGTCGCAGGCCATGCGGGGAGCGCCGAGCTCGTCGCCGAAGCCGTCCAGGTCATCATCCGGGTACCACTCGAAGGCATCCAGCGCGTAGTGGTCGTCGATGGTGGTGTTGCAGTCGTCGTCGATGCCGTTGCAGAACTCCTCGGCGCCCGGGTGCACGGTGTCGTCCGTGTCGTCGCAGTCGTCGGGGGTGCGCGCGTGCAGCGGCGGCGGGGTGCAGGTGCGCACGCCCATGCCGCGGCCGTATCCGTCTCCGTCGCCATCCGGGTACCACAGCTCCGCGTCGATGGCGTCGGCCTCGTTGATGGCGCCGTCGCAGTCGTCGTCGAACGCAGTGGCGCAGGTCTCGTCCATCGACGGGTTGGCGAACGGCTCGAAGTCGTTGCAGTCGGTGCCGGGGGTCACGCCGGGGTCGGTGGGCTCGGCGTCGCCATAGCCATCGCCGTCCTCGTCGCGCATGCACGCCACCTCGGAGTCGTAGATGGCGATGCCGGGCCAGGCGTCCGGGTCGTCGTCGTCGCAGTCGGTGCCTGCCTGCACACCGGGGATCACGTCCTGGTCGCCCCAGTCGTCATCATCGGCGTCCTTCAGGCACCCGTACGGGCTGTCGAACGGTGCGGCCTCGGGGTAGGTGTCGGCGTCGGCGTCATCGCAGTCGGCGTCGTTGGTGACGAAGCCGGCCGAGATCTGGCACGCCGGGCGCACCGTGTCGGGGTCGCCGAAGCCGTCGCCGTCCGAGTCGCGGTACACGATCTCGTCGGCCTCGAGGTTGTCGTCGTCATCGTCGATGAAGGTGTCGCAGTCGTCGTCGATGTCGTTGCAGACCTCGGGCGCCCCCGGGTTGATCAGGAAGTCCTCATCTTCGCAGTCGCCGCCGAGCAGCACGTGGTCGCGCAGGATTGTGGCGTCGCAGCTGATCACCTGGGTGGCGTCGTCGCCGTAGGTGTCGCCGTCGCCGTCGTAGTACTGCACGGTGGCCGACCACAGCGCGAGGCTGTCGTCTTCCAGGTCGGCCAGGCCGTCGCAGTCGTCATCGACGCCTTCGTTGCAGATCTCTTCGGCGCCGGGGTTGATGTCGGGGTCGGTGTCGTCGCAGTCGCCGACCTGGGCCGCGTAGCCATCCGGGCGGCGGCACTGGGTGAGGGTGTCGCCGGCCAGGCCCCAGTCGTCGCCATCGTCGTCGAGGAACCACACCGTGTTGCTGTTGACGTCGGCCTTGGTGTCGTCGCAGTCGTCGCCGTTGAGCACCCAGCCCTCGCCGGGGTTGCACATGAAGACCGTGACGTTGGGGTTGCCGTCGCCGTCGCCGTCGCGGTCTTCGTACCAGACCGTCTCGGGGTTCACGAGGGGATCGGAGTCGTTGCAGTCGCCGCCGACGTTGATCCAGTCCGACGGGAGCGCGCACTCCTTCGACAGTTCACCCTGAGTGGCCGTATCTGGATCGCCGAATCCGTCCTGGTCCTTGTCCTGGTACCAGTACTCGGAGCAGGCCGATCGGCCGATCGAGATGTCGTTGCCACAACCGGCCAACACGGCCGCGGCACAAGCAAAGGTCAGCGCGCGCATGCACGTCTCCTCAGGGGCAGTGCCTGATTCTAGCCGAAGATGGCGTCGACCGGGGCACCACCTCCTGACGGTCCGCTGACGGCGCGTTCACAGTGTGCCGAGTCGTTCGGCCTCCAGGAGGAGCAGCGCACGGAGACGCGCAGGGTCGTCGTCGAGGGGTGGGAGGCCGGCCAGTGGTGGGGGCGGTGGAGGGGTGTGGGTGCCGTCGGCATGGGCGGCGAGCCATCGCTCGGAGCGGTGGAGCTCACCAACCCGCAGGCGTGCGGCGGGCCCCAGCGGGAGCGGCAGGTCGGGGGTGAGGCCAGCGCCATCCAGCACGGTGCCGTCGGGCAGCGTCCAGCGGATGTTTGTGAGCTGAAGGGCTGTGGCCGGCCCACCGATCAGCCGCTGTGAGCGCCCCTTGCCCACGGTGGGCACGCCGATCACGGTGGCGTTGGCGCGCTGCTGGAGGGCTCCGGCGCAGATCTCGGCGGCGGACGCCGTGTCTGCGTCGACCAAGACCACGACGGGCACCCCCTCCAGCGCATGCCCCGGGACCGCTTCGTTCCAGGCGGCGAGGCGTGCGCCGGTCGCCGGGTCGGTGCCGGGGTCGGTGTCGGGCGGGTTGCGGCCGTCCATCCCTGCGAGCAGGCCGTCGGCCACGAACCGGTCCGCGACATTCACAGCCGCGGACACGTCGCCCCCACCGTTGCCGCGCAGGTCGAGCACCACGCCCTGCACCGCATCCAGGTGTGGTGCCAGCAGCGCGTCGACGGCCTCGTCGACCCACGGCCGGAACGCGTCGATCCGCACCAGGGCGATGCCGGGGGCGAGCCAGGGGCTCCAGCTGTTGTCGGGGAGGCGCTCGGCGCCGGTCACGAGCTCAGGCGTGTAGGGGGAACGGGTGAGGGTCAGGGGCAGGGGGTGGGCGCCGCGTCGGACAACGACCGGGACGGAGGTCTCGGGTGGACCGGCCAGTCCGGAGTCGGCGGTCGCGACACGGGCATCGACGGACACCGACGCCAGCGCGCTGTCGCCGACGGACACCA
>JBLFXJ010000237.1:0-12706 GCA_047609825.1 Myxococcota bacterium
TGTGCCATGTATCGGCCGACAACGCGGTGCGGGTGCACTGCGACGCCGAGGGTCCGGCCACGGTCGTGCTGTCGGCGCCCGGGCTGCCCACGCGTCAGGCCACGGGTGAACCCCCGGTGGTGTGGGGCCTGCGTGCCGACACCCGGTATTCGTGGACGCTCGGAGAGCGCTCTGGCGTGGTCACCACGGGGTCGCTGCCGCCGGCGCTGGCAGCGGCTGAGCTGACCGCGACCGGCTCACTCCCGGCAGACGTAGACGCGGTGCTGCTCGCGCTCGCCTGCGAGGGGCCGGCCCTGGTGATGGTGGATGGGGACGGCGCGATCGTCTGGTACGACCAGGACACGCCGTTCGCGAGCCCGCGGCACGGGTATTCCTGGTCGCAAGAGGATGGGACCGTGTGGTCGCTGAACGACACCACCCTGGTCGGGGTGGCCGCGGCCGGCGGCGAGGTGCTCCGCCTCGAGCAAGGGGTCCACTTCACGGGAACCCTGCACCACGACCTCACCCGCTGGGGCCCCTACACCTACGTCCTGTTCAGCGAGCCACATCCGGTGGCCGACATGGATGGCATCCACGTGTTCGAAGGCACCACCCTCGTGGCGAGCTGGCGACTCTCCGACAGCTTCGAGGTGGTACCCGCCGACCCTCCGATCATCGGTGCTGGAGCCGGCGACTGGGCGCATGCCAACGGCCTCACGGCCACGCCGGACGGCGAGCTGGTGCTGTCGCTGCTCAACTTCGACACCGTCATCGGCCTTGGCGGCGACCCCTCACTCCCCGACCTGTTGTCGCCCCGCTGGCTCGCCGTGGGCTCCGAGCGCGGGCTGCCGGGCGCGGACTTCGTGCCAGCCGACCCGATGGACGGATTCCGGGCGCAGCACAACGCCTCGCGGCAGGGTGAGGCGCTGTGGCTGTTCGACAACACGGGAACCGGGGACGGCTCGCGGGCCGTCCGGTTCGGTATGGCCGACGGGCAGCTCACCCGAGAGGCCGCGTGGGACCTCGGCATCGGATGCCCGGTACAGAGCGGGGCGGTGCCCCTCGCGCACGGCGTGCTCGCGAGCTGCGCCACCGCCGGCAGCGTCTACGTGTTCCCCGAGGGGAGCTCAGCGCCCGCGTGGTCGCTGCAGACGCGCTGCGGAGAGTCGTTCCGCAGCACGATGACCCGCGCGCACCCGGTACAGTTCCGGTAGCCCGCAGTTCAGGTCAGTTGCAGGGCAGGGCCGGCACGAAGTCGGCGAACTCGCAGGCCGAGCCGAGCAGGCCGATCCCGAAGTCGGCGAGCTGGTCCGGGCCGGAGAAGGCAGCACCGCACACCGGAGGCAGCGAGCCGCTGAACATGTCGTCGCACGACACGTCCGCCACCGAGGCGATGCAGCTCGTGGCCGCGATGCGCGCGGTGTTCACGTCGGTCAGGGAGGCGGGCGGATCGTACAGGCCGTTGGAGCGGCAGGAGTTGGTGAACACACCCTCCATGCGCGCCTCGCAGATGTCCTGCGGCGTGCCCACCGCGTCGATCGCCTCCTGGGGAAGCTCGAAGTCGCCGAGCAGGCAGCTGCTCACGCGCTCGCACCAGGTGGTGGAGAATCGGTCGCACATCTCTTCGCCGCCCTCGAGGGTGGCCTCGCGGCCCGCATCGAAGGTGGCCTGGCCGTCCACGCCCACACCGGCGCACGCTGGCTGGGGTGCGGTGCCCGACTTCTGCGCGACCTCGTCGCCGGTGAACGCGCCGCACTCGTTCGCCGTGATCTTGGCATCGATGGCGTCGGTGCACTCGGAGACAGCCAGGCTGTCTTCCGGCGGCAGGCCGTCCTTGGAGTCGGCCACACCGCAGTCCGAATCGGCTGCGTAGGTCGCGTCGAGACAGTCCTGGTACACGGCATCCGCGTCCAGGTCGCGATCCTGCTCGTGACAGTGCAGCGCCCAGTCGCACACCCCGGTGCAGTACGAGGTCTGCGGGCCGCCATCCAGAGCATCGGTGGCCTTGTCGAGCGCCTTGCAGCCGGAGAACATCATGGCCACGAGGGCCACCGTCATCATCCTCGTCATCGCTCCTCCCATACACCTGGTTCTATCGCGCGCGGGCGTTCGAGCACGAATCGCGTCACGACCGAGCCAACGCGTGGGAACGCAACCGCATTCCGGCCGCCCCGACCTTCCCGTCCCCGTCAGCCTAGCCGACGGCTGCCCGACGAACAGGGTGATCTGACCGCTGTCTCTGTCGTTCCGCTGTCGCAGCCGTGGTATCCCGGGTGTGACGGGGGGTGCTGATGCTGGATCCTGGGGCTCTGGCGTGCACTCTGGTGGGTCTGTCCCGGTCGCAGGAGGTGGCCGACGCGGTGCTCGATGCCGTGGTGGAGGCAGGCGCCACCGATGCGGCGTTGTTCCGGTTCGACGTGGCGCGTGGGGTGATGGTGCGCATGGGCGCCCGCGGCCGGATCGAGAGCATTCCGCAGAGCACACCGGCATCGGGAGAGCGCTCGTGGCCCGGAGCCGGCTGGGCCTCGTTCGCGCTGGGCCGATCGATTGTGGCCTACCTGTTCGTGCGCGGGCGGGTGGCGATGAACGGCCCCTGGCTGGCGATGGCGGGGCGGGCGCTGGGCGCCGCCCTCGATGCCGACGCCGCGCGGTGGGATGCCGCCCTGCTGGAACAGGTGCTGCGGCACGTGCGCGACGGTGTGCTGTTCGTGACCATGGACGGTGAGGTCCGACGCTACGGCGCCGGTGTCCAGGCGATGGTCGGGTGGACCGCGGAAGAAGTGGCCAAAAATGGTTGGACAAACCTCGTATACCCGGATGTCGCAGATCGCGAGGCAGCCCGCTCCGCCATCCAGGCCCTCACGCTGGGGCGTCCCTCCGAGGGCACCGTGCGCACCCTCCGCCGGAGCGACGGCACGTCCGTCCGGGCGGCCGTGTGGAGTGCCGTGGTGCCAGACCCGCGCGGCGGCGCTTCGGGGCTGCTCGGGGTGCTCCACGACGTGACCGACGCCGGCGAGCAGCGCCAGCGGGCCGTGCGGGAGGAGAGCCTCGACCACCTGGGCCGGCTCGCGGCCCGCATCGCACACGACTTCAACAACCTCCTCGGCGCGATCCTCGGCTCGGCGGAGCTGATCGAGCTGCAGGTGGCGGCCGACCCCGCCTTGAGCGGGGTGTCGGGCCGGGCCCGGATCATCGCCGATGCGGCCGAGGCCGGGGCCCATCTGGCCCGCCAGCTCTTGGTGCTCGGCGGGTTGTCGTCGGCCACGACAGAGCCGATCGCCCTCGGAGGTGTCATCGAGCGCACGCTCGCGATCCTCAAGGATGGCCTGGGCGGCACTTCGGTAGTGCGCGACCTCCAGGAACACCTGCCCCATGTGGCCGCGGATGGAACGCAGCTGATGCAGGTGGTGCTCAACCTCGTCACCAACGCGGTCGAGGCAGCGCCAGCGGGCCGCGTGTGGGTGAGCGCGAGCGTTGATCCCATGCCGGCGTCGCCGTCCTACCGCGCCCTGCATGCCCCCCCGTCGGGCACGCCGATGGTGGTGATCGAGGTGGCCGACGACGGTGCAGGCTTCGGCGCCGATTCGCTCGATCGCGCCCTGGAGCCGTTCTTCAGCACGAAGGCCGAGGGCCACGGCGTGGGGCTCGCGGCGGTGCGGGCGATCGTAGCGGCCCACGGTGCTGCGCTGGATCTCGGCAATCGTCCGGAGGGGGGAGCGGTGGTACGGTGCTGGTGGCGCATCGACGACCGGCCGGAGGCCGCGCTGCCCGCGCTGTCCGCCCGGGCGCCGGCGTCGGGGCGCTCGGTGTGGGTGGTGGACGACAACGTCCAGGTGCTCGAGTTCAGCCGGATCAGCCTCGGCCACCGGGGGTATGCGGTCCGCAGCTTCTCGCGGCACGCCGACGCGGTCGCGGCCGCCGAGTCCGGGGACACGCCCGATGTGGTGGTGCTCGACGTGGTGATGCCGGAGGGTCCCGGCCGTGCCCGGCTACAGGTGCTGCGGGCGATGGGGATCACGGCCCCGGTGGTGTGGACGAGCGGTCACACCCCGGCCAGCGCCGGGCTCGACCTGCGTGAGCACGAGGGGTTCGTGCAGAAGCCCTATACCGGTGATGCGCTCGCGAATGCGGTGGCCGCCCAGCACGGGCCATGATGGCGACGTCGGGTACCCTCGCTCGATGACTCCACCCGCCCGTCGCACCGCCGTCATCGGCTCCGTCCTCGTCGCCTCGCTGATGGCCGCCGTGCTGGCCGGCATGGGCCGCCTGTGGTGGTGCAAGTGCGGCAGCCCGGTGCCGTGGGCGTTCGACACCTGGTCCACCCACAACTCGCAGCACATCCTCGACCCGTATGTGCTGTCGCATGTGCTGCACGGCGTGGTGTTCTTCGCGGTGCTCGGCTGGCTCCACCGGCGGCGGGCGGAGGTTGCGTGGCTCGTCGCCCTCACGGTCGAGGCCGGCTGGGAGATCCTCGAGAACACGCCCCTGGTGATCAACCGCTACCGCGAGACCACGGCGTCGCTGGACTACTTCGGCGACAGCATCGCCAACTCCGAGGCCGACCTGGTGGCCTGCGGCGTGGGCTACCTGATCGCAGCGCGGCTCCCGTGGTGGGGTGCTGTGCTGCTGTTCGTGGGGCTCGAGCTGATCTCGGTCCTGTGGATCCGCGACAGCCTGCTGCTCAACGTGCTGATGCTGCTCTCGCCGGTCGACGCGGTGCGCGACTGGCAGATGGGCGGCTGAGCGCTAGCTAGTTGGCTGCGCCTGGGGTGCCCGCGTACAGGTGCGTCCAGCATGCGCCTGCGCAGCAGTCGGTGGTGCGGGCTGCCGACCAGTCGCCCGCCACGTTGCCATACTCCACCACGCTGGTCTGGCCTGCGGGGTCGCGGAGCACCACGGCCTCGCCGCTGCCGGCGAGCTTGAAGTCCAGGTGCAAGGGCCCGAGGGCCGCATCACCGCTGGCGTACAGCACCAGGTGCCCGTCCGCCGGAATGATCAATCCCGCTGGCAGCGCGTGCTTCTCGGGCTCGTCCGGATCGTCGCTGATCCACCAGCCGCCGAGGTCCACCGGATCGATCGTCGGGTTGTGCAGCTCGATCCAGTCCGGGAAGGTGTCGTCGACCGGGACCGTCGCCACGTTGGTCGGCATCAGCTCGTTGATGCACAGCGCGAGTGGGGCTGGAGGGGTGGAGCCCGTGCCCGTGCCGGTCGCGGTTCCAGCGCCGGTCGCGGTTCCTGTGCCCGTGGCCGTGCCGGTCGCGGTGCCCGTGGCGGTTCCGCTGCCCGTGGCCGTGCCCGTCGCGGTGCCCGTGGCGCTCCCGGTGCCCGCGCCTGTGGGTGTGCCGCCGGTGGGCGTGCCGCCCGTCGTCTCGGTGGTGGGGTCGTCGCCCTTGCCGAGGTCGGCCGCTCCGCCGCAACCCGCCATCACCAACAGCATCGCCACTCGAATCATGATCCAACCCCCGCCGGAGCGTACCGCATCGGCGAGACACCTGCGCGCAGTGGCTCGCCACACCGTACAATGCCCGTGGAGGGGTCATGCGAACGATGGTGTGGATCCTGCTGCTCGCAGCATGTGGTGAACCGACGGTCGAGCCGGCGAGCTGGGAGGGCCCGGAGGCGCCGGTCTCGCCGCCGCCTGAGCCGGTCGTCGAGGTGGTCGAGGGCCACCCCGACCGGTGGTACAACGACATGCTGTTCGACGACAGCCAGCTTCCCCACTTCGAGGTGGAGCTCAGCGCGCCGGCGTTCGCCTCGCTGCAGGCCCGTCCGGAGGTGTGGGTCGAGGGCGCGTTCATCTACGAGGGCGTGGTCTACGAGCCGGTGGGCGTGCGGTGCAAGGGCGAGAACTCGTTCCTCCCCATCGATCAGAAGTCGTCGCTGAAGATCGACTTCAACCGGTACGCCCCCCTGGAGTTCATGGGCTTCAAGGGCATCACCCTGAACAACATGTCGAACGACACCTCGATGATGCACGAGCGTGTGGCCTACAAGGCGTTCCGGGATGCTGGCGTTCCAGCGTCTCGGGTCACCCACTCCACCGTCACGCTCAACGCGCGCGGCACCTCGCTGTACGCGCTGGTCGAAGACGTAGACGAAGACATGATCGCCCACTGGCGCGACCCATCGGGCACCATGTTCGAGATCTGGGACGTGGACTTCCTGACGTCCTACGTGCTCGACGACAACCCCGACAACGGCGACTTCCAGTTCGAGTTCGGCAACCCCGACGACCGGGACCAGATCTACGACCTCGCAGTGGCGTTGCAGGCACCGGGCGAGGCTGGGATCACCGCGGCCGAAGCGTTCATCGACTACGACCAGTTCATCTTGTACTGGGCCGTGTCGTCGGTGGTCGGCCAGTTCGATTCCTACCCGTACTCATCGCCGGGCGACGACGCCCACATCTACCTCGACCCCGATTCGGGCCTGTTCCAGTTCCTCCCGCACGGCGTAGACGAGGCGTTCTACGACCCGCGTCGCGACATGGAGGGTGTGAACGGGCTCCTGGCCACCAAGTGCAAGGCGGTGCCCGACTGCCGCGCGTCCTATGCGGCGGCCACGTGGGATGCGTTCGACGACGCGGTCGAGAACGAGCTGGTGGACTACGCCCTCATCGTGAAGGAGCAGATCCGGCTCCTGGTCGAGGAGGACGTGGCGAAGAACGTCGTGTACAGCACGGGTGCGGTGTACGCCGAGCAGGACGACATGCTGGCGTTCATGCGCGGTCGGGCGAGCGACATCGAGCGGGACGTCGGCTCACGCTGACCGGCCCGGCGGCTGACGGGCCCGGCCGCTGAGCGGGCCCGAAACCAGCGAGGCCCCCCGCGCTGCGGGAGGCCTCGGCGCAAGCCGCTGGCTGACTCAACTCACCGACCGTATGGTCCGCCGAACGCGCCGAGGTCGCTCCGTGAGCCGTTCACGTCGGAGATGGCGGGGTCGCCGGCGTCGATGCACGCGCTACCACCGGCGAGGCGGTACCGTCCCGGGCGCACGAACCCAGGGTCGGCGCTGAAGTTGCCGGCCAGCCCGATGGGGTCGTCCATGCCGTCGTAGGTGCCCTCGACGTTCCAGAAGTCGGAGTAGCGCACGTCGATGGTGCCCTCGTTCTTGGCATACATCGCACGGTCTCCCGTGGTGTTCTGCATGATGGCGTTGACCATGGTGACGTGCCCGCCGTCAGCCGTCACCATGCCGTCTTCGGCGCTGGTGCCCGACAGCACCACGTTGCCGATGGTCACATGCCCGGTGTTTACGTAGAAGCTGCCGCCGTCGTCCACCGCTGAGCTGTTGGTGAACACGGAGTTGGTGACGAGCATCTCGGTCTCGACGAACACGGTGAGCTCATCGTCCTGGTAGTGCAGCTCGATGCAGATGTCTCCGCCATCGTCGCTGGAGCTGTTGTCGCGGAACAGGGTGGTGCGGAGGGTGACCAGGTGGTCGGCATTGTCGACCTGGATGGCGCCGCCGCAGTGGTCGGCCGTGTTCTCCACGAACTGGTTGCGCTCCAGCGTGACCGGCGCCTCGTTGCGCCAGTAGTGCATGCCGCCGCCGCGCCCGGCGTGGTTCTGGTAGAACCGGCAGTCCTCGAGCCCGCTGCTCTCGTTGTCGAACTCGAGGCCGCCGCCAGCATCTCCCGCCGTGTTCCGGAGGAAGTCGTTGCGGCGCACCACATTCGCCGAGTGGCTGAGCTTGAGGCCGCCGCCATCGTCGTTGGCGCTGTTGTCGGCGAACAGGTTGTCCGCCACGCTCATGTCGCTGACGTACACCCGCAGGCCGCCGGCGTCGTCATCGGCGTTGTTGTTCCGCACCTCGTTGTTCTCGAACGCGCCGTACGACACCTCGAAGTAGCCACCGGCGCCGTCGAGGGCGCAGTGGTTGTCGCTGACGCTGTTGTCGGTCCAGTCACCATCGGCGTTCTTCGCGTAGAATCCGCCGCCATCGTAGCTCGAGTCGTTCCGGGCGATCACGTTGCCCGTCACGTCCGAGTCGCCCTGGAGGAACAGCCCGCCGCCGCCGTTGTACTCCTCGCTGGTGGTCGCCGTGTTGTCCGCGATAGTGTTCCCGGTGAGGTCCACATCGCCGTTCTGGATGTGCACGCCGCCGCCTGCGAAGCCCTCATTGAAGTCGAACACGCTGTTCACGATGGTGCCGTTCGAGCCCAGCGCGTGCAGCCCGCCGCCCCGGTTGGTGGCCACGTTGTCGTGGAACCAGGAGTCGGTGACCTGCACGTTGCAGTCGTCGAGGCGCAGGCCGGCGCCGTCGGTGCCGGTGTTGCCCATGACCTCCACATCGTTCAGGGCGATGGAGGCGTCGAGGCACAGGGCGCCGCTGCTGTCGGCGCCGGAGATGGTGAGATCGGTCAGGGTGAGCTCGCCGCCGCCATCCACCCGGATGGCGGTGCCCGCGCCGCCGGCGTCGAGGAAGGTGGACTCGGCCCCGCTGCCGCCGAGCACGGTGAGCACACCGCCGGTCATGTGCACGTTCTCGGTGTAGGTGCCGGCGCAGAGCACCAGGGTGAACCCGTCTGGTGCGGCATCCACACCGGCCTGCACCGTGGCGAAGACGCCGCCGTCCGCGCAAACCGACAGGTCGTCCGCCCAGCCAGAGCAGTCCTGGTCGATGCCGTCGGCCACTGGGGCCTCCACCGCGCCGGGGTTGATCGCGGCATCGGCATCGTCGCAGTCGACGGCCTCGTCGTAGCCATCCGCGTCGCGGTCGGCCGCGAGCGCCGGCAGTGAGAACGCAGCCAGGAACAGTGCCGTGACCAGACGCATGAGAGACCCCCCAACAGATTGCTGTAAGAGTGTACCTCGCGTGGCGACGCCCTCGCGCGCTGCGGCATGTCAGGGTTGCGTCCGGACATGAGCGAGGGAGGCGCGCCCGGGAATGCCGGTCAGGCGAGCGCGGCGTGGAGTCGCAGCAGATGCTCCACCCGGGACCGGTCCGTCGGGAAGGGTGCTGCGCGATAGCACCGGTCCACGGTCAGATCCAGCGCCCGATGTGCCGCCCGTAGGTCGTCCGGCGCGGTGTCGGGACTGTACAGCTCCGCCAGTGACGCCAAGGGGTGGCGCGCGCGCGCGGCGAGCACCTCCGCGGCGGCCTGCTCGACCGCCCGGCGCTGTGTTGTGGACGGCTCGGGCCACGGAAAGTTGTTGTACACGATGCGCGACGAGTACCGGAGGCCCGCACCGAGGCGCCCGGCGACGCGGTGGATCCACGCCAGGTGCATCGCCGAGGCGAGCACCCCGAGCTCCCACGCACCGGCCTCCTCCAGCACGTAGATCTGGTTCGACGCGATGACGCCCGGGTCGACGAAGGCCGCGGGCTGGGCCAGCCGGTGCTCTGACGACACCGTGGGCACAGCGAGGTAGCGTTCGCTCGGTTGCCGCCGCTCGGCGAACAGGTGGGGGGTCGCGGCGAGCGCGAGGGTTCGGGCCCGGGTGCGCGACAGCCGCCACGCCCGCACGGCCTCCACCCGCCGCTGCACCGGGGCCAGCGATCGGAACGCCGCCGGGTCCGCCCCATCCAGCCACAGGCAGGCCCGCTCAGTGCCGCGGAGCAGCTCCTCACCGCCCACGAACGGGCGCACCCAGGGCTTGGCCTCGGGGCACTCCGCGAGCAGGGAATCCCGGGCCTCGGCCGACAGGGTGAAGTGTCCATCATCAAGGGCGAAGCTACCATAGTGTACGGGCTGGGTGCTGGCCTGCAGGGGGCGGCTCCGCGGCAGCACCAGGGTGTCGTCGGCGTCCACCAGGTACGGCGAGAGCGACCGGACCACAGCGCGCGTCGGCGGGTCGGTGGCGTGGTCCACGAGCAAGGGCGCGGTGGCCGGCTGCGCGCCGATCCCGAGCACCACCACGTGCACGGTGGCAGCACCCCCCACCTCGCTGGCCCAGGGGAATGGGGTGTGGGCGAACCGCAGGTGTGCGGGGCCGTCCGATCGCAGGGCCCGCCACAGCGCCCCCACCTGCTCGCCCTGGGCCAAGGAGCTGGTGGTCACGAACGCGGCGGTGGCGGCGCTCCCGCGCAGATACTGGGAGGCTGCGCGCAGCCAGCCCGCGGAGTAGTCGAGCACGCCGGTGCCCCGCGTGCCCGCCCACACGTGCCGGCTGTCGGACCGCTGGGCCGGTGTCTGCTCCTTCTTGCCGAGGAACGGGGGATTTCCGGCGATGAACGTCGCGGCATCCGGGTGCGGCAGCACCCCGTGCCAGTCCAGCCGGAGCGCGTTGCCGACGACCACGTGCGGCGCGCTCCCGGTGCGGCCCAGGCGTCGGTCGAGGACGTCGAGTGCGGTGATGGCGACCGCCGCCGCGTGCGGATCCAGCTCGATGCCGAACAGCTGGTGTCGGCCCACCCGCGGGGTCCACCGCTCACCCAGTGCGATGGCCGCCTCTGCCTCGAGCCGGCGCAGGGCGGCGTAGCCCACGAGGAGGAAGTCGCCGCATCCACACGCTGGATCCAGCACGCGCACCCGCGCCAGGGTTGCCATGAGCGTCCGGAGGCGAGCGGTGTTGCCTCGGGCCGCGCGCAGCTCGGCGGTCAGTCGGTCGAGCAGGAGTGGACCGAGCACGCGGTGGATGTCGCGCTCGGAGGTGTAGTGCGCGCCCAGCTCTCGGCGCCGGCCCTCGGACTGGCGTGCCAGCAGCGCCTGGTACAGCGCACCGAGCCAGCTCACCGGCGCCTGCGACCACGACACCCCCGCTACGGCCACAGCGGCGTGGGACGAAGCCGGGTCTACCAGGCGTGTGGCCCCGAACACCGGCGTGAGCAGGGCGTGCGGGGCCAGGAGCTGTCCACCGAGCAGGGGTTCGTCACCGGTGTGGGTGAGCAGCCTCGCGAGCGCCCCGACGGTCAGGCCGCGGGCGGGCAGGTCCGCGACCCCCTGCTCCAAGAGGGCGTCGTGCACCGCCAGCAGGCGTCGCATCGCCTCTGCGCTGTGCGTGATCCGGTGCATATGCCTCCGCGCCTCCGGCGCCTATCGCGTGCGTTCTTCGCCGTGCAGGCAGCGGCCGGCCCGCGTTACGGACGGCGTCCAGCTCCGGAGACCCCGTGCGTGCGACGCAGCTCCACCTCGTCACCTACCGAAACGACCCCGCCGACGCCGAGGTGCTCAGCCACAAGCTGATGGCCCGTGCCGGCTACATCCACAAGCTGAGCGCCGGCCTGTACGTGTACGGCCCTCTGCTCTGGCGCACCCTGAAGAAGGTGCAGAACATCGTGCGCGAGGAGCTCGACGCCATCGGTGCGCACGAGGTTCAGCTGCCGATCCTCCAGGATCAAGGCCTGTGGGAGAAGTCCGGCCGGTGGGATCTATACCAGGCCAGCCGCACGATGCTCTCCACCACCGACCGCCGGGGCACCTGCTACGGCCTGGCGCCCACCGCCGAAGAAGTGGTGACGGACTACGTCGGCGCCACCGTGAAGTCGTACAAGCAGCTCCCGCTGTCGCTGTACCAGATCCACACGAAGTTCCGCGACGAGATCCGGCCCCGATTCGGCCTGATGCGCGTCAAGGAGTTCCTGATGAAGGACGCCTACTCGTTCGACGCCGACGAGGCGTCGCTCGATGTGCGGTTCGAGGCCTTCCGGGGCGCCTACGAGCGCATCTTCCAGCGCTGCGGCCTCGAGGCGTTCGGGGTCGACGCCGACCCCGGCGACATCGGCGGGTCCGGCTCGATGGAGTTCATGGTCTCGGCCGATGCCGGCGAAGATGCCATCCTCATCGAAGAGTCGTCGGGCTACGCCGCGAACGTCGAGAAGGCGGAGAGCCGGTTCGCCGCGCCTGCGAGCGCTGGCGAGGCCCCGCGTGCGCTTCGTCGCGAGCACACGCCGGGCGTGCGCACCGTGGAGCAGCTCGAGGCCTTCTTCCCGGAGATCTCGGCCGACCGCATGGTGAAGACCGTGCTGTGCAAGGCCCAGCACCTGGACCGGGAGCAGCCCTGGGCGGTGCTGATCCGCGGCGACCAGGAGGTGAACGAGACCAAGCTGCGCAACCACACCGGCGGTCTGACGGTGAAGATGCTCACCGACGACGAGATCCGTGCCCTCACCGGGGCCGACACCGGCTTTGCCGGCCCGGTCGACCTGTCGGATGCGTTCGAGGTCGTGGCCGACGAGACCGTGCGCGGAATGGTGAACCTGCTCTGCGGCGCCAACGCCACCGACACCCACTGCCTGGACGTGAACCTCGGTCGCGACTGCCCGATGCCCACCTTCGCCGACCTCCGCACCGCCCGCGAGGGAGAGCCCGGACCGCACAATGGCGACCCCCTCACGCTCCGGCGGGGCATCGAGGTGGGCCACATCTTCAAGCTCGGCACCAAGTACTCCGCACCCATGGGCGCCACCTTCTCCGACAACAACGGCAAGCCCCAGCCGTTCGTGATGGGCTGCTACGGCATCGGCGTGAGCCGGGTCGCGGCCGCTGCCGTGGAGCAGCAGTCGGATGACGTGGGCATCCGCTGGCCGGTACCCATCGCCCCGTTCGAGGTGGTGGTGGCGTGCCTGTCGGTGAAGGATGCCGCACTGATGGAGGCCGCCGAGGGCCTGTACGAGGCGTTCAAGGCGGCCGGGATCGACGCGATGTTCGACGACCGTAAGCTGGGCGCCGGCGCGAAGATGAAGGACCTCGAGCTGATGGGCTTCCCGTACCTGGTGTACGTCGGTCGCACCTGGAATCAGGAGGGGTCTGCCGAGGTGCGTGACCGTCCTGCAGCTAGCAAGA
>JBLFXJ010000238.1:0-12661 GCA_047609825.1 Myxococcota bacterium
ATGATGCGGCCGCGTACGCCAAGTACCACAACTCCTTCGCCCGCTACGTGGCGATCAAGGAAGAGCAGGCCCACATCGCCAAGAGCGAGCTGCTCGTGCTGTGGACCGACTACTTCAAGCCGCATCACCTCGAGGCCCACCCCGACCTGCACGACATCTTCTGGAAGGCGGCGAAGGAGTGCTCCTACGCCAAGGTGGAGCTCTCGCTGCACCACGCCGAGGCCCTGATGGGCCACATCGAGAAGATCCACGGCATCTTCTGGGCCACCAAGGGCCGCGACGTTCCCTACTACACTGCGAGCTGAGCCCGTCCCCCAGCGGAGCGCGGTTCACGTGCTCCGGTGGGTGCTGCGCCGGGTGCACCGGGTGCGCATCGCGAACGCGAGCATGCTCCCGACGCTCCGGCACGGCCAGGTGGTGCTGGTGGACTACGCTCGACTCCGGCGTCGAGCGCCTCGCCCCGGTGAGGTGGTGTTGGTCCGGCACCCGGTGAGCGATCTCACAGTTGTGAAGCGCGTGATCCGGGTGGATGATGACGGGGTGTGGGTGGAGGGCGACAACCCTCCGGAGAGCGAAGACAGCCGGCACTTCGGTGCGGTGAGCCCGGCGGCCTGCCTCGGTCGGGTGGAGTGCATCCTGCTATGACGCCCGATCTCTCGCTCCACATGGCCGCTGTGTCCGTCGCCCTGATCCACACCGTGATCGGCGTGGACCACTACCTGCCGTTCGTGGTGCTCGGCCGCGCGCGGGACTGGTCGCTCGCCCGGGTGGCTGCGGTCACGGCGGTGTGTGGCGTGGGCCATGTGGTGGGCAGCATCGTGCTCGGCCTCGTGGGCATCGGCCTGGGCTCGGCCATCGGGTCGCTGGAGTGGGTGGAGTCGGTGCGCGGTGAGCTGGCCGCGTGGAGCTTGATCGCGTTCGGGCTCGCCTATGCAGCGTGGGGCGTGGCCCGGCTCCGGCGCGAGACCGTGCACAGCCACGCTCACGTGCACGTAGACGGCACCCGCCATGACCACTCCCACGACCACCACCGGGAGCATGCCCACCCCCACCTGGCGGGCCCGGCCGTGAGCTCCCTGTTCGTGATCTTCGTGCTCGGCCCCTGTGAGCCGCTGATCCCGGTGTTGATGGCGCCGGCGTTCCAGCGGGACTGGTCGCTGGTGCTGGAGGTGGCCGGCCTGTTCGCGGTCACCACCATCGTCACCATGGTGGCGGCGGCTGTCGTGGCGTCGGCCGGCGTGCGTCTCGCGCCGGTGTCGGGGCTCGAGCGCTACGGCCACATCGGCGCCGGCGGCGTGATCGCGAGCTCCGGACTGGCGATTCAGCTGCTCGGCATCTGACCTACCGCACCCGGCACAGCCCATCGCCGTTCAGGTGACCGGCCTGGGCCACGCTGAACGCCACGAAATCGTACAGCGTATCGGCGAGACCGCTGGTCTCGTACCCGATGTCGAGGGTGGACACCGCGCGCAGATCGTCGCTGTCCACCACGCCGTCCCCGCCGTCAGCATCCGCAATTGCGCCGAAGCCGAGTGCGGCCTCCTCGGTGCCGAGGGCGGTCCACAGCAGGTGGTCGGGGTGCACGGTGAGCACCGCTTGGGTGGCGGCGTCGGCGCTGACCGCGAGCCCGGCGGTGCCGTCCGTGCCGTCTTCGCAGTTCGAGTGCCGAGCGGGCAGGTCGAGCGCCCAGTCGAACGCCACCGTGCGGGTGCCGTCGGTGGCCGAGCCGCGCACCACGTGCACCCAGCCCTCCGCCGTCATCTGCTCGGCCAGCCCGGCCACATCATCGATGACCACCGCATCTTCGGGCGGAGAATCGATGGTGAATCCGAACACCAGCCGGCCGGCAGGGGCGGGGATGTCGGTGAGCAGGACCGGCGTGTCGTGCTGGGCCAGGTCCACGACGTAGGCATCGGAGGACCGCGCCACGGTCTCCTCCGTCTTGTCGTCGCCCAGCTCCACCGCGGTCACCGCCAGCACCCACTGGTCCACGGTCACCGTCCACCCATCATCGGTCTGGAGGGTTTCGGTCACCTCGTCCTCGCCCCAGATGGACACCTCGACCACGCCCTCGCCGGGCGCGCACGCCATCAGCACCAGCGCCACCATGCCTCGCATACACACTCTCCTCATGGGGTCCATGTCAGCTCCCAGGCGCGGTCACCCCCCACCTGGCGCACCTGCTGCCGCACCCGGTCGCCGAGCTTTGTTCCGGGCAGGATCAACCCGTCCGGGGATTCACTCCGGAGCGCCTCGAAGTCGGCGCCTACGAGCCAGCGGCTCGGGTCCACCTCCACGCGCAGGGTGCCGCCGCGCGACAGCCGGGCGTCCCACGGCAGGCCGCGGATGCGCCGCTGGAGGATGGGGTTCTCGCCCGCCTCCACGTCGAACCAGTCCCCGTCGAGGGTGAGGTCGAGCCGGAACGGGATCGGCCCAGCACCGGCGTCGGCTTCGCCCACCAGCGTGATCGTGGCGTCCCCGGACACCGGCTCGAGCCAGATCTCGCCGCTGAGGGACGGCCCGGCCAGGCCGATGCCGTCGCCCATCGGCACCACCTCGCCGGCCACCAGATCCACCTCCACCTGGTCGAGCACCTCGCCGGTCACGAACCCGGCCTCGAAGTGGTCCACCCCCGCCCACGCCGACGGCACGACCCAGTCCAGCGCCCGCCAGGCCGAGCCGACCTGGAGCAGGGGAGCGTCGGACCACAGCGTGATCGGCCCCACCCACGCCCGGGCCTCGGTGAGGGTGATTTCGGTGCCGGTGGACGCGTCGGTCCACCGCAGCACGCCGTCAACGGGCTGGAGGATCGGTGCGACCTCCGCCGTGAATCCGATGCGACGGCCGCCGGTCTCGGAGGCGCAGCCGAGCATGAGCAGGGGGAGGAGCCAGCGCACTCAGCGACCTCCGGGTGCAGGGCGGAGGGTGACGGTGCCGAGCACGGCGCGGGGAGCGCCCGGGCTCACCTGGCGGGAGGCGATGCGGGTGGGCCATTGCTGCCCGCTCGTGTCCGGGAACCACGAGGCGAAGTTGTACTCGGCGAGGGGGTACTGCCGGTTCAACACGTTGGTCACGGCCACGCTCGCCTGCACCGCGCGCACGCGGGCCGAGACCATGGCGTCGAGGGTGAACACCCAGTCGGAGCGCTCGGACTGGGGGAGGGGACGGGGGGCGATGGCGTCGATGGCGAGGCCGCCCCGGAGCTCGCTGAGCGCGCGCCCAACCGGGCCCGCGACGGAGAGATCCGACCGCACGACCCATGGCGGTACATACGGCACGAGGGCGCCCGGCACCCGGTCGCTGTTGTACCGGCTGAACGACGGCGCCAGGTCGTCGCCGAACACGGCGTAGGTGTAGGTGGCGGTGGTGCGCTCGGTGAGGGGCCCGATGTGCAGCTCGGACACCGCGGTGCCACCGATGCGCGTGGTCTCGCCCGCCACCACATTCCGCACGGCCTCCTCGTCGAACAGCAGGTCGCGATCCACCCGGGTGGTCCACGCCGACAGGCTGTGCAGGCCGAACCACGTCTCGGCGGACCGGGCCCAGGCGTAGCCGAGCTCGCCGCCCCACAGGCTGGCGAACGGGGCGTCTTCGGAGTCGGAAAGCGCCAACGCCTCGTACGAGCGCACGCCGCGCCCGCCGGAGAGCGACACCGTGTGCTCCGAGGTGGGGCGCAGGAGCAGGGTGGCGCGGGGCGAGGCGGCGAGGCCCTGGGCGGTGCGCGATTCGGAGCGCAGCCGGGGACCGTTGCGGCTGTCGGCCGGGCAGTTCACGTCGTCGACGGTGGCGTCGGGATGCCACTCATCCTTCGCCCCGCAGCGGTCGAGCAGGTCGTACACGAAGGTGTCGAGGCGGCCGCCGACCCGGGCCACGGCGATGCCGCCGGACAGCTCCGTGTCGGCTACCACCGCCGCATTCCCCTGACGCAGCCGGTAGTCTGCCTCCACTCGATACGGCGCGTCGTCCAGCGCGCGCACCCGCCAAGTGTGGGCCTCCACGTCATCGTACCGGCCGTATGCGCCCACGAGCAGGGCGCCGGTCATGCCGGAGGGAAGGTCGTAGAAGGACTGTTGGACGTCAGCGTCAAGAGCGAGGGTGGTGGCGGCGAATCCCTGGTCGGTGAGGTCGCCGCGCTGGTCGTGCTGGGACTCGCCGGCGCGCCGGTCGTCGGTCAGGAAGCCGGTGAGGTTGGACCTCAGGCGCTGGCTGCGCCGGGCGCCGGAGAACCGCAGCCGCCAGTCCGTGTCGCCCTCGTCCCCCGACACCGTGCCCGCGACGAATCCCTGCTGGAAGCTGCCGCCCTGCCGATCGTCCTGGGTGCCGTACAGGTCGATGGCGCCGTCATCCACGTCCACCCGGCGCACCAGCCCGGCCAGCTCATAGCTGCTGGCGTATGCGCCTCCGAGCAGTGACCACCGGGTGTCGTCGCCGCCCTCGGCCCGCACCAGCGCCGAGCCCTTCTGTGCGCCCCGGTTCTCGCCGTAGCCGGCGGTGCGGAACACCTCGGCCACGGCGAAGGTGCCGGCTTCTTCGCTGGACTGCCACCCCACCACGGACCGGGCGGTGCCGAAGCTGCCGATCTGGCCCCGGAACAGCAGGCCTGGCTCGCCGAGGCCGAGGGTGGGACGGATGGACCCGGCCACCGCGAAGTCGCCCTGGGTGGGGTCGAATGGGCCCTCGATCACCCGCAGGCTCAACAGCGCCTCCGGCGGGATGAACCCGAGGTCGACCAGGCCATGCCCGTGGGGGTTGCCCACCTGGTTCAGCGGCATGCCGTCGACGCTCACCTCCACATCCTGCCCATGTCGGGCGTCGAACCCGCGGAGGAAGATCTGGGCCGGGTGTACATCTCCGCCGGTGCGGGTGAGGAATACCGACGGCGCCAGCTCCAGGGCGTCGGCGGCGCTGGTGGTCTGCACCGCTTGCACGTCCGCCACCACCACCCGCACGTCGCCGGTGCCGCGGTCGGCGGTAGGGTGGTCGACCTCGTCGGTGACGAGGATCTCCTCGTCCGCCGCCTCCTGTGCGAGCGCGGCGGCCAGCAGGCACAACATCACGCAGCGGCGCCGTGCTGGTGGTCGGACAGCGGGCGGAGCCAGCCGCGCGGGGAGGTGCGCACGACGGCCCACAGGAACAGACCGGTAGCGACCGCACCGACAATCCACCCGAGGGGGCCGTGCTGGTGGCCGAGACCGGTGGGCACCGCGATGCTCACCGCGACCCCCCACAGCACCAGCCCTCCGGTGACGGGCAGCGGGCCTCGGTGCACCCGGGCGAAGCCGGCGAGCACGACGGCGGTGGCGGCGGCACCCTCGTGCCACAGGTCGGCGATGGGGCGGGCGAGCGTGATCATCGCGAGCATGAGCAGGCCCGCGGCGACCCACGGGCTCACCTCGTCGAGGGCCGTGCGCAGGGCGGTCTGGACCGGCCGACCGCGGAGGCGGGCGACGAGGGCGGTGGCCGCGAGGCTGAGCAGCACGGCCGGGGAGGCGACGACCACCAGGTGGACCATGGCCTCGCCCAGCAGCTCAGCGGCCGGAGCGTGGGCGTGGGCGTGCCCGGCATGCTGCTGGCCGATGGTGAGCGCGCCGAGGCTGGCCGCCGCGCCCGCCACCAGCAGATCGACGGCCCGCTCGCTGGGAGTCTCGGGGAGGGACTGGGCCACATCGTGCAGCAGCGCGTGGAGGAGCAGACCGGACACGGCCGCGCGGATCCATGGCTCGGCAGCCTCGACCGGGGCGGCGGAGAGCCCTGCGCCGGCCAACCCACCCAGCGCGGTGGCGCCGACCAACACTGCAGCAGCGCCCAGCGCGCGGCGGGGAGTGCGCCCGAGGGCGATGACCGCGGCGGCCGAGAGCGCCGCTCCGTGCAGGGCGATGCCGGCGGCCCCCACGGCGCCGACCTCGGGGCCGAGCCAGGCGATCTGGGCGCCGTCTACGGCCTGGTGCAGCGCGAGGGCGGCGAGCGTCCACGCGCCCGTGCCCGCGCCGGACCACGCCCGCTCCATCGCCATCGGCAGGAGCAGGCCCGCTGCGACGACCACCAGGGCCACAGGCCCCAGCACCAGCACCGCCTCGGGGAGCAGTCCCAGGAACACCACCGCGAGGGCCGAGGCCACGGCCGCCGTGCGGAGCGGCGGCAGCAGCACGGGGGCGCGCAGCGGCAGCGCGGCGAGGGCGCAGCCGAGGGCGACGATGAGTGCGGGCAGCGCCACGAACATCTGCGCGCCGTATCGACACCCGGTTGTTGATGCAAGTGTGTTGCAGGTGCGTGTGGGTTGCACCACGGCCGGGTCAGGCGACGAGCGCTTCGCGGTTCGGTCGACGCTGGGGAGCGGCGAGGCGCTGGACTGGCGGAGCTGCGCTGATCCGGGCCTCGTCCGCCGTCACGGCGAGCCAGGCTGGCCCCAAGGTGAGGGCGCCGAACACCGGGGCGAAGCGCCCGTGCCCGGCGTGCACGGCGTGGACACCCGGTGTCCACGCCGTGGTCGGTCACACCACCTCGACCGAGTCGTAGCGGGTCCATCCGTCCAGAGATGCGGGCCCGCCGCCGTTGAACACGGCCTTGTTGTCCGCGGTGAACGAGGCCGAGTAGCCGTCAGCTGGCGTCTCGATGGTTGCAGCGTCCATGTTGGCGACCACGAGCGACTGGCTGTCGTCCTGGTACCAGTTCGCCACCGGGCTGGTGGTGCCGGTGATCTTCAGGCCGATGTCGGCGGCGCCGGTGTTGGTCGACGCCGGGCAGGTGGCCATGCTGCTGGTGCTCTCGGTGGCGGTGACCTCCACCTCGTCGAAGCCGAGCCGCTCGAGCTGCCACGCAGTGCCGCCCGACCATGACAGCACCGACTGCAGCTCGGTGTTTCCGGGCAGCGCGGCGTCGTCTACGTCAGCGACCCAGATCGTGAACCCGATGCTGGTCTCGGTGGGCCACCGGTCCATGTCGATGTTCCAGTATTCGCGGTTCGCGGGGTAGCTGCCCACCGGGTCGTCGCCCGTGACCACGATCGTGCCGATGGTCTTCGACCATTCGGGCGAGGTGGCGGTGCTCGACGCGGTGCCGCTGACCAGGTGGCAGATGCGGAAGTCCAGGTGCCCCAACGACAGCTGTCGGTTCCCCTCGATGCGATCCGGCGTGTCGGACGTGGCATCCTTCGGCGCTTTCAGGCCCTGATTGAACAGCGGCAAGCCCTTGACCTGGTGGCCGCCCGACAGCTGCGCCTCCTGCGTGTAGGACAGCGCCGCGAGCAGCGCCCGGATGGCCTCGAGCAGGCGCTGGTGCGACACCGTGAGCCGCACCAGGTTCCCGCTGCGCTTCTGAGCAGCGGCCAGGTGTGCAGCCGGATCTGTGCGTCGGGGATGTTCAACCGGCGGCACAGAACGTCGCCGATGCGGCGTTCCGGGTCCATGACAGCCGATGACGTACCACACAGGGGCGTCTCGCCCGCCCGACCTCACGCGCGCCCGGTCAGACCGTGATGCACTCGTCGCACAGGCCACGGAGCTGGATGCTCACCTGGCCCGCGGCCAGCGCCCGGGGCAGGTCCACCCCGCCCATGCGCAGGTCCACCGCCGGCAGGCAGGCCACATCACCGCACGCGGTGCACAGAAAGTGCGGGTGGTCGTCGGCGTGGGCGTCTCCCCGCACGGTCACGCGCTCGAACCGCCACACATGGTCGCCCATGTCCACCCGGCGCAGCAGCCCGGCCTCGGTGAGCGCCATCAGGTTGCGGTACAGCGTGGCCCGGTCCCACCCGTCGCCGGCGAGCGCCTCGGTGACGTCGGCGTGGCTCACCGGGCCATCGGTGTGGGACAGCAGCCGCAGCACCGTGATCCGCGCACGGGTCACCCGCATGCCGGCGTCGTGGATCGCCGCACGCAGCGTGTCGTCGCCGGGGGAAGGACTCATGCACCAGGCCGTATCGGCGGTGTGGGGGCACGGCAACCGTGTCCGGTTAGGGCGAGCGGCCGGAGGCCGTATGATTCCGAACGTGCTCGCCACCCGCTACGCCAGCCCGGCCATGCGCTCGATCTGGTCACCCGCCGCGAAGGTGGTGCTGGAGCGGGAGCTGTGGCTCGCCGTGCTCCGCGCCCAGGCCGACCTCGGGGTGGAGGTGCCTGCGGGCGTGATCGACGACTACGCGGCCGTGGTCGAACAGGTGGATCTGGCGTCCATCGCGGCCCGGGAGCGGGTGACCCGGCACGACGTGAAGGCGCGCATCGAGGAGTTCTGCGCGCTCGCCGGCCACGAGCATGTGCACAAGGGCATGACCTCCCGCGACCTCACCGAGAACGTGGAGCAGCTGCAGGTGCGCCGCTCGCTGGAGCATGTCCGGGACCGCTGCGTCTCCACCCTGGCCCGCCTCGCCGAGCTCGCCGCCGAGCACGGCCACACCGTGCTGGCGGGCCGGTCGCACAACGTCGCTGCCCAGGCCACCACCCTGGGCAAGCGCTTCGCCACCGCGGGCGAGGAGCTGCTCCAGGCCACCCGCCGGGTGCAGGAGCTCATCGATCGCTACCCCATGCGCGGGATCCGCGGCCCGGTGGGCACCCAGCAGGACATGCTCGACCTGCTCGGCTCTCCCGAGGCCGTGGGCGCGCTCGAGCAGCGGGTCGCCGCACACCTGGGCTTCGCCGCCAGCCTCGGCAGCGTGGGCCAGGTCTACCCCCGCAGCCTCGACCTCGACGTGGTGTCCTCCCTCGTGCAGGTGGCGAGTGGCCCGGCGAACCTGGCGAAGACGCTGCGGCTGATGGCCGGTCTCGAGCTCGTCACCGAGGGGTTCAAGGCGGGCCAGGTGGGCTCGTCCGCCATGCCGCACAAGATGAACGCGCGCTCGTGCGAGCGGGTGAGCGGGTTCACCGTCATCCTCCGCGGCCACCTCACCATGGCCGGCGGGCTCGTGGGCGAGCAGTGGAACGAGGGCGATGTGTCGTGCTCCGTGGTGCGTCGGGTGGTGCTGCCCGACGCCTTCTTCGCCATCGACGGCCTGTTCGAGACCTTCCTCACCGTGCTCGACGAGCTGGGCGCCTACCCCGCCGTGATCGCGCGGGAGCTCAGACGCTACCTGCCCTTCCTCGCCACCACGAAGGTGCTGATGGCGTGCGTGAAGGCCGGCGCGGGGCGTGAGGCGGCCCACGAGGCGATCAAGGAGCACGCGGTGGCCGTGGCGCTCGAGATGCGCGAGGCCGCTCGGAGCGACAACGACCTGCTCGACCGGCTCGGGGCCGATGCCCGGGTGCCGCTGGATCGGGCCGCCCTCGGCGCGCTGGTGGAGGACCCCGCCAGCTTCGTCGGTGCAGCTGGCGCCCAGGTGCAGGCGTTCGTCGACGCGGTGGGTGTGCTCGCCGCGGCCCATCCCGAGGCCGCCGCCTATCGGCCCGGCGCCATCGTCTGACCCGCGGCGGTGGGGTAAAGCCTGCGCATGCTCGTCGTGCTCGCCCTGTCCGCCGTCGCTCAGGAACTGCTCGTGCAGCCGTACCTGCAGGACGCGACGCCCACCTCGGTGTGGGTGCACTGGGAGACCGACGGCGGCGAGGAGGCGGTGGTCGAGTGGGGCCTCACGCCCGACCTCGGTGAATCCGCATCGGGCACCTCGTGGGTCGGAGTCGGCGAATCCCGGATGCACGCTGTTGAGCTCTCCGGCCTGCCCGCCGACAGCCCTGTGCACTACCGGGTGCGCACCGGTGCCGCCGTCAGCCCGATCTACGCCCTGCACACCGACTCGGCCGATCCCGAGGCGCCGCTGCGGTTCCTCGCCATGTCCGACATGCAGCGCGACTTCCTCCACCCCGGCAAGTTCCGCGAGGTGGTGGACGATGGCGTGATCGCGTTCCTGGTGGACGATCTGGGCGTCGACGTGGGCACCGCGCTGGCGTTCACGCTGATCCCCGGCGATCTGGTCGACAACGGGCGCAACATCGCCGAGTGGCGCGACACCTTCTTCGAGCCCGGCGCGGCATTGTTCGCCTCGGTGCCCACCTACCCGGTGCCTGGCAACCACGAGAACGACGCCGAGCACTTCTTCCGCTACTTCCGGCTGCCCGAGAACGGGGCCGTGCCCGAGCACTCCTGGTGGTTCGACCGGGGAAACCTGCGCATCATCGGCCTGGACTCCAACTCCGGCTACCGCACCGACGCCCAGCTCCTGTGGCTCGGTGGCGTGCTCGACGATGCGGCGAGCAACCCCGACATCGACTTCGTGTTCGCCCAGCTCCACCACCCGCACCAGTCCGAGCTCTGGCTGCCCGGCGAGCTGCCCTACACCGGCGACGTGATCGGCCTGTTGGAGGCGTTCTCCACGGCCTCGGGCAAGCCGAGCGCCCACTTCTTCGGCCACACCCACGCCTACAGCCGGGGCCAGTCCCGCGACCACGCCCACGTGATGGTGAACGTGGCCACCGCCGGCGGAAACATCGACTACTGGGGCGAATACGCCCAGGTCGACTACCCGGAGTTCGCGGTCAGCACGGACGACTACGGGTTCGTGCTGGTCGACGTGACCGCGGGCGATGCGCCCAGCTTCCAGCTCCGTCGGGTGAGCCGCGGCAACATCGCCTCCCCGCTGGACAACGAGGTGCGCGACACGCTCACCGTGCGCCGATTCCCCGACGCGCCCGCCACGCCCACGCTCGCTGTGGACGGTCCCCCCGAGTGCATCTGGCTGCGCGGCTCGCCTTACGCCGGTCGAGCCCACGGCGCGTCGCACTGGCAGGTGGACGCAGACTGTTCCTTCGAAGCGCTGCTCGCCGACCGCTGGCTCCAGCACACCAACCAGTTCGGCGGGGTGGACCTGCAGGCGGGCGACGACCTGACCGACGAGCTGCTGGTCGATCTCGCGCCCGAGACCGAGCACTGCGCCCGGGTGCGCTACCGCGACCAGGACCTGGCGTGGAGCGAGTGGTCGGCTCCGGTGCGGTTCACCACGGGGCCGAGCGGGCTGTCGCCGGACCTGGTGACGAATGGCGGCGCCGAGGACGGCATCGACGGGTGGACCGTGACCGAGGGCGTGCTCGAGTCGCTCCTCGCCGACGAGTGCGACGGCATCGCGCCCTACGCGGGCGACCGGTACTTCAGCGTCGGCGGCCTGTGTGATGGGCGCCCGGTCGGTGCTGCGCATCAGGTGGTGGACGTCTCCGTCTACGCCGCCGAGATCGACGCCGGCGGCGCGGCCTGGCTCCAGGTGCAGCTGGCCGACTGGGGCGGCGATGATGAGCCGGCGGTGCAGTTGGTGTTTCTCGACGCGGCGGACGTCGAGCTCGGGCGGGGCACCCGGCTGGCGGACCGCAGCACGCGCTGGGACCGGTTCGGGGCGGCGGATCCGTTGCCGAGGGGCACACGGGCGATCCGGGTCGAGCTCACCGGCACCCGCAACGCCGGCAGCGACAATGACAGCTATGTAGACGGGCTCGTGCTGCAGGTCGGTCCGCGGCCGGAGGTGCTCTGCGCGGCACCCGGCACGGCCGACACGGGTGCTGTGGACACTGGCGCCCCGGCCACCGAGCCGCTGGACACGGGCACGCCGGCGACCGGGACTGGGGGGGCGACGGGCACGGCGACGGGTACGGGGGGCGCGACCGGCACCGGGGGGAGCAGCACCCCGACCGAGGATGCGCCAGCGACCTCCGATGACACCGGGCGCGCGAGCGGCAAGGGAGCATCGGGCTGCGGCTGTGCGCACGGCTCGCCTGGACCGGTCCTGTCGCTGCCGTGGCTGGTGGCGCTCGTGGCCCGGAGGCGCACATGAGCTGGCGGGGCGCGCTGGTCGCGGCGGGCGTGGGCGTGGTGTTGGCCGTGCTGCTCGCCAGCTGGATGGCGCCCGACGAGGTGGACCCGCTCCTCCCCGGCCTCTCCGCTGGTGGGGACGCGCCTGCCGCACCCCCGCCTGACCGGCCGGTGGCGGGCGCGCGCCGAGCGCCTCCCGGGCCCGCCGGCGCCGCGCCCTCCGGTCGGCATGTGGCCGCGGCTCCTGCAGATGGAGAGCCGCCACCGACAATCGGCGCAGGGCCCCGTCGCGGCACCCTCGATGCGCAGGCGATCCGGGCCCTCCCTGGGGCGGCCTCCCTCGGCTCGCGCCCGGTTGCGGGTGGGGAGCGGGGGACAGGTGGCGGTGGCGCCGAGACGCCGGACGGGTTCCGCGGTCCTCGCGCCGAGGAGCGCGCCCACCAGCTCGAGGCGCGGGTGGTGGACCTGCTCACCACAGTGGCCCCCGAGCTCGAAGGCGTCGCCGTGTCCCGCACCTGCGCGCCCTCCGGCCGGAGCTGCACCTTCGAGGGACCGTGGCCCGGAGATGACTTCGCGCTGCGGTGGGTGGAGGCCCTGGCCGATGGCACGCTGGGCAGCGAGACCTTGGGCGGCGTCACCTTCGGCACCTTCGAGCAGGTGTCCGGGCCGGAGGGCGACACCTTCCTCATCGTTGCCGACCAGCCCCCGGGGCGGGTGCTCGAGTGAGCGTCAGAACTTGCGGCCCGCCGATCGCCGGCTCGACGACGTGCTCCGTCCAGCGCTCCGTGAGCTCGAGCTGAAGCTCCGTCCGGAGCTCCGCGAGCTCGACCCGAACGACGACCGGCTCGAGGACGACCGATAGCTGGACCCCGAGCTTGAGCGGCGGGTAGACCTGCGCTTTGCCGCAGCGGCCGCTGCGGCGGCTGCCGCCGCGCGCTGGCGT
>JBLFXJ010000239.1:0-12556 GCA_047609825.1 Myxococcota bacterium
CGGGCCCTCTCACCTGTTCTTCCTGCTCCAGGGCTACGCGGTGCTCCACAACACCCGCATGCCCGTCATCGGCGACCCCGACACGGCCTACGACACCTTCGTCGAGCAGCTGGTGAGTGGGGCAAAAGCGGCGGTGGACGAGGCGGTTCGGCTGGGCGTGACCGATCCGTCGCGGGTCGGCGTGATGGGGCACAGCCACGGCGGCCTGATGACGGTGACGCTGCTCGCGCACTCCGACCTGTTCCAGGCGGGCATCGCGCGAAGTGGGTCGTACAACCACACGATCCGGCCGTTCGGGTTTCAGTCGGAGCGGCGCACGCTGTGGGAGGCGAAGGACAGCTACCTGCACCTGTCGCCGGTGATGCACGCGCCGAAGATCAACGAGCCGCTGCTGCTGATCCACGGGGCCATCGACGAGAACCCGGGCACGATTCCGTTCCAGTCCGAGCGGCTGTTCGAGGCGGTCCGTGGGGTGGGCGGTACGGCGCGCTGGCTCTCGCTGCCGTTCGAGGGGCACGGGTACCGGGCGAAGGAGTCGGTGGAGCATGTGCTGTGGGAGCAGCTGGAGTGGTTCGACCGGTATGTGAAGGGCGGGGAGTAGGGGATGCCGCCGTGCGGGTCGGCGGAGGGGGCGCCCGCCGCGCGGTGGGCCAATATCGGTGGCCCCGCACCGTCTGGCGGGTAATCCCGGTGCAGGAGGCGGAATGACCACTGCCCCAGCCTCGCTCACCCTGCAGCTCACCGCCACCTGCCCGAGCTGCCACCAGCCGATCCACGTGCCCGGCCTGGCGGAGACGGCCCTGTGCCCGGCCTGCCAGTACCCGCTGCCCCTCCCGATGGAGCGGTGGATGGCGGTGTTCTCCTCCGTCGACATCCTCGAGGCGCTCGACGCGGCCGCCGGCGCCCTGCAGTCGGCCACGATGTTCGGCGCGCTGAACTGGCGCTACGCCATCGGTAATCTCCCGCCCACCTGCACCTCGTGCCACGCCACGCCCCCGGTCGAGGCCCTCCCCGAGGCCGCCCGCGCTGGCTGATGGGTGTGCGACTGCGGCGCCTCCATGCGGGTGCGCGAGGCGGATGAGCTGGCCACCACGGTGGTGCCGGGCGCGCTGTGGGTGCTCGGCGAGGCCGCTACGGGAGGGGCCAGCACCGAGGGCACCCAGGGCGTGGCGCCGATCCGGTTCCAGTGCCAGTCCTGCGGCGGCTCCCTGACTGTGGACGGGTCGAGCCGCACGATCACCTGCGAGTTCTGCAGCGGGAGCAACTACCTGCCCGATGGAGTGTGGCTCCGCCTCCGCCCGCCCACCACCGTGCGCACCTTCTTCGTGCTCGTCTCCCCCACCGGCGAGGGCTGCGACCTGTCGCCCGAGCTCCTCCACCGCCTGGCCGCGTCCGACGACTGCGACCTGCGGGCGCGCGCCGCCATCAGCCGCGGCCTGTCCGACGCCACCCTCGAGGCCCTGCTGGCCGACGACGACGACGACGTGCGAACCGCCCTGGCGAAGAACCCGGCCATCGGCCCGGCAGCCCTCGACCGGCTCGCCAGCGACGGGGACTATGACGTGCGCGCCGCCCTGCTGGCCAACCCCGCGCTGACCCAGGCCCTGGTCGACCGGCTCGCTGGGGATGAGCACTACAAAGTGCGCCGCGCGACGGTCCGCTCTGGACAGATGAGCGACGCCGCGCTCGCCCGACTCGCGGCGAATGAGCAGGATTCCGACGTGCTCAAGGCGCTGGCCAAGGTGCCGATGACCGCCGGGCTGCTGGGGGGACTGGCGGCGAACACCAAGTACACGGCCCGCCGCCTGGCGGCCGCCGCCCCCGACCTCCCCGCGGCCTTGCAGGTCACCCTCGCCGGCGACAGCGACCGCGACGTGCTCGAGGCCCTGCTCGCCAACCCCGCCTTGGAGAGCGAGGCGGTGCCCCTGCTCGCCCGGTCCAACCGCACCGACATCGCCGACCGCGCGCAGGCCCACCCCCTGTTCATCGCGGCGGCCCGCACGGGTCGCAACCGCAAGCTCGCCGCGGCCGCCGGCGCCTTGGTGCTGCTCGGCTGTCTCGGCGGGGGCGCCGGCCTCACGGGAGTGCTCGCCTTCGCCGCCCGGTTCGCCTGGCGCCACCTGTAGGCTGCGCCCCGGTCCGGGTGCCCACCCGCCTGCGCAGCCGGGACACCGGGAGCACGGCCCGTCGAGCACTTCGGCAGCTTCACCGCCCGTTCCTCAGGACGGAACGGTGAGGTAGGCTCGCACGGGATCGCCAGCCGCGGCGCGAGAGGCCCCCCCATGCGCAGCTCCTCCCTCCTCCTCGCGCTCGCCATCGTGGGCGCGTGCCGGTCTACCTCCGATCCAGGGAAGGGCGACCGGAGCGACGCCGACACCGGTGCGGTCGATCTCGACTTCGACGGATACTACGCGTTCGAGGACTGCGATGACGCCGACGCCGAGGTCAACCCGGGCGCGGTCGAGGGTCCGTACGACGGCGTCGACAACGACTGCGACCCCGGCACGCCCGATGACGACCTGGACGGCGACGGCTGGCCCATCGCCGACGACTGCGACGACTCCGACGACACCGTCGCCCCAGACCTCCCCGAGGTGCCCTACGACGGCATCGACGCCGACGGCTACCTCTTCATCGACGACTGCGACGACCTGAACCCCGACGTGAATCCAGGGGCCACCGAGGTTGTCGGCGCCGGGCTCGACAACGACTGCGCCCCCGACACCACCGACGCGCCGACCACGGAGCCGTCCGACCTCGACGGTGACGGCTACTCGGAGCCCGACGACTGCGATGACGCGGATGCGTAGGTCAACCCGGGCATGCCGGAGGTCGCCTACGACGGCGTGGACAACGACTGCGACCCGCTCACGCCGGATGATGACCTGGACGCCGATGGGTTCGTGCTCGCCCGAGACTGCGACGACCTCGACCCGGACGTGCACCCGGACGCCGCCGAGGTCCCATACGACGGCGTCGACAACGACTGCGAGCCGCTCACCCCCGATGATGACCTGGACGCCGACGGCTACGCCCTCGCTGACGACTGCGACGACCTCGACCCGGCCATCCACCCCGATGCAGCCGAGGTTCCCTACGATGGTGTCGACAATGACTGCGACCCCGACACGCCCGACGACGACCTCGACGCCGACGGGTACCTCCTGGCCGAAGACTGCGACGACCTCGACCCGTCGGTAGGCCCCGGCGGGCCGGAGGTGCCGTACGACGGCGTGGACAATGACTGCGATCCATCCACGCCGGATGACGACCTTGACGGCGACGGCCATCCGCTGTCGGTGGACTGCGACGACCGGGATCCGAGGCGGCACGAAGGTCTGCCCGAGGTGCCCTACGACGGTCTCGACAACGACTGCAATCCATCCACTCCCGATGACGACCTGGACGGCGACGGCTACCCGCGAGGCGCGGGACTGCGAAGACGATGACGCGGACGTGAACCCGGGTGTGCCCGAGATCCCCTACGACGGCGTGGACGACGACTGCGATCCATCCACTCCCGACGACGACCTGGACCGCGACGGCACCCTCCGGGCCGATGACTGCGACGACGAGGACGCCCTTGTCGGCCCGGGTGTTCCCGAGGTTCCGTACAATGGCGTGGATGATGACTGCGACGAGCGTACGCCAGACGACGACCTCGACGGCGATGGGTTCGTGCTGGACGTGGACTGCGACGACATGGACCCGGCCCGGAGCCCCGGCCTGAGCGAGCGCCCCTACAACGGGGTGGACGACGACTGCGATGAGCTGACCCCGGACGATGACCTGGACGCTGATGGCTACCCGCTCGCCCGAGACTGCGACGACACCGACCCGTCCGTACACCCCGGCGCTGTGGAGCGGTCGTACGACGGGGTGGACGACGACTGCGACGAGCTCACCCTCGACGATGACCTGGACAGCGACGGCTTCCCCCTCGCGGAGGAGTGCGACGACGACGATCCGACGGTGTACCCGGGGGCGCCGGAGCTGTGTGACGGCATCGACCAGGACTGCGACGGGCTCGCGGATGAGGACATCCTCGGTGATGCGGCGGAGTGCCCGGCGGCGAGCTGCCTCGAGATCCTCGACCTCCGGCCAGACCTCGTGGATGGAACGTTCTACGTGGACTCTGGCGCAGGGGTGGTATCGGTCGAGTGCGACATGAGCACCGACGGCGGCGGGTGGACCCAGCTGCGCGAGACCTACCGCGCCGGCCTCGCGGGCGGCGTGGAGCGGCAGTACCTGTACACCGAGGGCGGCGCCTGGTACCTGTCACCGGTGACCACCACCGCGTGGAGCTGGGGCGGCTATGCAGCGCTGAACGGCAGCTACAGCTACAGCTATGGCGGCGACGACGCCGACGGCTCGTTCGCGTGCACCAGCCGCGAGGGCGGGCACTTCGGCGTGGGCTGCAGCAACGGTCCTGGAGGCACGTTCAAGGTGCTCCCGATCTACACGATCTCCAGCACCGACCTCGGCACCTGCACGATCTGCCAGGACCAGCCGGACGCGTTCAGCTCGGGTGCCTGCCAGGGAGGCGTGCAGATCTGGTCGCGGCCGTGAGCCTGGGGGAGCACTGTCCCCTGGCCGGTCCCGCCGGCGGGGGCCAGGGTGCGGCGCCTCCCACGCCGGTCGGGTGCTGCGGCGTCCCCCATCTGTGCGGCTGACGGACTACGGGTTCGACACCAGACCACGAGCGCCGGTGCGGCGGCGCCAGAGCGCGAGCGCGAGCAGCCACCACGGCCCCACCGAGGGACCCCCGCTGGTGCACGCGCAGCCGGTGATCTTGCCCTGGCCGGCGCCTTGGACCTCCTCCCCGTCGCAGCCCTCGTCGACAATGCCGTTGCAGTTGTTGTCGATGTTGTCGCACATCTCGTCCATCCCGGGGTTCGACCAGCCATCGCGGTCGTCGCAGTCCCCATCGCCGACGGTGAACCCGTCCAGATCGCCGTCCTCCTCTTCGTCGATCAGGCCGTCACAGTCGTTGTCGACCCCGTCGTCGATCTCCTCGGCCCCCGGGTGGATCGTGTCGTCGTAGTCGTGACAGTCGCCGCCGTCTTCGGTGAACCCGTCGCCGTCGTCGTCGGTGTTCGGGCCGTCTTCGTCCACCTCACCGTCGCAGTCGTCGTCCACCCCGTTGCCCGGCTCCTCGTCCGCCGCCGGCCCCACGTCGCTGTCGGAATCGTCGCAGTCTCCACCGAACTCCGACGCGCCGTCGCCGTCGTCATCGTACAGCTCGGTGCCTTCGTCGATGAGCCCGTCGCAGTCGTTGTCCTTGCCGTCGGCCACCTCGATCCCGCCCGGCACCATCTCCGGGTCGTCGTCGTTGCAGTCGCCGCCGAACTCCGACACGCCGTCGCCGTCGAGGTCGGTCTCGCCGCGGTCCACCACGCCGTCACAGTCGTTGTCGGCGCCGTCGCCCATGATCTCGGGCGCCCCCGGATACACGCGGCGGTCCGAGTCGTTGCAGTCGCCGTCTTCCTCGGTGTAGCCGTCGCCGTCGTCGTCGAAGCACTCGGTGCCTTCGTCGACGAGTCGGTCGCAGTCGTTGTCGATCCCGTCGCACCGCTCCGCAGCGCTGGGATGGATGCGTGGCTCGTCGTCATCGCAGTCGCCGCCGAGCTCGGTGTAGCCGTCGCCGTCGTCGTCGTACGCGGGCGTGCCTTCGTCCACCACGCCATCACAGTCGTCGTCGATGCCGTTGGCGACCTCGATCCGATCGGGGTTCATCCGGGCATCGAAGTCGTTGCAGTCGCCGCCGTGGGGCATCGCCAGGTGGCCGTCGCCGTCCACGTCTCCGAGGTCCAGCCCATCGCAGTCCTGGTCGATCCCGTCGTAGGGGATCTCCTCGGCGTCGGGGTTCACGCCGGGGTCGAGGTCGTCGCAGTCATCGGGGTTGTCGGCGTACCCCAGCGGGATCCCGCAGGCGAAGATCGAGCCCACGGGCCGACCGAAGCCGTCGTCGTCGTTGTCGGGCCACACCTCGTCGGCGTCGAGCGCGTTGTCGTCGATGACGCCATCGCAGTCGTCGTCGAGGTCGTTGCACCACTCGTCGGCGCCGGGGTGGATGTCGGCTCGGGTGTCGTCGCAGTCGCGGCTGTTCACGACGTACCCATCGGGCGCCGCGCAATCGCGCACACTGTCCGCCGGGTCGCCGAACCCGTCGTCGTCGTCGTCCGCGAACCAGGGCACGTCCACGATGCCCTCGTCGATGCGGCCGTCGCAGTCCTGGTCGCGGTCGTCGCACAGCTCGGGCGCGAACGGGTGGATGGAGGGGTCGCCGTCGTCGCAGTCGTCGCCGCCGCACGCCACGTCGGAGTAGCCGTCGCCGTCGAGGTCGGAGCACGCGGCGTCGCACAGCTCGGGACCGTCGGCCGCCCACACGCTCTCGGCGGTGGCCTTCGACGCGTCCCACAGCATCACGAAGCCGAACTCGATGCTTCCGCCCACCGGGATGCTGGTCTCCCAGTGCCGCCAGTGCATCGCGTAGTCGCCCGCAGCGCCGCCGAAGTCGTCGAACAGGGCGTCGGCATCGACATCCCACGAGGCGGTGTGCCCTACGTCCTGCTTCGCCGGCTGGCACGCGCCGTAGGTGACCGCCACCCGGCTGGTGCCGCCCTCGGAGGTGGCAAAGTCGCCGGCGCCGTTCACGTCATTGTACGTGTTGAAGTCGCCGTAGGGCCCGTAGTCCTGGTCCGGATCGATCGCGTGCATCAGCCTGAAGTCGGTGATCGTGGAGCCGCCAGTGTTCGTGGCGACGAACGACACACTCATCGCCTTCGAGCCGTCGTCCCACACCTCGCGCTTCTCGATCTCGAGGCCGGGCATCGACCACAGGTAGTACGACTCGTTCGTGCTCCCGACCGACAGGTTCGACTCGACCAGCGTGGTGAACGTGGCGAATCCGTTGTTCGATTCGTAGGAGTACGACCCCGGCGCGTTGTACTCGATCGAGGTCTGCTGCCACGGCGAGCCCGGGTAGGTGACATCTGCCCAGCCAGCCGCTGTGTTGATCTCGAGGCCGTGCCCGCTGTCGTTCCACTGCCCGGCATCGCCGTACCAGACATTGATCCATGAGCCGGTGAGCAGCTGAGAGGCATGGGCTGGCCCCGCGAGGAGGAGCGGCAAGAGCATGAGCATGGGGACCCCTGGTTCGCGGATGCTACCACGTCGCTGTCGCCCGAGAGTCCAGGTTTCGGGACTGTGCGCCGGGAGTCCGTCACCGCTGTGACCGCCGCCGCCCCGCGACAGTGCGGCCTGTGTAGACCGACCTCGTGTCGGGCGGGGCTGGACAGGGGACGACCGAGGTCCTGGTCGCCCTGCGTGGAGTAGACTCGGCGAGGGGGGGGGGGGCATGAAGCGGGACGAGGTGCTCACCGTAGGTCTTGTCGCGGCCGTGTGGTGGATGTGGGGCGCGGAGATGCTGGATCGGCGGGATCACCGTGACTATGACGCTGCGGCGGCGTACCTGGTCGTGTTCTCGGGTCTCGCCGTTCTCCTCGTGTACGCTGCCGGACGGCTGACCGGCGCGTGCGGTGCGCGGTGCGCGGTGGACCTGGGGTGCGCACGCGCTCGCGGCAGCGCTCGGCACCGTGATGCTGTCGCTCGGGCCGTTGGGTGAGTGGGTGCCCACCGAGACCGGTCGGGAGTGGGTGGCGCAGGGATACGGGTTTCTTCCCTACATGTTCGAAGACGCGTGGGCACTGCTGGCAGGCACTGCTGCGGTGCTGGCGGTGCTCGGTGCGTTCACCTTCCGCGCGTCGTGGACCGGTGAATCGGCCGAGTCGGACCCGTGATGGCCCGCGAAGGCACGCTCGCGCTGTTCGACGGTGCGAGCTGGCCGCCAGCGGATCCGCACGCGCTGTATGCGCCGGGCCGCGGCGAGCTCTGCGCCTCCGCAGGCTCGCGCTCGCACTGGTACTTGTCCACGGGCGTGGTGCTCACCGGACACCCGGGGTACCTGAAGCCCGATGATTTCCGGCGACGGATCAGGGCGATCCTGGCGGAGCTGACCGCGTGGGCAACCGGTGCGGACGACCCGGTGGCCCGCCGGGTAACCAGCGATGCCGCGGTGGACGGGTCGCCGTGACCAAGCCTGGGGCGACCACTGCCGGCGCTGCGCTACTTCGACCCATGGATGGTGGTGGCCGGGAAGTTCGCCCCCCAGCCGTACCAATCGGTGATCAGCGACCGCACGGAGGTGAGCTGTGCCTTCGCTCGGGGCCCAGCCACCGCGGCGCCCGTGGCATCCCACACCGTGCCATCGGCGCTGCGCAGAGCGGACCGACCGGCGTGTTCGGTGCCGGTGAATGCCAGGCTCTCGCCGTCGATGCAGCGACTGTAGGCGGCGGCGCTGGCCGAGCCGTCGTGCAGCAGCACGACGATGTCCACGCCGCCCACTTTGTCGTGCACGGGCTGCGTGAGGCCGTCGAGCGGGTAGAATCGATGCGCGTCTCGGACCGCCACGCCCAGCCCGTGGGTGTGTCGGGGCAGGCGGGCCAGGCCGTCTGCCTGAAGCGTCGGCACGAAGTTGTCCGGCAGGAACTCGCCCAGCTCAGTGGCGCGTTTCGTAAGGGGCACCTGGGTCTTGCGGAACCGAAGAGCTGAATTCGGCGGCACCCCGGCGTCCGGGTGGGCGGCGAGCAGGCCCGCCTTGGTGAACCGCTCGAGCGGCAGCCACTCGAGCCGCGAGCCCTTCAGCGGACCCTCTACGGCCTCACCCGTGTAGTGGGCCCAGATGCTGCCCGTCTGGTGGTCCCTCATCACGAACACGCCGTTGTAGATCCCCATCTCCTCGAACGACAGCCGCCGGCCGTCGACCCGGGCGCGAAACGCGGTCCCGGAGTTGCACATCACTCAATAGGTGACGGCGATCGGCTCTCCTCCTACAATATCGTTCGCGACGTGATGATAGGCGAGGGCCTGCAGGGGCCAGCCCTTCACCTCGCCACCCACCTCCACCGTGAGCAGGGTGCCGTCGGCGGGCCACGCGGTCTGGTCCTTCAGCGGCACCACGCCGGGGTCGGTGAGCGGCGCGAACCAGTTCGGCGGGTGGATCCACGCCCGGTCCGCCTCCCAGGCGGTAGGCGCGACCACCACGGCGGGATCGGGGCACTCGGCGGCGAGAGCGGCGAGGGCAAGGGTGAGCAGCATCAGTCCTCCCAGTGTGCAGTCTGACACGTGAGCCGAGCGTTGCTGTCCATCGCGGAGGCCGAGGCGGCGAGGCGGTGCCATGCTCACCGCGCGGCTCGATGTTCGGGCGCCACATCCCTGGCCGGTGGGCGTTGTCGCCCATAGGCTGCGCCCCTGCCGGGAGACGCGATGCAGGCGGTGAAGTGGCGCGAAGCGGCGGTCTGGGGTGGCGGGCTTGGGGTGCTCGTGGTGCTGTGGCAGCTCGTCAGCGCGGGGCTCGGCCTCACCTCCCTGTTCGTGCCGGTGGCCACCACCATCGAGCTGGTGGTGCTGGCGGCGGCCCTCCGGTCGGCCCGCGCCGACCACAGCTTCGTGCAGCAGCTGGTGCTGGCCGTGGCGGTCGCGGTGAGTGCCGGCGTGCTGATCATGGGCGGGTCGATGCTCGTCACCGGGGTCCTGTTCCCCGAGCTCCTCGACGCCACCCGGGCGGAGGTGCTCGGCCAGATGCAGGCGGCCGGCGAGTCCCCGGAACGGATCGCCACCGTGATGGCGTCCATCGCGCCTGGGCCCCAGGCGGTCACCGGCTTCCTCGGCACCGTCGCCACGGCCGTGGTCTTCGCGCCGCCTCTCGCCTGGCTCGTGGGCCGCGAGGCCTGATCAGCCCAGGCTGATGACGACGAACGGCTCCACGAATGGCGGGCCGGCCTCGAGCCAGGTCGCCACAGAGGCGACGCGCTCCACCGGGGTCGCCCACCGGACGCCGAGGGGGAGCGCGACGCCCGGGGTGATGGCCGCTGTCAGCGGGGCTCGTTGCAGATCGCGGTGACCACGGTGCGCTCGCCGGGGCGCAGATCCAGGTCCTTCTGCCACCGGCAGTCATAGCCATCGGGGAGATCGAGGCTGAGGCGGGCGGGGCCCGGCGTGACGTTCGCGAAGCTCACCGTGGCCGCGGAGCCGGCCAGCGTGGTGGCACCGACCGACAGGCCGTAGGGCGACGCGGCATCCACCGCCAACGCGAGGTCGTAGGGCACATCCAGGGACACGGTCACCCCTTCGACATTGGCGAACACGCCGACGGGGTCGTACGCGTACACGTTCACCGAGACGACCGTTTGCGCGGGGTCGATGGCGACGCCGAACAGGTACCCGAGGAGGTCGATGGTCGCCTGGGTGAGCATCGCTGGCGAGGACGACCCCACGTAGGGGGATCCGAGACGCTCGATGCGGTGGACGGGGTAGCCAGGTGCCTCGATGACCAACTGCGCAGGCGCCTCGAGCTCGAGGGGCACGATGGCCAGACCGTCGGCGTCGGTCCAATAGATGGCATCGCCGATCGTGATCTCGGCGTCCACGAGGGGCGCGAAGGTGTCGTAGTCCACCGGACGCACGTACAGGTCGTGGTCGTCCTCACAGCTGCCGGGGATGTGCACCACGCGGCTGACGGTGCAGGTGGACAGGTCGACGACCTGGAGGGAGTCCTCGCAGGCGCCGCAGCCCAGGCGCGGGCTGGCGGTGAACCGACCGTCGGGGCCTGCGGTGGAGATGGCGACGGCCTCGAGGCCGCTGAGGTCGAGCTCGGTGCCCGTGCAGGCGCCCACTGGCACCTGGTGGTCGCCGCCGAACATGCCGGAGACGACGGCGAATCGGCCGCCTGGGGTGAGGCCGTCGATGGCGGCGGTGACCTCGCCGGCGCAGGAGCCGGACACCGTGAGGCCCTGGGCCTGGGCGGGAGATGCGAGGAGGGTCAGCAGGGTCGCGATGTACATGGTGTGCTCCTGGTGGGCTTGCGGGGAGTCGGCCATGGAGACCCGCTCTGTCCGCATCCCAGGAGTACTTCTGCCCCGCTGTACGCAGACCTTACGTTTGCAACAACCGCCCTTCGGCCCGACCGATCGTCGGCGGGTCGGTCGGGCATCGCGGTGAGGGGACCGGAGGCGCCAGCCAGAGCGGGTGTCAGATGGATGAGATATATCTGGAATATGCTAGCTTTGTCGACCACTTTTTGCAGCTGACCGGGTCGATCTTAACGCCTCCCGCGCGTGTGCTCCAGCGCCACGTCCAGCAGGTCCGGGACCATGAACTCCATCGCCATCAGCTGCATGTCCTCGGCGCGGATGAGCACGCCCACGGGCCATCCTCCAACGGGGCCGTTCACGTGGGTCAGCATCTCCCGGTCCGAGTCACCCAGCACCGGCACCCGCGCGTGGGGAAACTCCTTGTGCCACTCCCGCAGCTCGTCCTGGGTCGGGGGCTCGGACCAGTAGTTCTCGGTCTCGATCGTGATGTAGGCGAGCTGGCCGCTGTTGATCATCGTGCGCAGCGCGCCGTAGGGCTCCTCGAGGTGCGGTGCCGGCTCGATGCCCGCGACCCAGGCTGACAGATCCTGGCACGGCGGGCACCACATCGCGCACGAGTCGATGAGGATGTACTCGTGCCGCTGGTCGGGCCCGCCGAAATCATACAGGTCGACGATGTCGCCTCGGTGATCCATCCCGCGGAACCGCGGAAACCGCTCGCCGACCACCACCCCGCCCGCCTCTCCTTCGAATGAGCGCTCGCCGAGGGAGTCCTTGTCGCGCCAGTAGGGCCAGTAGCCCTTGTAGATCCGGTCTCGGGGGTCGAACGGGTCGGTACCCTCGTGCAGCTCGTCATCGTCCAGGTAGGTGTCGCCGTCGCTGTCGAGCGCAGCCGGGGGCGTGGTCGTCGTCATCGTGTGGCCCACGGGGGCCGACCGAGGGTCAACGGGTTCCACCGGCTGGCAGCCGACGAACACCGCGACCCATGCTGCGTACCCGTGGCCGTTCACACTGCCCCCGAATGCCCGGACCGCTCGTCCTTCCGCACCTTTACAGGTTCGCTCTCGACAGTCCAGCGCTTCGCGGCCGATCTACGCCAACGCCAACGCCGACTCCTGCCCAGAGTCCCGCACGAAGACACATGGCGCCCCCGCGGCACGGTGGATCTCCCACAGCCGCTCGAGCTCGATGGTCGGCGGCAGGCCAAACAGGTGCACATCCGCCGGTGGACCCAGCTGGATCAGGTCGTCGATGGCGGCTGTGACCTCGCCGGCGCAGGAGCCGGACAGCGTGAGGCCCTGAGCCACGCCCTCCCCAAAGGCGGGGTCAGGACGGTAGGTGTTAGATCATATGAGGTGACCGCGACGGCTCTCCGAGTGGGCTCGCCGGCCAGCGCATGTGCGCCAGCGGCAGCCACATCCCCAAGACACCCATCTTCACTGGGCCACGGCCGATCCGCCTTCATCACCGACCTCCCAGCAGCGCCCCGAGTCTTGAACCCCGATCGCCCGGCCACGGGCGTTCCGAATCACCACCCACCCCACCCAGCCTGGGCAACCACCCCCGCAGTCGCCCGGACCTACGCGACCGAAGGGGCCGCGCAAGTGGGGGGGACCCCAGAC
>JBLFXJ010000240.1:0-12538 GCA_047609825.1 Myxococcota bacterium
CGCGTTCGGCGAAGGCTGTCGACCTGCGGCCGCCCAGCCGGGCGAGAGGTACGTCTTTGCGATGACGCCGATGTCGGCCCGGCCGTCGCCGTCCAGGTCCCCGCGGCCCGCATCGGGTAGCGGCGACCGGGGCGCCGGCAGCGGCCGACGCCCCGTTGAGTCGCGTGGGGTGAACCGGCGTGGGTGATACGCTCTCGTCCCGGATGCCGTCGTTCAGCAGGAGACCTCGAATGGGCGCCAGGAGTGCAGTGTCGATCGGGTTGCTGTCCGGGCTGGCCGCGTTGCTGTCCGCCACCCCGGCTGTCGCGAGCACCGGCGTGTTGGCCGCATCGCAAGTCGCCGACCTCATCGTGGTCGGTGAGGTGACCGCCCACGTGAACGTCCCCGACGAGGAGTTCGATCGGGATAGCACGCTATCCCCTCCGTCATCCTCCTTGCCCTGGACTCCCTGGAGCCCTCTCGGTGCTGCACAACTTGTTTTGGGCCAGTCCCTGATCTCGAGCGCGTTGCCGGTGAATGATCTGGGTGGGATGTGCACATTCGTCCCGTGGGGCCGATTGAGCGGCGCGCCGATCGCGGGTCGATGAGCGACGCTGGCGCCTACAGGGTGAGGAGGAAGCTCTCCAACAGGGCGCGGTCGGCGTCCGGGAGGTCGTGGCCGAACGTGTGGCCGCCATCGCGCTGCGGGTCGAGCAGCGCCTCCAGCGAGCGCACGGAGCCGTCGTGCAGCAGAGGCGCGCGCTGGCCCACCCCACGCAGGGACGGCACCCGGTAGCGTCCGGTACCGCGGGTCGAGGAGTCCGCCGCCGCGGGGTCGGTGCCGACCACGTCCACGTCGACCGGCGCGGCGACGCCGTCGAGCCCATGGCAGGGTGCGCACGTCACCTCGAACACCTCCGCTCCGGGATGGCTCAGGTCGACCGGCGGCAACCCGTCTGCCCCCGCCCAGAGCCACGCTGCGATGGCGATGGGAACCACCCTCGGGTCGTTCGACGCGAGCTCGGCCTCCCAGCTGGGCTCGGCACACCCCGCGGCCAGTATGAGAATCAGCCCACGCACATCTCATCCTCGCACACCCAGTGCTTATCGGCTCGGCTGAACGCACAAGATGCGGACCCGCCGCCGCAGTCCGCGTCATCGCGGCACTCGTCATCCCTCGTGTGACAGAAGTGACCGAGCAAGCCCCAGCCTGGGCCACACGCCCCCACGGACAGACTGCAGAAGTCGTCGCCGCAGTCGTCGTCGGTCTCGCAGTTGCCTGCACGTATGCAGGTGTTGTGCGCCTGCTCCCCACCGGCCGCGCACGCGCACACGCCGTCGCAGTCGTCATCGGTGAGGCACTCAGGGTAGGTGCATCTTCTGTTCTGTTGTCTTCTGTCTGGGGGGGGCGGATGAGCGCAGAGGTCCACTGTCGCAACTCCGCGAGCCGCGCCGCCCGAGAGACGGTATACGACCGCGATGTCGCGCCAACTCACCGATGTCCTCGGCCTCGATCTGCGCTCACTCGCGGTGTTCCGCGTGTGCCTCGGGCTGCTGTTGCTGGTCGATGCCCTCGATCGGGCCCGCAACACCGTCGCCCACTACACCGACGCCGGGGTGTACCCGCGCGACCTGCTCTTCGACCACTGGCAGAAGGGCTACTGGTCGCTGCACACCCTCGACGGCGGCGCCGGCCTGCAGCTCGCACTGTTCGGCCTCGCCGCCCTGGTCGCGGTTCAGCTCATCGTGGGCTGGCGCACCAAGGTCGCGCACGTGGTGGGGTGGGTGCTGTTGTCGTCGGTGCAGGCTCGTAATCCGCTGGTGCTCCAGGGCGGCGACGACCTGCTCCGGCTGATCACCTTCTGGTCGATGTTCCTGCCGCTGGGCGCGACCTGGTCCCTGGATGCCAAGCGGGAGGGCGACCGGGGAGAGGTGGTGGTGTCGGCCGCCTCGCTGGCGTTCATGCTGCAGCTCGCCCTGATGTACTGGGCCACGGCCATCCTCAAGCGGGGGCCGGAGTGGCTCCCGAACGGCACCGCGGTGACGCTGGCGCTGCGGTGGGAGACCTACAGCACGCCGCTGGCCGACCTGATGCTGCTGGTCCCGTTCCCGGCGCTGAAGGTGCTCACCTATGGTGTGCTGGTGTGGGAATACCTCGGTCCGCTCCTGATCTTCGTGCCGTGGCGCCAGCAGCGGATCCGCCTGTTCGTGGTCGTGTCCATGCTGCTGATGCACATCGGCTTCGGCACCACCCTCACCCTCGGCCTGTTCTCGTTCACCAGCTGCGCGGCGTGGCTGGCGCTGATCCCGCCAGTGTTCTGGGACCGGGCCGACGAGCTGCGGGAGCGGCGCTGGGTGCCGGGCAGTCGGGTGGTGTCGGCGTTCGTGGCGGTGTTGCTGCTGTACGTGGTGATGTGGAACGCGCGCACCCTGGCGTTCAAGCAGGTGGAGGTGGTGTTCCCCCGGTCGATCAACCCCATCGCCTACACGCTCCGCCTCGAGCAGTACTGGACGATGTTCGCGCCGAGCCCGCCGCGGTACAACACCTGGTGGATCATCGAGGGGCACCTCGACGATGGCACGGTGGTGGACCTGTACTCGATGCAGCCGTTCACCGAGGAGCGCCCGGCCGACATCTCGGCCACCTACCCGGGCCAGCGGTGGCGCAAGTTCATGTTCAACCTGCCGGCGAAGCGGCACATGCAGCCGATGGCGGCCCGGTGGTTCCGGGATCGGTGGGAGGCCGCGAACCCGGACCGGCCCGCCGTGCGCCACGTGCGCCTGGTCACGATGTCGGAGTTCACCCGGGTGAAGGGGCACGACCCTGCTGTGCGCAAGGCCATCGCGCTGTACACCGTGCGGCAGGATGGGACGCTCGAGCGGGTGGTGCGGCCCGACTTCGACGTGAAGAAGATCCGCAAGCGGTGAGCCACCGGGAGCGTCAGGCGCTCCTGCTCACTGCCCCCAGGTGAGCTCACGGCCGGTGACCACCGCGCCCTCGAACGGGCCCTCCTCCCACCCGAGCTGGAACCGGGCGGGCCACGACCCGGGCTGGGCCGCCACCGCACCGCCCGCCTGGCGGCCGCTGGGGTCGTCCGAGGCGCTCACCGGGTCGGTGAGCGGGGTGCCGTCGGGGTGGCCGAGCTGCCACAGCACGTCGTCGGCGGACTCCCACTGGAACAGCACCACGTCGCCCACGGCGGCCAGGTTCAGCCGGTTGGCGGTAGCGCTGCCGAGGGCGTAGGGCTCGCCGAGGGGCTCGAGCGCGGCGTCCAGGTGCCGAGCGCGCACGCCCACGCCCACCTGCTCGAAGGTCTGGCCGCGCCAGCCCACGACGTAGCCGTCGTCCACCACGGCGAGCACCGGGCGCTCGGCCGGACGGTCCAGATCGCCGATGTCCACCCGCACGGCCGCTGCCAGCGGGGTGCCGTCGGGTCCCAGCCGGCGCACGCGGACCTCCCCCACCGCCAGATCGGCGAACCCGGTGCGCTCTGACCACGCCACGACCCAGCCCTCGGCGGTGGCGATGAGGTTGGCGGGGGAGCCCGAGCCGTCGGAGCCGCCGATGACCACCGGGCCGCCGATGGGCTCGAGTGCGGCGTTGTACCGACGGAACCAGTAGGTGGCCTCGTTGCCGATGGGCTCGTTGCCGGTCCACCACACGGCCGCGAGGGTACCGTCGTCGCGGCGGGCGATGCGGGGGGTGGACCACCCGGAGAGCGGCTGGCTGTCGCCGCTGGCGCCCACGAGCAACCCGTCGGCGGTTCCGTCGGCCTCGAACGCGGCCACCCGGGTGACGGGCCCGAACCGGTACACGAGCACGCCCCGGTCGACGCCGCCGACGATGCGGGGGGTGCCAACCCCGGAGAGGCTGGTGTCGTCGACGTGGAACGCGGGCTGCCCCAGAGTGGCGGCCTCGACCGCCACGTCGTTGTCGTCCCACGCCGCCCACCAGCCGCCGTCGAGGGCGGGGGCGAGGGCGAGGCGGGACTGGCCGGAGCCGACGGGGTCGATGCGCTCGGCGGGGCCCACGGTGAGCACCGGCTCGGTCCGATCGGTGTCGGTGTCGGTGTCCGCGTCGGTGTCCGTGTCCGTGTCCGAATCCGTGTCGGCGTCGGCATCCGCGTCCGTGTCCGTGTCGGCGTCGGTGTCCGTGTCGGTGTCGGTGTCGGTCACTGTGGGCGGGGTGTCCGTCTCGGAACCACCGCTGTCGCCCTTGCTGTCAGCCCCACACGCCACGAGCAGCATCACCCAGACCATGCGGACCTCCTGCCGGCAGCCTAGCCGCCGCGTTGGGCACGCGCTGGTCACTCCGGCGCCGAGCCGTCATCCTGGTCCTCCTCCTCGTCCTCCTCCCGGTTCACCCCGAGGGGACGCTGGGTGCGGCGGGCGCGCACGGCCTCGAGGTAGGCGCGGGCGAACCCGAGGTCGCCGGTCGCCGTGGCGGCCGCGAGGAACGGTGCGGGGGCATCGCCGCTGCGGCGAGCGCCGTCGGCGAGTGCTGCGGGATCGACGCCGCCGGGGGGGGCGCCGGTGATCAGGCCCTGCATCGCGGCGTTGCCGAGGAGCGCCTGGGCATCGGGGGTGACGGTCTCTGGCGTCGCGGCCGGCGATTCGGGCGTGGCCCGGCGGACGGAACGCTGCTGCTCGGGATGCCTGGCCATCGCGCCTCCGCCGGTGTGTGATGGAACCTCCGCCCGCGGAGCTCCACACCTGCCACCGGTGTATGCCGGCCTCGGACCTGGCGACGCTCGATCTGACCAGTGGTCGCACACACCGAGGATGTCACGTCCTGATACGCGCCGCCGGGCGATCCTCCGGTTAGCTGCCGCGCCTGTGCTCGGCGCTCCCCCGGACCTCCGCCGAGCCCTCTGGAGGTGTCCATGTCCCGCTCCGTCCTCGTCGCTGCCGTGCTGCTCGCGGCCTGCGGCACCCCCGACTCCGAGCCCACCGTGCGCGTCGTCGCACCCGGCGTGGGCGGCGAGTGGGACGACCCGAGCCAGATCCCCACCTTCCGCGACATCGACGGCACGATCCAGGACGCCATCGACGCGGCCGGCCCCGGTGCGGTCATCGCGGTGCAGAGCGGCACCTTCGTGGAGAACGTGGTGATGCGCGACGGCATCACGGTGCGCGGCGCGGGCCCCGGCGAGACCATCATCGAGGGCACGGTGCTGTTCCTCGGGGTGGACGACGCGGCCCTCGAGCGCCTGTCGGTGGTGAACGCCGGCGTGCCCTACGAGGGCGATGGCGTGCTCATCGAAGACAGCGTGTCCACCAAGATCGACGACGTGGAGGTCTCCGGATTCAACTGGGGCATCCGGTCGTACCAGGCCACCGGCGTGTACGTGAACGCCAGCACGCTGCAGTTCAACAACTACGGCTACTGGTCGGATGAGTCCACCAGCCTCACCATCCAGAACAACCTGTTCCGGTCAAACGCCATCTCCGGCGTTACGAACTACACCAGCGACGGCGTCGTTGCGTACAACACGCTGGTCGGCAACGCATTCGCCGGCTCCGCGGAGTTCGAGTTCGGCGGCGCGCTGCAGTTCGGCGGGCTCGACGAGCTCGAGACCGTCGCGAACAACATCGTGGTCAGCAACTTCTACGGCATCAACTGCCAGGAGTGCGGCAACCGGTTCACGAACAACCTCGTGTGGGGCAACTCCACCGACTACATCAACGATGCGGCGCAGATGGGCGACGACATCACCACCGACCCGCAGTTCGCGAACCCGGCCGAGTTCGACTACAGCCTCACGATCTTCAGCCCGGCCATCGATGACGCGAACAGCGCCTGGGCCACCGTGGTGGATCGTGACGGCGAGGCCCGTCCCGTGGGCCGCGGCTACGACGTGGGCATGGACGAGTTCTCGATCTCCGACTTCGACCTGCGCATCAGCGAGGTGATGGCGAACGCCCGGGTCGAGACCGTGGGCGAGTTCGTGGAGCTGTACAACTTCGGCGGCGCGCCCATCGATCTCGCGGGCCTGATCATCACCGATGGCGACGACATCGACACGCTGATGGCGTTCGAGGCCGGCAGCACGGTCATCGCGCCGGGCACCTTCGCGGTCATCGTCGACCCCGACTACGACGGCACCTACGAGATCGACGGCGGCGTCACCGTGGTCACCACGATGGACACCAACATCGGCAACGGCCTCACCACGTCCGACAACATCGAGCTGTTCGAGGCCGACGGCGAGACCACCATCTCGACCTTCAGCTACCCGAAAGACCCGGGCGATGGCGTGTCGATGGAGATGTTCAGCCTGGCCCTGGGCGACGTGTCGGGCAACTGGCGGTTCAGCGAGTGCGCCGACGGCAGCTCCCCCGGCTTCGAGAACTGCTTCCCGCCCAGCGGCGACCCCATGGGCCTGATCATCACCGAGGTGATGGCCAACGCCACGGACGAGGGCAGCGACGAGTACGTCGAGCTGTTCAACCCGACCGACACCGTGATCGACGCCGCGGGCCTGATCATCACCGACGGCGACAGCCCCGACCCGCTGCAGGGCTTCGCGAACAGCTCCACGCTGATCGGCCCCGGCGAGCACGCGCTCATCCTCGACCCGTCCTACCGATACTACTACTACATCCCGAACAACATCACGCTGCTCACCACCGACGACCTGTCGATCGGTGATGGCCTGGCGGCGGCCAGTGACCCGGTCACGCTGCTGCTGGCCGATGGCGTCACCGTGATCGACACCTACGGCACGCCGGTGAACCCGGGCGACGGCTACTCGATGGAGAAGATCGACTACGCCGCCCCCGATTCGCCCGACAACTGGGCCAACGCCTCCGAGCTCTGCACCCGCGGCCGCAGCCCCGGCCTGCCCAACGTGCACGCCGGCGGCACCTGCGATCAGCTGATCATCAACGAGGTGCTCGCCAACGCGTTCGTGGAAGACACCGGCGAGTTCGTCGAGATCGCCAACGTGGGCTTCGACCCTGTCGATCTCGAGGGCATGCTCATCACCGACGGCAACCAGATCGACACCCTGACCGCGTACGACGGGGGCAGCTCGCTGCTCGACCCGCTGCGGTTCGCCATCGTGATCGACGCCGAGTTCGCGGGCGACTTCGACATCCCCGAGGGCACCGTGGTGATGACCACCACCGACACCCACATCGGCAACGGCCTCGCGATCAGCGATGACGTAGACCTGCTGCTCGGCGACTTCCTCATCGACAGCTACCACTTCCCGTTCAACGCCGGCAATGGCATCTCGGTCGAGCGCATCTGGGACCGGGCCACCGACGCCAAGGAGAACTGGGTCGCGGCACCGTGCCCGTCCGGCAGCAGCCCGGGCCTGAACAACTGCGCCCTCGGCGGCGACGCGGGCGGCGCGGGCGACAGCCTGCTCACCATCGTGGTCACCGAGGTGCTCGCCAACGCGCTGGACGAAGACACCGGTGAGTTCGTCGAGATCTACAACTACGGCGCCGACCCCATCGATCTCGAGGGCTTCGTGCTGTGGGATGGCGACGCCATCGACCTGCTGTTCGGCTGGTGGTATCCGGACGACACTCTCCTGATGCCGGGTCAGTACGCCGTGATCCTCGACAACGAGTACGACTACGCCTACGACATCCCGGAAGACGCGCTGATGCTCACGACTGGCGACACCACTCTGGGCTCGGGCCTGTCCACCGACGACCAGGTGTTCCTGTTCGAGGCGGATGGCTCCACCCTGATCGACAGCTTGGGCTACCCGGCGAACCCCGGCAACGGCGTGAGCCTCGAGAAGGTGGACATCCTCGGCGGTGACCTGCTGTCGAACTGGGCCCCGTGCGAGTGCGAGGCCAGCATCAGCCCCGGCGACGCCAACTGCTTCTGATCACCACGGGACTCTGGAGGAATCATGCGACTTCTGACGATTTTCCCACTGGTGGCGTTGCTCGCCTGTGGCGGCGACAAGGGCGACACGGGCGACACCGCCGTGGACACCACGCCGACGGGCGGTGACGCGGACACCGACACGGACGCCGACACGGATGCCGACACGGACACGGACGCCGACACGGATACCGACACCGACACCGACACCGATACGGACACCGACACCGACGTGGTCGTGACCGCCATCGCGCTCTCGGCGTCGTCGGTGCTCGTCGACACCCGTGAGCGGGTCGTGCTCTCGGTGGAGGGCACCCTCGCCACCGGCGGGGTCACCGATGTCTCCGCGCTGGCTGCGTTCTCGTCCTCCGACGAAGCCGTCATGCGGGTGTGGGACGCCACGGGCCACGGGCTCGGCGTGGGCGTCACCACGATCACCGCCGAATATGGTGGGTTCGAGGACACGGTGGAGGTGGAGGTGAGCGGCATCGCCATGGCGATGGCGGGCGACCTCGTGGTGAACGAGGCCCTGGCCGATGCCACGGTAGACGGCGACCCGAACGGCGACGGCGAGTCCGACCCGGTGACCGACGAGTTCCTCGAGCTCGCGAACATCTCGGATGTGGCCATCGACCTGACCGGTGCGACGATCAAGGAGATCGACTTCCCGTTCCTCGCACGGCACACCTTCGGTCCCACGGTGCTGCTGCCGGGCGAGGCCATCGTGGTGTTCGGCGGCGGCGAAGTGGACACGCTGTCTGCGGCGAACGCCCACTTCGTCACGGCGCAGAACCTCGATCCGGGCATCGAGTACGGCCTGAACCTGAACGACGGCGGCGACACCGTGGTCGTGGCGGATGCCGCGGGAGTCGAGCTGCTGTCATGGCAGTACGGCACGGCGGACGTGGTGGCCGCGACCGACCAGTCGATCACCCTCAGCCCGGATGTCTGGGGGGCGGACTACCTGCCGCACACCGACGCTGGCGTCGGCGATTACAGCCCGGGCCGGTGGGCGGATGGCTCGGACTTCGAAGGGCCGGACGGCCGGTTCTAGCTCGTGTTCCGGCGAGCGCTGTGCAGCTCTGATGCCCGCGGGTGGGTGTCAGAGCAGGCACAGTGTGGAGCGGGTGTTGGTGCAGCAGTTCTCGTGCCACCCGTCCGTGGGCGGGAGCTCGATGGGGAACGCCACGTCGGGGTCGACGCAGTAGCGGCAGTGGCCGTCCACTGCGGAGGGAGTTGGGCTCCCTGCGCAGTCGGGGCAGGCGCCCACGAGCCAGAATCCCGAGTCATTGGTTGGCGGCAAGCCCTCGATCTCGCCGGAGGAGATCTGGCCGACGGTCGCCGCAACCGAGCCCGGGTAGGCGTCGGCGCAGGCATCCCGCATCGCGGCATCCTGGGCCGCGTCGCTCTGGAGGTCCACGTCCTGGCTCCAGGTGGCGTAGCCGGCGAACACGCCGCCAGGCGGCTCCCCCAGGCGGATCGGCTCGGAGAGGGAGCAGTCGGCGCCGTCCACCACTTGCACCACGCGCTCGCAGATGGCGGGGTTCGTGATCACGGGCCGGAGCAGCAGTCGGCCGTCATCGTCGGTGTCGCGTGCGGTGGTGATCAGGGTCGGACCGTCCAGCCCGGTGACCGTGCGCTCGCAGCGACCGCCGGCGAGGGCGTCGGCGCCGAAGTCGGGCCCGGCGAGGAACACGGCGGTGGACCCATACGCGAGGCCCACCACGTCGAGGTGCACCTCACCCGGGCAGTCGCCGGTGATGGTGAGGGTGGGTGCGGCGAGGGCGACGGTGGTGAGGAGAACGAGCATTGAGCCTCCGCCCAGAGTGTCGCACGGAACTGTGGAGCCTGCGCCGAGTCGTGGGTCGACCCAGGGGCGAATGCGGTACACTCCTGCCTCGGAGGCCCCTATGCTCATGCTCCTCGCCGCTACCGCCCTCGCCGCCCCATCGCTGACCCTCGACGGTGAGTGTCCGGGGCGGGTCACCTTCGACATGGCAGACATCACGCCGACCGGCAACGTGATGCTGTTCGCCGGCTCCGGGCGGGGCAGCGAGCCCGTGGAGGTCGGCCACTGCGCCGGCACGAACACGGGGCTCGCGGGGCCGCTGCGCTGGTTCGGACCGGTGGACGAGCGGGACGGCGACGGCCTGATGACGCTGAGCCGGAGCATGGGGGGTGGCGGTTGCCGGCTGTCGTTCGCGCTGCTCGACCTGGCGACCTGCGAGCTGAGCGCCGTGCGCAGCTTCGTCGAGCCCGATCCGGTGTTCGTCGACACCTACACGGGCGCCTCCCAGACCGTGTACAAGCTCGAGGCGCGCGACCTGCCGCCCGGCGACGCGGCGATCTGGTACCAGGAGATCTGTGAAGGCATGGGGCTGCGGCCCGTGTCGTGTGACCCGGCGCGGTGGGGCGACACCTATGACGCGACGGCGTGGAATGCTGTGGTGCTCGACGCCGACCACTACAGCTGCAATGTGTCGTCCGGCATCATGTCCCTCACCGGGTGGGACAACATCATCACCTACCACCGCCCGCTGTACGACGTGCAGGGGGTGTGCGAGCGCGGCTGCACCATCAGCGGCCTGCCGGTGTACCCGATCTGCACGGACTGATCGCGGCGCTGGATTCCAGCGCTCGACCCTGAGTCTTCCGGAGTTCCGATGTCCCGCTGGTTCGCCCTGGTGTTCGTCGCAGGGCTCGCGTTCGCCCCCCGCGTGGAGGCGGCGCCCGCGCTCCCCGCAGAGCTCGCGCTGACCTTCTGCTGGGACTTCCCCTCCTGCGGCGAGTCCCGCCTGGTGGTGCTCGAGGAGGGCCGGTTCTTCGATCTCGTGAGCGGCGACGCGGGCGACTGGTCGTGGGATCCGGCGAGCCGTGAGTTCGTGTTGGAGTTCGACGTGGGCACGGTGTACACGGGCCGTCCCCGGGGCGGTCCTGGCTGCCTGCAGGGCGAGATGGTGTCGTTCTACGGCGACGTGGGCGTGTGGCGGGCGTGCGCGCGCTGACCACTGGCGCGGCCGCGAGTCGTCGCATCTCGTTGAACATACTGTCGTCTCGCTGACAGGATTGACGGTTGAGGGGGTCGGGCGCGTCTACATCGTAGACCGAAGAGGCCCCCACGATGTCCGACCTGACCTGGCTCCGCTGGCCCCTGATCGCCGCCTCGCTCGCGGCGGCCCTCCCGTCGTCCGGGCCCGCCTCCGCCCCGGTGCCAGAGCCGATCCGCGTGGTCTCCGTCGTGCTGACGCCGCCGCCAGAGCGGGCGTTCCGCTGGTCTGAGGAGACCGCGGGCCGGGTCACGGCACTCGCTGAGGAGGGCCTGGCCGAGCTGTCTGGAGTGGTCCCCACCGTGCCCGAAGCGCCGCCGCGGCCCGGCCTCGTCCTCGCGCCCCCGCCGACCGAGACGTGGACCGCCGACCTGCACCTCGGCGACGACCCCGACGCGCTGGTCGTGTCGCTCGAGCTGTGCCAGGCCGACCGCTGCGTGCACACCTCCGCCACCGCCACTCGCGAGGCGCCAGAGGCGGCCGTGGTCGTGTTGGTCCAGTCCGCCGCCGACCGCCTCGGCCTCCGCGCAGACCCAGCCCCGTGGTGGGGCACCGCGCCGTCCGCCGACAGCTACGCCAACCTGATGCTCGGCCGATCTGCGGCGCAGGTCTACGGCCTCTCTGCCCCGGTGGATGCCGTCGGCGATGTTCGCCGGGATCCGGTCGCCCGTGCGGTGTACCTCGACCCGGGCATGGCGATGGCTCACGCGCTCCGCGCCCGTCGGGACGGGACGGGGTGGGGTCGTGGGGCCGCGGGACTCCCCGGTCGTGCGGACGCCGCCGCGGCGGAGCCCGACCCGCTCGAGGCGGCCGCTGGATGGGATGGCCTGCCCGACGACCCCCGGTTCGCCGTGCCCCGGGCCCTCGCTGCCCTCACGCTGGGCGACCCCTCGACCGCGCTGTCCCGCGTGCGCCGCCTGCCGACCACGCCGGCTGTCGCGGCCCTTCGGGTCGCCGCCGCCGAGGCCCTCGGTGAGTCCAGCACCGTGGACGCCTGGCTCGTGGACTGGCAGCGCGCCGACCCCACCGACCCCGAGCCCGTCCGTCGGCGGGTGCAGCGAGCCCTGGCCGCTACTCAGTGGGAGGAGGCCCGCGCGCTCCTGCCGGAGCTCGACCGCCGCGGTGCCGCCATCGAGGCCCGGGATCTCGGCCTGGCGCTGGCCGCCGCCACCGAGCGCTGGGACGAGGCCGCCACCCTCGCCGACTCCGCCGGGCTGCCTGAGCTCGCGACCCAGATGCGCGCCGAGCAGCCAGCGGTGGAGGACGCCGACGCGCTCGTGGATGCCGCCGCGCGTGCGCAGGATCCCAGCGTGGCGCTGGCGCTCGCCGACCGCGCACTCGCGGTAGAGCCGTGGCACGTGGACGCGCTCGTCCAGCGTCTCGAGGCGCTGCTCACCCTCGGCCTGACCGCCGAGGCGGCCAGTGCGGAGACCCGGCTGGCCCGGGTGGATCCTCTCCGCGCGCGGGGCGAGGGGTGATCGCACTGCTGGCCGTCGCCGCACTCGCCGACCGGGTGCCCGCCATCGTGGACGTGACCGAGGCGTTGGCCCGCGCCGAGGATGTGCTCGCACGGGCGGACGCCGCCGGCGTGGCCGTGGGACGGCTCCAGCAGCGCTGGTGGGACCACGCCGGGTGCACCCGGGAGTCGGCCGCCGACGCTGCT
>JBLFXJ010000241.1:0-12501 GCA_047609825.1 Myxococcota bacterium
AGCGACTGCGACGGCGACTGCCCCGAGATCTGCACCGACGGCCGCGACAACGACGCCGATGGCCGCATCGACTGCGACGACGACGAGTGCGCCCTCGAGTGCGATGCCGACGGAGACGGATTCTTCAACGCCGACTACGGCGGGGACGACTGCGACGACACCCGCGCCGACATCAACCCCGCGCGCCCCGAGATCTGCAACGGCGAGGAGTCGCTCGATGACGACTGCGACGGGCTGATCGACGAAGAAGACCCGGACATCGATGTGTTCACCCTCATCGCGTTCGGCCCCGACGCGGACGGCGACGGCTACGGCACCGATCGCGACATCCTGTTCGCGTGCCAGGAGCGGGAGGGCTGGGGCTTCGCGAACCAGGACTGTGACGACACCCGGCCCGACGTGAACCCGTCGATGCCGGAGATCTGCAACCCCGACGGGCCGCTGGACGACGACTGCGATGGCCTGGTCGACGATGCCGATCCCGACGTGTCGGAGGACAGCTTCCTCGAGTGGTACGCAGATGCGGACGGGGATGGCTACGGCTCGGGCGTGGAGTTCGTGTACGCATGCAGCCGCCCGGACGGCAGCGCCGCCACGGATGACGACTGCGACGACGCCGACCCCCTCGTGGGTCCGCCGAGCCTGTGGTACGTCGACGCAGACGGCGACGGGTGGGCGGGCCTCGACGGCGACCCCGTCGACCCCACGCCCACCTGCGAGGCACCCTACCCGGGCCTGGGGCCGGACTGGCGGGAGCCGGACTGCGACGACTCCGAGCCCACGGTCTACCCGGGGGCTCCCGAGATCTGCGACGACGACATCGACCAGGACTGCAACGGCGACACCACCTGCTGCGGCCACTACCTCGACATCCACTCGCCCAGCGGCTCCCAGGGCCAGTGGTGCTACGGCGACGCGACCCTGAACTACCACGACTATGGCGAGATGACGTTCGACGACTGCCAGTGCATCGCCAACCGCACCGGCACCCAGTGGTTCGGCGGCGCCTACAGCCCGTTCGCGACCGTCTGGATCGGGGATCACGACGAGGCCTCCGCGACGATCGGCGGGACGGCCTACTGGGCCGACGAGATGGTGGTGCCGCGCGAGAGCCTGCACACCTGCGCCCTCGCCCAGTTCGAGCACCGCACCGAGCCGTCCGAGGCGCCCCGGGAGGAGGTCTACGTGGACGCGGGCGGTCGCACCTGGCACTTCTGGAACTTCTCGAGCCAGACCCACAGCCAGGTGATCTCGTTCGCGGATGACATCGGTGCGCGGGTGATCAACCCGAACTCGGTCGGGCTGTTCGGCGATGCGGCGTTCACCCAGCCCACCCACTGGTGCCATGCGGGTGCGGAGTTCAACGGCGGGCGCGACTGCAACTCCGACAACCTGTGCAACTTCGTGGTCGGCTACTTCGACTGACGCCGCGTCATCGGCGCGGCAGGAGTCTACCGTTGAGTCGACGCTCGGTCGGCCGAGATTTTAGCACAGGAGACCTGGGCTTTGACTCGGCCTCTGTCGCCTCCCGTCGGTCGAGTTATCGGCTCGTGTTCGGAGGTCCCGTGCGTGCTCTCGTATTTCTCGTGCCACTCCTCGCGTTGGCGTGCGAATCGGATCCGTCCAAGGACGACAAGCCGCCGTCCGAGATCTGCGACAACCTCGAAGATGATGACCTCGACGATCTCGCCGACTGCGCCGACCCCGACTGCGCGGCGGTCTGTGGCGAGGTGTGCACCAACGGCACCGACGACGATCTCGACGGCCTGATCGACTGCCTCGACGACGACTGCGACGGCCTGTGCCCCGAGAACTGCGGAGACGGGCGCGACAACGATGCCGACGGCGCCATCGACTGCGACGACCGGGACTGCTTCGGCTCCTGTCCCGAGGTCTGTGGCGATGGGTTCGACAACGACGGCGACGGCAAGGTGGACTGCCTCGACGAGGAGTGCGTCGATCCCAGCTGTGCGGAGGTTTGCACCGACGGTCGCGACAACGACGCCGACGGCCTGATCGACTGCCTCGACGACGACTGCAACGATCCGAGCTGCGACGAGAACTGCGTGGACGGTCGCGACAACGACGGCGATGGCCGGGTGGACTGCGACGACAGCGACTGCGACGGCGACTGTCCCGAGGTGTGTGACGACGGGCGCGACAACGACGCCGACGGCCGGGTGGACTGCGACGACCCGGAGTGCGAGGCAGAGTGCGACGCCGACGGAGATGGGTTCTTCAACGAGGACTTTGGCGGCGACGACTGCGACGACACCCGGGCCGACGTGAACCCGAGTCGCCCTGAGATCTGCAACGGCGACGAGGTGCTCGACGACGACTGCGATGGCCTGTTCGACGAGAACGACCCCGACGTGGACGTGTTCACCCTCATCGCCTGGGGCCCCGACAACGACGGCGACGGCTTCGGCACCGACCGCGACATCCAGTTCGCCTGCCAGCAGCCCGACGGCTGGGGCTTCGCGAACATGGACTGCGACGACTCCCGTGCCGACGTGAACCCCGACATGCCGGAGATCTGCAACCCCGAAGGCCCGCTGGATGACGACTGCGACGGCCTGGTGGATGATGCCGACCCCGACGTGACCGAGGACAGCTACCTCGAGTGGTATGCCGACCGAGACCGCGACGGCTTCGGCGCCGACGATGACTTCGTGTACGCGTGCAGCCGCCCCGACGGCACGTCCGCCAGCAACGACGACTGCGACGACGCCGACCCCACGGTCGGCCCGCCGAGCCTGTGGTTCCCCGACGTCGACAGCGACGGCTTCGGCGCCGGCGACCCGGTGGACCCAACGCCCACCTGCGACGCGCCTGGCCCTGGCCTCCGCCCGGAGTGGGTGGGTCTCGACTGCGACGACAGCGCGCCGCTCACCTACCCGGGAGCGGAGGAGATCTGCGAAGACGGCATCGATCAGGACTGCGACGGCGAGGACCGGTCGTGCATCCAGATGTACATTGCAGATGGCCGCCGGATGGGCGGCAACCTGTACGCCGTTGACCTGCGCGCTGGCACCGTGGCGCCGGTTGCAGTGCTGCCAGGCAGCATCACAGGCCTGTCCTACTCACCGGACGGCGAGCTGTTCGCGGTGGGGTCGGAGGGCTTCGGGTCCGATGGCCAGGTGTACCGGGTCGACCTGATCGACTTCTCGTTCACCCCCGTGCATCGGTCCGACTTCTACTCCTGGTCGGGCTTCTCGTGGAACTACGCCGACGAGCGCCTGTACATGTGGACCGAGGAGGGGGACGCCATGTACGAGGTGGACCTCGCGACCGGCTCAGAGCGGTACGTCTACAGCGCCGGTTCGGCCGGTCACTGCATGGCCTCGGACGCCTCGGGGCAGATGTACCGCCTGTCGGGCAACACGCTGTACGAGATCGACCACGTCGCGGGTCGTGAGGTCAGCCTCGGTGTTCCGGCCGGCCTGCCGTATGGGTTCCAGGGGCAGGGCTGCGCCTTCCTCGACGGGCTGCTGTACGTGGCGCCCTACACCGGTGCTGGGGATCGTGAGCTGTACGAGATCGACGTGGCGGCGCGTACGGCACATGCAACGGGCATCCTGTTTTCGATCAACATCGATGCCATCGGGGCGTTCGAGCCCTGACCAGCAGGCATCGCCCGCGCCGGGTACACTCCGGTACATCACATGTCGTTGACAGGCCCTGGGGGGGCGGATGCGCTGGCAAATCGGTCTCGTGTTGTTGCTCGGAGCTTGCGAATCGGGCGGGGGGGGTGACGATGGTAAGCCCCCTGCCGAGATCTGCGACAACCTCGAGGATGACGATCTCGACGACCTCGCCGACTGTGCCGACCCCGACTGCGCAGAAGTGTGCGGTGAGGTGTGCACCAACGGCACCGATGACGATCTCGACGGCCTGATCGACTGCCTCGACGACGACTGCGACGGGCTGTGCCCCGAGAACTGTGGCGATGGCCGCGACAACGACGCCGATGGGGCCATCGACTGCGACGACCGCGACTGCTTCGGCAGCTGCCCCGAGGTCTGTGACGACGGGTTCGACAACGACGGCGACGGCAAGGTGGACTGCCTCGACGAAGAGTGCGTCGACCCGAGCTGCCTCGAGATTTGCACCGACGGCCGCGACAACGACGCCGATGCGCTGGTGGACTGCGCCGACGACGACTGCAACGACCCGGCCTGTGACGAGAGCTGTGCCGATGGCCGCGACAATGACGCCGACGGCCGGGTGGACTGCGACGACAGCGACTGCGACGGCGACTGCCCGGAGATCTGCAACGACGGTCGCGACAACGACGCCGATGGCCGCGTCGACTGCGACGACGACGAGTGTGCGGCGGAGTGCGACGCCGACGGAGACGGGTTCTTCAACGCCGACTACGGCGGCGATGACTGCGACGACACGCGGGCGGATGTGAACCCGAGTCGCCCCGAGATCTGCAACGGCATGGAGTCGCTCGACGACGACTGCAACGGGCTGTTCGACGAAGACGACCCCGATGTGGACGTGTTCACGCTGATCGCGTGGGGCCCGGACATGGACGGCGACGGCTACGGCACCGATCGCGACATCCAGTTCGCCTGCCAGCAGCCCGACGGCTGGGGCTTCGCGAACGAGGACTGCGACGACACCCGGGCCGACGTGAACCCGTCCATGCCGGAGATCTGCAACCCCGAGGGTCCGCTCGATGACGACTGCGACGGGCTCGTGGACGACGCTGATCCGGACGTGACCGAGGACAGCTACCTGGAGTGGTACGCCGACCGCGACGGCGACGGGTTCGGCGCCGAAGACGACTTCGTCTATGCGTGCAGCCGCCCGGACGGCACGGCCGCCAGCAATGACGACTGCGACGACGCCGACCCGTCGGTCGGGCCGCCGAGCCTGTGGTACGCCGACGCCGATGGCGACGGGTATGCACCCGAGGGCATCGACCCGGCCGACCCCGTGCCGAGCTGCGACCCACCCGGTCCGGGCCTGCGTCCGCACTGGGTGGGCATCGACTGCCTGCCGGACGACCCGCTGGCGTACCCGGGGGCCGAGGAGATCTGCGAAGACGGCATCGACCAGGACTGCGACGGGCGGGATCGGTCATGCAGCCGGTTGTTCGCGATGAACGGCAGCGGTGGCGCCTCCGGCCTGTATGAGATCGACCTCGACGCTGGCACGGCGGTGGCCATCTGCGACCCGGGCGTGCCGATCACGGGCATGACCTTCGACGACCGGGATCAGGCCTACGTGATCCACGGCGGCGGTCTGGGGATCGGCCACGCGGCTGCCGGCCAGATCGACCTCCTCGATCTCGTGACCTGTGCGCTCACGCCGGTCGCCGACACCAGCCAGATCGAGACCTCCCTGGCGTTCAAGGATGGCCTGTTGTACGCCGCCGACGAGAACACCCAGTACGCCGAGATCGACCCGGTCACTGGTGGTGTGCGGGTGCTCGGCGGCTCGCCCGACGGCACGAGCTACGGCTTCGGCCTCGCCTGGGATGGCGCGACCATGTGGCGGATGAACGACTCCGAGCTGCTCCGGGTCGACCCGGCCACCGGCACCGACACCATCGTCACGGCGGTGTCCGGTCTGCCGGGAGGCAACGGCGGCGGGCTCACGGTGATCGACGGCGTGCTGTACTTCGCGGGCGACGACGGCGCGGGCGGAACCGGCATCTACGAGGTCGACACCGTCACTGGGCGCTGCACCGCCACCGGCGTGTCGCTGCCCAGCGGCGACGTCGACGCGCTGGCCGGCTTCCCGTTCTGATCGACAGCCGCGGCCCCGTCGACACAGCGTCGGCGGGGCCGGCGCTTCAGCGCGGGCTCACCAGGCGCTGACGCCCGAGATGGTGCTGTCCGGGGGCACATCCCACAGGCAACAGCCCGTGGGCTCGTCCGCTGACGCGGGTACGGCCACGAACCGGACGGACGTGCAGTACACGCCCAAGAAGTCCACGTCACAGCCATTGGACATCGCCGACCCGGTGCAGACGCGCCCGACCGTGTCGATCACACCCATCCAGTCGGCGTTGCAGTACACATCCCACGCGCCCTGGCAGTTGCCGGTGCTTGCGTAGGTGGTGATGCCGATGTGCTCCACGCAGGTCTCGGGGCCCGAGCAGGTGACCGCGTCGCCATAGTTGGCGAAGATGGCGGCATCACTGGAGCCGAATGAGTAGCCGTCGTGGTCGCACGGGTTGCCGCTATAGCAGCCACCCACCGAGACCGTCGGCGTGTTGAATGGCGCACGAGCGCCCGAGGGCGGGCAGGCGCACAGGTCGTCCACCCCGTTGCAGTCCTCGTCGATGCCGTTCTCGCAGATGTCTTCGACGCCTGGGTTGATGCTGGGGTCGGCGTCGTCGCAGTCCAGGCCGAACCAGTCGGGCCGCAGTCCCGGCCCAGGCGGGTCGCAGGTGGGGGTGGGGTCGACCGGGTCGCCGCCGCCGAAGCCGTCGCCGTCGCCGTCGCCGTACCACAGGGTCGGCGGGCCTACCTCGGGATCCCTGTCGTCGCAGTCGTCGTCGGACGGTGCCGTGCCGACCGGGCGGCTGCAGGCGTATTCGAAGTCCACGCCGGAGCCGTACCCGTCGTCGTCGCGGTCGGCGTACCACTCCAGGTAGCTGTCTTCGGACACATCCGGGTCGGCGTCGTCCACGAGCCCGTCGCAGTCGTCATCCACCGGCTCGTCAGGGTTGCAGATCTCCGGCATGTCGGGGTTGATGTCGGCGCGGGAGTCGTCGCAGTCACGGTTCGCGAAGCCCCAGCCATCGGGCCGCTGGCAGGCGAACTGGATGTCGGAGTCGGTGCCGAATCCGTCGCCGTCCCGGTCGGGGCCCCATGCGGTGAGGGTGAACACGTCGATGTCGGGGTCGTCCTCGTCCACCAGGCCGTCGCAGTCGTCGTCGATCGCGTCCATGCCGTTGCAGATCTCGGGGCGGCTCGGGTTCACGTCCGCGCGCGTGTCGTCGCAGTCGTCCCCGCCGAAGTCGGCGTTGAAGAACCCGTCTCCGTCGGCGTCGCACGCCAGGAGACACTCGTCGTCGTCGCAGTCGACCCGGCCGTCGGCGTCGTTGTCCCGACCGTCGTCGCACACCTCGGGGCAGTCGCCGTCGCAGTCGCTGTCGTCGCAGTCCACCCGGCCGTCGGCGTCGTTGTCGCGACCGTCGGCGCAGTGCTCATCGCAGGCCGGGTCGTTGCAGTCGTCGTCGGCGCAGTCCACCAGGGCGTCGGCGTCGTTGTCGCGACCGTCGGTGCAAATCTCGAGGCAGCTCGGGTCTACGCACTCTTCGTCGAGGCAGTCCACCTTGCCGTCACCGTCGTTGTCGAACCCGTCGTCACAGACCTCGGGGCAGCTGCCGAAGCAGTCGCGGTCGTCGCAGTCGATGGCGCCATCAGCGTCGTTGTCCCGTCCATCCCCGCAGTTCTCGGGGCACAGGCCGTCGCAGTCGTCGTCGAGGCAGTCGATGAGGCCGTCGAGGTCGTCGTCGGTGCCGTTGGTGCACACCTCGCCGCACACAGGCGCGCAGTCGGGGTCGGCGCAGTCGGCGAGGTCGTCGAGGTCGTCGTCTTCGAGGTTGTCGCAGATCTCGGCCGGTGGCTTGCCGTCGTCTGGCGGGCCGGACTCGCAGGCGAAAAGCACCAACAGGCTCAGGTGGAACAGGCGCACATCACCCTCCAGGTCGTTGGCGCATTGTACGGGACATGCGGTACCGGTCGCAGCGTCAGCTGGCGCTTCCCTGCGGATGCCGGTTGTCACTACCTGTTCATTTCCTGTTCATAGCCCGCGCGGGTGGGTAAGGTTCGGACATGGTCACGCAGCCAAGACGCTCCCGCCAGACGACAACCGCCGATGCCGTGGTGATCGGTGCCGGGTTCGGCGGACTGGGTGCCGCCCTGACGCTCGCCGAGGCCGGTGCCCAGGTGGTGCTGTGCGAGACCCTCGGCTACCCCGGGGGCTGCGCGAGCACCTTTCGCCGGGAGAGGGTGGCGTTCGAGGCCGGCGCGACGTTGTTCAGCGGATTCGGCGAGGGACAGCTGATCCGGCGATGGATCGACCGGCACGGCATCGACGTGCGCTGGCGCACCCACGATCCGGTGCTGGCGCTGCACGTCGCCGGCGAGCGGTCTACGATCCCGGCGTCGCGGCGTGCATGGGCCGACTCGCTCATGGCCGCCGATCCGGCGAACCGGGACGGCATCGCGCGGTACTTCCGCGTGCAAGGCCGAGTTGCGGACGCTTTGTGGGGGGTGATGGACGCGCCGGAGCTGCTGCCGCCTCTCGGCCTCCGGGCCATCGCGGGTCACCTGCGCCGCCTCCCCGACCACATGGCCTGGATGCCGTGGATCGGTCGCTCGCTGCGCGATGTCGCCGAGTGGTGTGGGGCAGGGGACTCTCGGGCGCTGTGCACCTGGCTCGACGCCGTGGCGCAGATCACGGTGCAGACCGACGCGGCATCCGCCGAGGCGCCGTTCGGGCTGGCGGCAGCCGACTTCCTGTTCCGAGGCGTCGCTTCGGTGCACGGGGGCATCGGCGAGCTGGCCCGCGGTCTGGTGGGCGCCGTGGAGGGGGCGGGCGGCGTAGTGCGGCTCACGGACCGGGTGCGGGGTCTAAAGCGGGAGGGGTCGGAGTGGGTGGTGCAGGCCCGTCGCGGGGAGGTGCGGGCGCCGGTGGTGCTGTGCAACACGCTGCCGCAGACGGTCGGGGCGTGGCTCGGGAGGCCCGTCCGCCCCGCCCTCGGGGCCCAGCTCGAGCAGGGTTGGGGGGCGAGCGCGCTGTACCTCGTGTTGGACGATGGTCCCGAGCTCGCGCCTGGGCCGGAGCACCACCAGATCGTGGTGGATCCGGACAGGCCACTGGTCGAGGGAAACGCTGCCCTGGTGAGCCTCGGCGAGCGACAGGTCGTGGACGGGCGCACGGTGCGCGGGGTCACGGTGTCGACCCACGTGCGCATGGACTCCGGCGGTCCGATGTCGGCAGAGCGGGCGGCAGCGGTGGACCGGCGACTTCGGGCGCTGGTGGCGTCGACGTTCCCCGCGTGGCGCGTCCGGCGGGTGCACCCGGCGTCCCCTCGCACGTTCGCCCGGTTCACCGGCCGCCCGGGCGGGCTTGTCGGGGGGGTGCCCCGGGCGGTGGGGCTGAGGCAGTACACGGACGCGTTCGCCGGTCCGGTAGGTCCGGGGCTATACCTCGTGGGCGACTCGATGTTCCCGGGGCAGAGCACGCTCGCGGCGGCCCTTGGCGGCCAGCGCACAGCGACCCGGGCGATGGCGTCGTCCGAGTGACCTGACGAGCGGCCTCACCCGCTCCGGGACGCGCCCCGGATGGCATCGAGTGCCGCGAGTGCTGCGTCGTCAGCAGTGTGTCCGCCATCGGCGCGGGCGTCCGCGATCGCCCGCTCGATGGCGTCTGCGGTCCACTGCAGGTCAGCCTGGCTGCGGAAGTGGGTGCTGACGGACACGCTGACCGACTCGCCTACGATCCGGAGCCCGCCCGGCAGCACCTCGCAGCCGACCAGGGTGGACAGGGGCAGCGCGCTCTCGTGGAGTACACGGCGTCGGAACTGCCGCCGGAGCACCAGCTGGTGTGGCGTGAGGATCAGCCGCAGTGGCGCCTCGTGCCGCCGCCAGCGCCGCATGCGGTAGACCAGCGCCGCCAGCTGCGAGGCGGCCCCGATGCTCACGGCAGCCGCGACGCTCCCCGCGAGCACCGCCACACTCGCGCCGACCAGTCCCAGTCCGAGGAACACGGTGACCCCGGGGCGCAGCAGCGGCTTGCGCGCCGGCCCGAGCGTGATGCGCAGGCCGTCGAGGTCACCTTCCGTGTGCAGCGTGAGCGGCGGGTCTGCGGGCATGACCTGTCGTAGCGTGGTTCGGTGCCGCCCACCGTGACTCGCGCGGCCTGCCGAGTTCCCCGGGGCAGGCCGCTGAGGTGCCGGCCTGCGCCCACCCCTGTAGGATGCGAGCGGAGGTGGCATGCAGGGTCGGCGATGGATCGCGATCGGCGTGGTGATTGCGATCGGCATCGTCGCCGCGGTCGCTTGGTCCAGCCGCAGCGGCCGGGCCCTGACCGCCGAGCGCCTCGAGCGCAAGCTGGCCACCCAGGTGTGCCGTCGGGTGGCCGAGTGCGAGCCCCAGCGGTGGGGCGACGCCTACCACAACAGCTTCGACGCATGCATCGCGGACGTCTCTGGCGAGCTCGCCGACGCCCTGGGCGTATGCACCACCGACCTGGCGCTGGGTCGTCCGTGCATCAAGGCGATCCGGGCTGCGCCGTGTGACGGGCCATGGACTGCGGCCCGCGTCCGCGCCGCGTGCCCCGCGCTGTCGGCCTGCCCCTGAGGCACACCAGGCCTGGAGGAACCGTGCACACGCTGCTCATCGCCAACCGCGGCGAGATCGCCCGCCGCATCATCCGCACGGCCCACGCGCTCGGCCTTGAGGTGGTGGCGGTGTATTCCGACGCCGACCGCGACCTGCCGCACGTCCGGGAGGCAGACCGCGCGGTGCGGCTCGGCCCGCCTGCCGTGCATGCGTCCTACCTGGACGCCGCGGCGGTCCTCGATGCAGCGCGGCGTTCCGGGGCCGACTCGGTGCACCCCGGATACGGTTTCCTGTCCGAGAATGCCGGGTTTGCCCAGGCGGTGGTCGACGCCGGCCTCACCTGGGTGGGGCCGTCTCCCGGTGCCATCGCCGCCATGGGGGACAAGACGGCCGCGCGCCGGCTCGCAGCATCCCTCGGTGTGCCCACGGTGCCGGGGTTCGACGCCAGCGACGACGACGCGGCGCTGCACGAGGCGGCGGTCGAGCTGGGTGTGCCGTTGCTGGTGAAGGCCGCGGCGGGCGGTGGGGGGCGGGGCATGCGCCGGGTGGACGACCTGGCCGACTTCGGTGACGCGCTGGCCTCGGCCCGCCGGGAGGCCCAGTCCGCGTTCGGCGACGGCCGGGTGCTGCTCGAGCGCTACGTGGAGCGTCCGCGGCATGTGGAGGTGCAGGTATTCGGCGATTCCACAGGACGGGTGGTGCACCTCGGCGAGCGCGACTGCTCGATCCAGCGGCGGCACCAGAAGGTGGTGGAGGAGGCGCCGTGCCCCGTAGTCGAGCCCGCACTCAGGGAGCAGCTCGGTGAGGCGGCCTGCCGTGTGGCGTCGGCGGTTGGCTACGTCGGGGCCGGTACCGTGGAGTTCCTCCTCGAGCGGTCCGGCGCGTTCTGGTTCCTCGAGATGAACACCCGCCTGCAGGTGGAGCACCCCGTCACCGAGGCGGTCACCGGGATCGACCTGGTGGAGTGGCAGCTCCGGGTGGCGATGGGGGAGCCACTGCCGGCGCAGATCCCCGAGCTGACCGGCCACGCCATCGAGGTGCGGGTGTACGCCGAGGACTCGCTCCGCGACCACCTGCCCGCCACCGGCACGCTGCGGCGGGTGCACCTGCCGGCTGGGGTCGGGGTGCGGGTGGACGCCGGCTATGCAGACGGCGACGTGGTCACCCCGCACTACGATCCGCTCGTCGCCAAGGTGATCGCCAGCGGACCGGACCGCGCCACGGCGACGCGTCGGCTTCGGCGCGCGCTCGATGCTGCATGGCTGCCCGGCGTGGTCACGAACCTGCCGCTCCTCCGTCAGATCGTGCGCCATCCACGCTGGGCGGCCAGCGACCTCGACACGGCATTCCTGGCCGATACCGGCCTGCCCGAGCCCCCGCCGCTCAACCTGGCCGATGGGGTGACCGCCGCCATAGCGCTCTCGTCGTGGCAGCGGCGTGGGCCTGTGCCCCCCGCGTGGCGGATGGGCGGTGCGGCGGAGCAGACCGACCGGTTCCGCTGCGGTGCCGTGTTGGTGGAGGCGCGCTGGACGGCGCGGGTGGGCGGGTTTGTGCTGACCGTGCTCGGCGAGACCCGGCAGGTGGAGGTGCTCGGCCTGGACGGCGACCGGCTGCGCCTGGTGGTGGACGGCCTGCTGTCGGAGTGGCGTGTCGCCTGGATTGGAGTGGATGGTCGGCGCACCGCCATCGATGATGGCGACACGCTCTACGTGCACACAGGTCGCGGCGAGGCGTTCGTGTTGGTGGAGCCCAGGTTCCCCGCACCGGGCCTGGCGGCCGAGGTGCCGGGGAGCTGCGTCGCGCCCACCCCCGGTACGGTCACCGCGGTGCACGTGGCGGTGGGCGACGCCGTAGAGGCTGGCGACAAGCTGGTCACAGTGGAGGCGATGAAGATGGAGCATACCCTGACCGCGCCCGATGACGGCACGGTGGTGGAGGTCCGCGTAGAGGCGGGCGAAGCGGTGGACGGGGGCACGTTGCTCGTGCGTTTGGAGGTGGAATGATCACGCTTCTCGCGACCGCCGCCCTCGCCTGGGGGCCTACCGGCCATCGCACCGTGGGGCTCATCGCCGAGCGGCACATCCACCGTCGCACCGCTCGCGCCCTGAGCCGGCTGATGCCCGAAGAATCCCTCGCGCGCGCGTCCACCTGGCCCGACCACATCCGGTCCGACGACGCCATGCTC
>JBLFXJ010000242.1:0-12482 GCA_047609825.1 Myxococcota bacterium
CAGGCGTCCCCCCGCGGCGAGCGGTAGCCTGAAGCAGGGCCCGCTCAGCCCGGTCGGATCGCGTACTCGTCCATCGCGGCCCGCACCCGCTCCGGGCCCACGGCCTCGGCGAAGTCCAGCGCCCGCAGACCCTCGCGGTTGCGCTGGTCCACCGAGGTGAAGTCGGTGAACACCAGGCTCTCGCCGGGCGGGAAGTACTGGAACCGGGGCCTCACCCGCTTGAACAGGGTGACCAGCGCCGGGCTCCCGGCGGAGTCCATCGCCTCGAGGATGCCGGGGTGCACGATGTCGTCCTGCTCGTGCACGAACACCTGGTAGTACAGGTCGCGCCGCTCGAGCTGGGTGAGAGGGCGGCTGGTTCGCACCGCCTCGTGCACGCGGTTGTACAGCCCCAGCACCGCGGGCTTCACGAACGCACCCGCCTCGGGATGTCGGCCGTGGGTGCGGGTGAAGTGGAACGTGCTGTGCACCTCGACGAACACGCGACGGTTGATGTCACGCACCCGGTCGAGCGCGTCCATCCACTGGTCGATGCGGCGGGGGGCGAGCGGTCGCGCCACCGCCAGCATCCGCTCCAGCCCTTGGGTGTGGGAGACTCCCCACAGCGAGCCGTGGGTGGCGATCAGCGGAAACATGAAGTTTTCCGCCGATTCCAGGTACAGCTGGTGGTAGTGGTCGGCCCGGATCCGGGCGTCGATGGTGCGGCCAGAGAGCCGGTCCGCGGTGCGCTGGCACGCCCGCCACTCAGCGCGGAGCGCGGGCAGCGACAGCACGGAGGCCTCGACCGGGCGCCGGGCAGACCGGCGAGGGGATTCCACGAGAGCAGACATCGGCGCGCGCTATCGCGCACGGCCGAAGGGGTCCAGACCGAAGCGCACCCCGACCGGAGAGTGGACGCGCCCGACCCGAGGGGGCAGGTTCGGTCTCCCCACACCCCAGGACTCCATGCTCCTCCAGACCTCCGACGCCGTCGCCGCCTTCGTCGAGTCCCTCAGCGACGCGCCCTATGTCACCGTCGACACCGAGTTCCTCACCGAGAAGCGGTTCCGCCCCCAGCTGTGCCTGGTGCAGCTCGGAGCGCCCGGCCTCGCCGCCGCGGTCGACCCGATGGTGCCCGGGATCGACCTGTCCCCGGTCGCCGCCCTCCTCGCCGACACCGACGTGCTCAAGGTGATGCACTCCGGCAGCCAGGACGTGGCGATCTTCCTTCACTTGTTCGGCGAGGTGCCCAAGCCGCTGCGCGACACCCAGGTGATGGCCTCGGTGTGCGGGTTCGGCGACCAGGCGGGCTACTCGAAGCTGGTCGAAGCGCTGGTCGGCGTGGAGATCGACAAGACCGCCCAAGCCACCGACTGGTCCCTCCGCCCGCTCACCGAGCAGCAGGTGGAGTATGCGCTGGGCGACGTGATCCACCTGTGCCCCCTGTACGAGGCGCTCGTGGAGCGGCTGGAGGCCCTCGGGCGCGCGGGCTGGGTGGACGAGGAGCTGGCCTCCCTCACCGACCCCGAGAGCTACCGGGTCGACCCGGAGGGTGCGTGGCGGAAGATCCGCGTGCGCCGCCCCACACCGCGCACCCTGGCGGTGATCCAGCGCCTGGCCGCGTGGCGCGAGAGTACGGCCGACCGCCGCAACAAGCCGCGTCAGTGGATGGTGCGGGACGACGCGCTGGTGGAGATCGCGGAGTGCCTGCCGGCGGACGTGGACGCGCTCGCGCGGGTGCGCCGCCTGGGCAACGGGATGGCGAAGAGCCGGGACGGGCGGACCCTGCTGTCCATCGTGGCCGAGGTGCTGGCCACGCCGGAAGAGTCGTGGCCCGAGGTGGAGGCGCGTCGGGTGCTCACGCCCCCGCAGCGGGCCGCCATGCTCCTGCTCCAGGCCCTGCTCGAGCTGCGCTGCGGCGAGCATGACGTGGGCACCCGGCTGGTGGCATCGAATGCCGAGCTCGAGGCCTTGGTGTGCGGCGACACCGCCGAGGCGCGGGCGCTGCACGGCTGGCGCGCCGAGGTGTTCGGAACCGACGCCGTGGCGCTGCTGGCGGGCGGCCTGTCCCTCACTGTCGGCGCCGATGGTGCGCGGGTGGTCGCCGGCTGAAGGTCAGCCGAGGTCCACCGGCCGGGTGCCGTCTTCGCCGAAGGTGGCGAGGGGCACGCCGAACCGGTCGAGCACACCCAGCAGCAGGTCGGCCATGGGCACCCGGTCATACCGCCGGTGCAGCCCCTGCCGCACGCCGAGCGCCTGGCCTCCGGCGAGCACCAGGGGCAGGCTGTCGAACGAGTGATCGTTGCCGTTGCCGATCTCGCTGCCCCACAGCACCAGCGTGTGGTCCAGCAGCCGGGAGCCATCGGGCTCGGGGCTCTCGGCGAGGCGCTCCACCAGGTAGCCGAGCTGGGACAGCACCCAGGCATCCACGGTGCGCACCGGGCCCATGGTGAGCTCGGCGTTGCCGTGGTGTGAGATGGCGTGGTGCAGGCCTACGACGCCGAGAAAACCGTAGTCATGGTACGCGGATCCGGGACCGTGCATGAACGTGATCACACGGGTCTGGTCGCACCGCAGGGCGAGCACCATCAGGTCGGCCATCGCCCGGGTGTGGTCCTGCAGGGTCGCCGCATTCAGCGCGATGCCGTCGGCCGCGCAGGCGCCGCTCACCACGTCCACCCGCCGCTCGAGCTCACGCACCCCGGTGAGGAAGTCGTCCAGCGCGCCCCGGTCGGCGCGGGAGAGCTGACGGGTGACGGCGGCGGTCTGATCGGCGACGGTGTCGAGGACCGACAGGCGCAGGGCTCTCCGGCGGGCGGCGGCGGCGTCGGAGAGACCGGGGTCGGTGCCGGCGAACATCCGGTCGAAGGCCACGGCGAGATCGGTGAGGGGCGGGAGGGGGGCCGTGGGCGAGGCCCAGGACACGTGCCGCTGGTACACGCAGGTGTAGTCGTCGCAGGCCAGGCCGATGCCCGCGTTGCCCAGCTGGAGCGACCCGAACGGCGTGGCGCCCCCGACCGCCGCCGCCGCCACCTGGTCGGCGCTGATCCCGTTGCGGAGCTCGGGCTCGTCGGGCCACACGCGCACACCGGTCAGCCAGCTGCCGGTGCCGCAGTCATGGGGTCGGACGGGCGCCGCCTCGTGGGTGCAGGCGGTGTGCTCGATCCCGGTCAGAACGCTGATGTCGGCCGCCACGGGCGCGAGCGAGGCGAGGGTCGGCGGCAGGGTGAAGCCAGGCCCATCGTCCACCGGCACGAAGCTGTCGGGCACCACGCCATTGGGGGCGTAGGAGAACAGGAGACGGGCCGGCGAAGGGGTGGTCTCGGCCCGGGCGAGGGACGGGAGGAACGGCAGCACGAGGCCGCTGCCGGCGGTGCGGAGGAATCCGCGGCGGGTCACTCGGCCCATGGCACGCGCTCCTGGAACACGGGGTCGGTGACCAGCGCGAGCACCAGCGCGTCGAACCGGTGGTCGCCGGCGACGAATGCGGCGGTGATCCGGTCGAGGGACGGCTGGTCTTCGACGCGGGGGGACCGGCCCAGGGCGTAGGTGAACACCTGCTGCGCCATGCACCGGGGCACGTCGGGGTCGGCCGCGAGGTGGGCGGACAGGGCCTCGGCGGAGTCCACCACGGTGCCGTCGAGCAGCTCGCCGGTGGGGTCGACGGGGGAGCCGAGGGCATCCACCTCCCGCCAGCGGCCGTCGGGGCCATAGTGCTCGAGGGCGAACCCGAGTGGATCCATGGTCGCATGGCACGCGGCGCAGGCGGGGTCGGATCGGTGGGCCTCGAGCTGCTCGCGCACGCTGCCCGACACCGAATCGTCGACGCCGAAGCTGGGCACATCCGGCGGCGGGGGTGGGGGTGGTCGGCAGAGCAGCGAGGACAGCACCCACGCGCCTCGCTGGACGGGCGCAGAGCGGTCAGGGTGGGCAAGAGCCGCCGTGATCGCGCCTTTTCCGAACAGGCCCCGGCGGTCGCCGACGACCGGCACGAACCCGCCAGCACCTGGAGATGCCCACCCATAATGGGCGGCGAGGCGGTCATCTGCCCAGGTCTGCGGTGACGAGAACAGGTCGAGCAGCGAGCGGCCGCCGAGCACGATGTCGCCGGCGAACAGGCGCAGCTCGGTGTCGAGGGAGGCGCGCACGGCCTCGTCCCAGGTGGGATGAAGCGTCGGGTCGGGGGACGCCCAGGGCAGCCGATCCAGGGCGAGCCAGGGTGCGATCAGGCCGTCCACCAGGGCTTGCGATCGGTCGTCGGCGAGCATCCGTCCTACCTCCGCGGGGAGAACCTCGCGCAGCGTGCCGGCGGCGGCGTGGGCCCGGAGCGCGTCGTCCGGCGGACCGCTCCACAGCAGGTACGACAGCCGCGCGGCGAGCTCCCAGTCGGTGAGCGGGCGCGCCGAGGCTGCGTCCGGCGAGGGGTCGAGCTCCAGCCGGTAGAGGAACGCCGGCGAGAGCAGCACGGCGTGCAGGGCGACGCCGAAAGCCTCGGGGTACGCCAGGTCTGCGGCCTGCCCAGCCTCCACCAGCGCCACGAATGGGGCCAGCTCGTCCGCCGTTACCGGACGCCGCCAGGCCCGGGCGAGCAGGTCGCTGAGGGCGGCCTCGGTGCAGCGGGGGTCGTCACAGCCGATGGGGTCGACCGCGGGCCGGTCGGGGGACAGCTGGGAGAGCGTGATGGCGTCGATGCTCACGTGGCCGGCGTCGAGGCCGAGGGTGACGGTGTGCACACCCGCGGTGAGCGCGGCCGTCACCACGTGGGACTGGGCGGGCTCGGGGGTCTGGACGGTGGGTACGCCGACCGACCGACCGTCGACCGAGACGGTGAGGCGTCGGGGCGCGGCAGACCACGCGTCGATGGCGATCTGCCAGGTGCCTCCTGCGGGAACGGCCTGCACCAACGACAGCTCTCCCGGACCATCCAGCCGCCAGGCGCGGTCCTCGAATGGGGCGCCGGAGGTCCAGGTGGGCCCCGGCCCCTCGCCTTCGGTGCGCAGGACCGTGTCGGTCGACACCCCGGCCCACTCCGTCGCCAGCTCGCCGGCCGCCCGGTCCCAGGCCTCGACCAACACCGGGGAGGTGGTGAGCGCCTCGGCCACGGTGTCGTAGCCATATGCGGTTCCATCGGCGGGGAAGCCGGTGGAGGGACGCCGCTCGGTGCCGAGCAGGGCCTGCACCGTGGCATCGTATTCGCGGCTGTTCAGGCGGCGCATGCCCACCCGGCCCGGGTCGACCATCGGCGCCGCCGTGGGCGCAGACGCAGGTGTGCGGTTCGGGGTCTCCCCCGCGCACGCCAGCAGCAGCACCAGCACGGCCCATCGCATGCTCCACCGTCACCCGGAATCCAGCGCCGCGCACCCGACCGCCCCGATCCGGCACCGACCCCATCGGGCTAGGAGGCTCCCGCTGGAGGTCCCATGATCCCGTTTCGACGACAGTGCACGACCATGGCGCTCTCCGCCGGCGCCGCCACCCTGCCGCTGGTGGCGCTCCCCGGGCCCTTCCTCGGCCTGTTCGGCGTGCAGGCGCCGGTGCTCGGGCCGCTGCTCGGGTTCGTGTTCCTCGCCCTGGCCGGCACCCTGTGGGGGGTGCGCGACGTGGAGGACCCGGCCGCCCGGAAGGCCGTGATCATCGGCAACGCGGTGTGCGACGCGGGCGCCACCGGCGTGCTGGTCTGGGCCACGGTCGCTGGGAGTCTGCCCGTCACCGGGTGGGTGCTCGCCGCCGTGTTCGCGATCAACGCGCTGTCCTGGGCCGCCACCGCCCGCTAGCGGGGCCGCGCAACCGGGGCAGGCCGACCCGCAACCGGGGTCAGAGCGATAGGTGTTACATCAACTGTTCACGTGTAACACGCACTTTCCGCACTCTCGACCTGCGGAGTTGGTCTAACAGGTTGCGTCCCGACCCCGGGAGGGGGGCCGGCGAGCGGTGAGCCTCGGGAGGCGGACTCCTTGGGCGACGCCGGGATGGCTACAGGCCGCCGTCCGCGGGGAGCAGGTAGGCAGCCCCTAGGCGCGCCTCGCCGTTGACCGCGCCCACCCACAGCGCGTCGCCGTGTACGGCCAGGGCGCCGCCGAGCGCGTCGGACCGGCCCGTGCCGATCACGCTCCATGCGGCCACGTCCACCGCACCGACCAGCGGGCCCAGGTACAGCGACGCCAGCCCCCGGTCCTCCGAGTGGTCGGGGGCGCCCAGCCACAGGTCGGCGTGCCCGTCGCCGTCCACGTCCCCGACAGCCACCGCGGTTCCCAGGCGCCCGTCCGCCGCGCCAACCACGCGGGCCGCGGCGGCCTCGACCCGGTGCACCCCATCGCGGTCGCCAGCGAGCACATACACCCGGTCCGCCCCCGGAGCACCCACCACCAGCTCCAGCGCGCCATCACCGTCCACGTCGCCGGCCGCCACCGCCGTGCCGAGCGCGTCCAGCTCGGCTGTCCCGAGCCAGCGGGCGTCGGCGTCTGCCCACGCCCGGTCCCCGAGCACCGGCCAGCGGTGGATCCCCACCGCGCCGGCGTCGAACCCGTTCGTCGCGTCCCCACGCGCGCCCACCACCACGTCCCCCGACCCGTCACCGTCCAGGTCGCCCGGCAGCGCCACCGCCGAGCCCATCCGGTGCAGGATGTCCCGCCCCGGGAACCGCGTGTCGGCGTCGTCGAGGGTCGGCGACCCCGTCACCCCCAGGAACAGCGCCGCCCGCCCGGTGAAGGTGCCGTCGTCCGAATCGCCGGGCGCGCCCACGAGCAGCGCCGGCCCGGCCAAGTCGCCCGTGGCGAGCGCCGACCCCGCGAGGCTCCGGATCCGTGTGCCATGCACGCTCGCATCCGGCGACCCGAACGAGCGGGAGCGGTCCCACGGGCCGGCGATCAGCGCGACCATGCCCTCGCTGTCGAACACCCCGTCGGCGTCGGGCGCACCCACCACCAGGTCCGCCCAGCCATCCCCGTCCAGGTCGCCTGCCGCGAGCGCCGAGCCCGCCTTCGACCGCTCGAGCCCGTCCACCCGCAGCGCGTCCAGGCCCAGCCCGACCCGGCCCACGGGTGCGCTCACCGCCACCGCAGCGCCCGCCACCGGCGCGGCCCCGTCGTCATTCGGCACCCCGACGACCACCTCGGCCACGCCGTCACCAGTGAGGTCGTGCACCACCACCGCCGCTCCAGCACCGAAGAACACCCCGTCTCCGACCAGGGTGGCCAGGGCGAGGGACTCGACACTGCACGGCGCGTCCACCCCGTCGCAGTCCTGGTCGATCCGGTCGCACGCCACATCCACCGCGCCCGGGAAGGTCGCCGGCGCCCCGTCGTCGCAGTCCTCCGGACCGTCCACCCAGTCCAGCATCGGAGGGACACACCGTTCATCGCTCCCCACGCCCGCGCCGAACCCGTCACCATCCCCATCTGGCCGCCATACCCGCGGCCCCCCGTTCGCGTGGTCGCCATCATCACAGTCGGAGCCGTCCAACACCCAGCCCGGGCCCACCTCGCACGCCACCTCCGGCCGGTCGGGGTCGCCCAGACCGTCGCCGTCCACGTCCGGGTACCAGACGGGGCGGGACGCAAGGTCCAGCGCGGGGTCGTCATCGTCGAGCAGGCCATCGCAGTCGTTGTCCACGCCGTCGCACACCTCGGGCGCGTCGATGTGCACATCCGCCCGGCTGTCGTCGCAGTCGCCGGCCCGGTCCACGTGGCCGGGTGGGGCCGCACAGGCCACCGCCACCGGCCTCGCCGCGCCGTAGCCGTCCGCGTCGAGATCGCGAAAAAATGTGCGATCGGGCTCCACATCCGGGTCGAAGTCGTCCACCAGGCCGTCGCAGTCATCGTCCACGCCGTCGCACAGCTCGGGCGCGCCCGGGAACACATCCGCCCGGGTGTCGTCGCAGTCCTCCCCGCCGGCCGCCACCGCCAGGAACCCGTCACCGTCGGCGTCGCAGGCGCACTCCGGGTCTGCACAGTCCACCGCCCGGTCGCCATCATCGTCCACGCCGTTGGCGCAGTCCTCCGGGCAGGCCGGCTCGCAGTCGACATCGGCGCAGTCGGTCAGACCATCCCCGTCGTCATCGTCGCCGTTGTCGCACAGCTCGACCGTCGGCGCGGCATCGGCCGTGTCGCCAGCAGGCGGACCCTCCTTTGCGGGGTCGACAGCGCACGCGAGCCAGCACAGGAGCCACATCGGTCCTACGTATCCGCCCCGGGCACCGCGCGCGCCAGGGTTGGTTACGAGGCTCGGGAGGGGACACATGATGCGGGCGATGTTCTGCGTGATGCTCGGGCTGCTGGCCTGCGGCGGCGACAAGGATGACAGCGCCGACGACAGCGGCGACGGCACGCCGGCCACCACCACCGACACCGGGCCATGCCTGGGCACCGTGAGCGGCACGATCTCCATCGGCGGACCGGTGGACTGCTCGGAGGGCTGCGCCGGTCAGCTGTTGATCGGTTGGTTCGCCGAAGACCCCACGGTTGCTCCCACGCTGGAGCCGCTCCGGGGCTACGTCGGCGGCGGCGTGGACCTGGCCACCGGGCCGGCCGACTACGCCATCGATGATGTGCCCTGCGGTGAGGGCTTCCTGTCCACCCTGCTCGACATCGACTTCGACTTCGGCGCGGGCGACGGCGACCTGGTGCCGATGCCCGGCAGCGTGCGCGAGCTTGTGCGCGACGGCGACACCACCGTGGTGGACCAAGCGCTCAACTTCCGGCTCAAGGAGTGACCCGCGCGGTCCTGCCCGTCCTGTTCGCGCTCGCCTGCGGTGGCAACAAAGACGCCGAGCGCGACGGCCCGCCCGACCTGGCCAGCGCCGAGCGGTCCCCCGAGGTGGAGCTCGCGGCCGGCGTGCCAGAGGGCGAGCACCACGCCACCGTGGCCCTCGACCGCGCCGGCGTGATGCTGGGCGCCTGGCGCACCGAGACCTCCGATGGCGACATCTACACCCGCCGATTCTCGCCGGATTTCGACCCGGAGGCGGCCGAGCTGGCGGCGGTGGGCTCCAGCGGGTGGACCGACTACCCCGACGTGATCGCCGACGGCGACCGGTTCCTCCTCTCCCACGCCGAGGGCAACGCGCTGTACATCCGCGACAGCACCGACGGCGGGCGGTTCTGGGGCGCCGGCATCAGCGTGTTCCAGCGCGAGACCGACCGCGGATTCGCCCGCTGGGCCGACCTGGCCCGGAGCGACGACGGCAGCGGCGGGTCGCACGTCGTGGTCACCTGGCTCGCCACCGAGGCTCTCACCGAGACCGCCGGGTTCTACCAGTTCCGCTGGTTCGACGACGCCCTGGAGCTGGCCTTCGACCAGGGCAGGCCGGTCACGCTCTCCGCCTCGGGCCCCAGCTCGAACCCCGCCGACGTGGTGGGCCTGCCCGATGGGCGCTTCGCCACGGTGTACTCCCAAACGGGCACCATCTGGCTCCAGTTCCTCGCCGCCGGCGACGTGGACGGCGAGCCCATCGACGTGCTCGACGGCGTGACCGTCACCGACCCCAGCCGGCCGATGCTCGCCGCCTCCCCGGCCGGCGATCTGGTGGTGGGCTGGCACTCCCGGGACGACGCCACCCGCGACCTGTCGGCGGCGGCGGTGCGGTTCCTCGCACCCGACGGCAGCGCCAACACGGGCGTGGTGCCGCTGGGCAAGAACAACGCCCTCGCCACCCGTCCCGCCGCCGAGTTCCTCTCCGACGACTACGTGCTGCTCGTGTACTCCGAGGCCACAGACGCGAGCTTCGACGCCGAGGACAGCTACGCCGAGGTGTGGGCCAGCGACGGCTCCTGGTCCGGCGACCGCGAGCGGATCAACACCCGCACGGCCGGTCGGCAGAAGCGCACGGCGCTGTCGGTGTCGGATGCTGGCGCGAAGACCGTCGACATCGGCTTCGTGTGGGAGACGGTGCCGCCGGACGGCAGCCTGTCGGTGCGGGCCACCCGGTGGACGCTGGCGCTGTAGGAGGCCCTGTCGCGGCCACGAGGGTGCTCAGCGCGACGGCCACGGCGGCAGCGGCCCCGCATCGACCGGAAGCGGCGCGAGGAGGTCCCGCGGCACCCGGTCCTGGCGGAATCCGAGCCGCTGACCGCGCCAGGGCACGAGCACCACACCGTCGGGCGGGATGAACCGGGACGGGGTCGGCCGGCCCAGGGCATCGACGATGCGGATCCAGGCGGGCAGCGCGGCGCGCCCTCCCGTCTCGCGGTCGCCCAGCGAGGTGCGGTCGTCCACCCCGATCCACACGGCCACGGTGTGGGTCGGGGTGGAGCCCACGAACCACGCGTCGGCGAAGCCGCTGGTCGTTCCCGTCTTCCCGAAGCGGTCCTGATCGTCGACCTGCGCGCGCCGGCCCGTTCCTCCGCTGACCACGCCCTGCAACATGTCCACCAGCTCCCAGGCGATGCCGGGGTCGAGCACCTGGCGGGGAGCGCCGGGGAGCACGATGCGCCGGTCGCCGAGCACGACCACGTCCCCGGCGCGCCCCACGGGCTGGTCGCGGGCATCACGCACCTCGGTGAGGAACACCGGGTCGCGGGCCTCACCGAGCCGGGCGATGGCGGCGTAGGCCACCGCCTGGTCGAGCACGGTGACCTCGGAGCTCCCCAGCGCCAGGGTGAGGTCCTCCCTCAGCGGGGTGGCCACGCCAAGATCGGCCGCCAAGCCGGCGACGGCCTCCGTGCCGGTCTGCATCGCGAGGCGCACGGCGACCGTGTTCAGGCTGCGGGCGAGCGCGTCCCGGAGCGGCAGCGGGCCCGCGTATCCCCCGCTGTAGTTCGACGGCGACCAGGTGCGACCGCCACCGGCAGGCAGCGAGAGCGGGGCGTCGACCACGGTGTCGGTCTGCCGCAGGCCGCCGACGAGGGCGGCGCCGTACACGTAGGGCTTGAAGCTGCTCCCGGGCTGCCGACGGGCCTGGGTCGCGCGCACGAAGCCCTCGAGCGGCACGCCATTCCCGCCCGATACCGCGACGATGGCGCCGGTGGCGTTGTCGACGACGACCGCCGCCCCCTGCACGTGCCCTGCCGGGTGCCCTTGCCGCAGCTCGACGCCTTGCGTAGCTGCGGCGATCGCGCGCTCGACCTCGAGCTGGATCGACGGATCGTAGGCCGTGTGGACCCGCAGCCCATGGGTGAAGGGGAGCTGGTCGCCGAACAACCGGCGAACCTCGCGGCGAACCACCGTGCGGTAGGCCTGGCCGGCGTCGGGGGCGGTCTCGGTGCGCGGGATCGGCTCGATGGGGGCGGCGGCCACCGCGGCCTCGGCCTCGGTGAGCCCCCCCGTCTGGACCAGGGCGGCGAGCACGAGCCCCTGGCGCTCGGTGGCGGCGACCGGGTCGCGCCGGGGCGAGAACCGGGACGGGGCGGGCACGAGGCCGGCGAGCAACGCCGCCTGGCCCGCGGAGAGCTCGCGGGCCGACACGCCGAAGTAGTCCTGCGAGGCGGCCTCGACGCCATAGTTCCCCGAGCCCAGGTACACATAGTTCAGGTACAGCTCGAGCAGCTCATCCTTGCTCATCCGCCGCTCGAGGCGCCACGCGAGCAGCGCCTCCTCCGCCTTCCGGGCGTAGGTCTGCTCGCTGCCGACAAGCAGGTTCTTCACCAGTTGCTGCGTGAGGGTGCTGCCCCCCTCCTCCACGCGCCCGGCCTCGAAGTTCGTCCGCATGGCTCGCGCGATCCCGGCCGGGTCAACGCCAGCATGCTCGCGGAATCGTCGGTCCTCTGCCGCGATGATGGCCTGACCGACGATCGGCGGGAGGGCGCTCAGGTCCACCCACTCGCGACGCGTGAGCGCGAACTCGTCGACCGAGATTCCATGGGCGTCGAGCACGTGGCAGGTGGTGGGCGGACGGTAGCCGACGAGCGCGTCGAGCTCGCGGTCGAGGCCGGGGATCACCACCCCGACGACCAGGGCGACGGCGAGCGCGAGGGCGCCGAGCAGCGCGAGCAGCACACGCTTCATGGCGCGAGCACCGCGCCGGGGGCGAGCAGCGACGGCTCGCAGTCGCACCCCGCATCCGGCGCTACGCACGAGGGGCGCACGACGATGGCGACTCGACCGATCCGGGGGGCCGGCGGGCAGAGCTCACCGTCGAGCACGATGACCGCGGCCGGGCCGAACGCGCCGAGGCCAGGGCCCGGCTCCAGCCCCCCGTCACAGCTCCGCATCGGGGGCTCGACAAACCGGGCGTGGAAGGCGCCGGCGACCGCCCACCGGGCGGTGTTGGCCTGCACCTCGGCGGCGAGGGCGCCCACCCGGTCGCGGGTGGCCACTGGCAGGAGCGGCGCCACGGTCGGTGCCGTGGCCAGGTCTCCCACCTCGGACTCCGCGACCCGGGCAGACTGCAGCGCGTCTCGCCAGGCGGCGCCCAGGATGCGCATCCGAGCAGCGTCGGCGGTCGACTCCCGGGTGCACCCGGCGTGGTCCCACCAGCGCTGCTGGAGCCGTCCCACGGCCACGCCGGCGGCGTCCGCCCGTGCGAGCACATCCTCGGCGCGGGCCAACGCCTCGGTCACGTCCACGAT
>JBLFXJ010000243.1:0-12428 GCA_047609825.1 Myxococcota bacterium
GCGGGCGCACGCCATATCCGTCGGGGTGCAGGAGGATGAGCTTGAGGTGACCGCAGCCGACGTGGTTCGGATCGATGAGGTAGCGCGCCAGCGCCTCGCCCCGGTCGCCGGCGTCCCGCACCAGCGCCTCCGTCGCCTTCACGTTGCCGCCCAGGTCGGTGAACCGGCTCCGCGCATCGCCCGTGAGGGCCGCGGCGAGGCGGCGCATCGCGTGGGCGTCAGTGTGCATGTAGAACCGGCCGAGCGAGCCGATGGCGCCCCACACGAGCTCTGCGACGCTGTCATCCTCAAGGTCGGCGTCCACCTCGTCTTCATAGGCGGCCAACGCCAGGAGCAGCTCGCCGGCGTCACCGCCGGGTGTCCCGAACACGGAGTGGGCCTCCCGGCCATCCACGCACGACAGGCACTCATCGGCGAGCACCCGCGCGGTCGTGATCCAGGTCGTGGTGCCGGCTGCGAGGTGGGCAGCCACTTCCGCTGGGGTCATCGGTTTCGACATCAGGCTCTCCGGGTCATGGGCGACAGGGCGGTCGTATATCCGGTGACGACCCGCGCCGAGTGTATACAGCGTCGGCGGAGCCACCCGCCCGACCTCATGAGCGGCGCCCCGGTTCCCTCCCCGCGGAGACCTCCGGCACACACCGCTACAATGCGCGCATGCGCAAGGTCGCGATCAACTGCCCGTTCCTGTTCACCACCGGGGACGACTGACCCGAGCCAGCGCATCTCCGGCCGGGCCGCACTTCTGCCTCGGCTACCACCTGGCGTGGATGGAGCTGGCGCAGTTCGGCGTGGCCTTGGCGCACCGGGTCGGGCCGGGCCACCGGCCCACCACACCCCATAGGGTGCCCCAGGCGCGTTCGTTTCCGCTGATGCGCCCACCATCCGGCGTGTCCCTGCACCTCGGACCGGGCAACTCGACGCCCGAATAACGTCGGTATACCGCGAAAAACAGGCGTCACCCACGCCGCGACATGGCCCCGATCCGACGCCCCAGGCGCTCCATGCCCCCCCACCGGTTGACGGCGATGGAGGGCTCGAGCGTGTCGACGCGGGGCCACCAGCGGGCGGGCAGCGAGAGCAGGTCTCCCGGCTCCAGCACCCGATCGACGTCGGGGGCCGGCAGGTGGTCCACCCCGCGGTGCAGGGTCCAGCCCGCTCATCGTGAACCCCAGCCCCGCCCAGGGCGGGTCGAGGGGCGTCTCGGGCTTTCAGATCCGCCAGCGCTTGCGTCGCCCACCGCGAGCGCCAGCGCCCGGCAGGCCTCGTCCAGCTCGGTGGTGTCCGCGCTCCACAGTCCCCGGTTCAGGTACTCCGAATCCCGGCCCATCACGTTCTGCGGCTGGTACGCGTCGTGGTAGCGGTCCGTCATGACAGCGCCATCTCGAACCCGGGGTGGCGCGTGTCGATCGACCGGTCCTCCCAGGAACTCCCACGGGGATGCACGCCATACAGGGTCATCCCGGTGCGGTTGATCTGAAAGCCCCGGAACGCCTCGGAGAGCCGAGAGCCGCGCGGCACCATCGCCGCGACGAAGTGGAGCCGCTCCGGGCGCAGATCGGCGTACACAGCGCGCAGCAGGTCGCGGAGGACCGCCGGATCGTCGTCCTCCACCTCCAGGTGGGTGAGGAAGGCGAATCGGAAGCACTCGCCGGGGGCCGGGAGCCGGGAGCCGGGGAAAGCGGGCGACCCGGGCGGCGAGATCGAAGCCGAACCGGACGGCACGCATCTCCCGGTGGTAGCCGAGCACCCGGGTGCGCTTGATGCCCTGCGTATTCCACGGCGCCAGGCAGCCGATGATCTGACCGCTCGCCCCGCGGGCCAGGCGGAAGTCCGACACCTGAAAGCCCGGCCAGTCCGCGAGGCGGCGCCGCAGGAGGCCGTCGTCGAACACCTCGCCGAGGGACCGCGCGCGCCCACGACGATCGAGGAAGCCCTCCAGCTCGTCGAGGTCTGACGCGGTCGCCCGGTGGATCGCACGCTCGGGCGCCGGCTTGCCGAGGGTGAACTGGACCGACACCATCTGGAACGGGGTGATCGGACGATACACAGGCTGGTCCTTTCACTTCTCCGAACCATCTCCAGCGAGGGCCGCCACCGCGCGCTTGTTGCTGTCGAAGATCACCGTGTTGAACAGCTCGGCGCCGGTGCGCTCGGTGATGTAGGCCATGGCCGCGCCGTAGGCCCGAGCTAGCCGCAGCCCGCCACGGAACTTCGGTCGCACCCGGAGATCCCCGAAATAGCCGGTTCGGATCCGGCGCCCCCCGTCCCAGCCGTCCTGCACGATCGCCGTGGAGCAGCCGACCGATCGGCCGTCGTCGTCGTGGCCGATGAAGGTCATGGTCTCGCCGTGGTGCGCCCGGAGGAGCGCAAAGAAGTCCGGCGACCGCTCCTGGTTCAGGTCGAGGGTGCCCCTGACGTGCACCGACTCGAAGATCTCGCACAGATCGCCATTATCAGCAGGTGTCGCCTCTCGCAGGGTGAACCCGTCGCCGGTGAAGACAAAGCTCATACGCCTCCCGGATACCGACCCGGATGGGCGCGTTGGTACCACGCACGGTCAGCGCCGGCAGGTGCCGGAGCCCCACCTGCGGGTGCAGGTGGTGCACCACATGGTAGCCGATGTTCAAGGGTGCAAGTACAATTTGACCGACGGCGCCGGTGTGGTGATCCCGGGTGGCGCGGAAGATGGTCTCCATGCCCCGCTCGGTGGTGCCCTCGTACACGTGTTCCTGGAGCAGCCGCCACGCGGCGAGCACCCCCGCCCCCCAGGCGGGCAGCAGGTTGCCGAACCCCACCGCCCAGGGCCAGCGCCACCAGGCGGCCCAGACCAGGGTGTGGAAGATCACCTGCCCGAGCTCTTCGCGGGCACAGCGCGCAACCTCGACACTGCGCGTCAGATCTTCGCCGGAACGATCCTGGAGGAAGGCCCGCCCGTACACCCCCCGCAGACCTGGCACCGCCCACGCCGCGAGCCCGAACGGGCCCCGCACCATCCAGAACGGCAGCAGCAGCAGGCCCCGTGCCATCTGGGCGACGTAGAGCACGCGGCTCTCCTCGACCCCAGCCTTGAAGTACGGGTCGGTTGGCATGCCGCTGTCGCGGTGGTGGCGCACGTGGTGGTAGCGCATGGCATCCAGCGTCGTGCCGATCGGGTAGCCACACACCACCTCGAGGGCGCGAGACTGGAGTGTCTTCGCACGAAACCCCATGTGGCACAACATCGCCGTATATGCGGCGTTCTTCGGCGCGATCATGTACGCCGCGCTCCGACTGGGCGAGCTGTTCGGCGAGTGGAAGGCCGACCGGATGCTCAAGGCCGGCATCGGCGTGCTGCTGCTCGTCGCGCTCGTGGCGAGCGGCATCACCGGCGGCATGCTCACTCGCGCCCCCAAGTCCCCCATCGCCGAGGTCCCATGACTGCGCTCCCGCAGCCCGATCTGACGGACGAAGACGAGCGCGACGGCCTCACCCGCCTGCGCGAGCACCCTCGGGTGGTCCTCGGCACCCTCGCGGCGGTGGCCGGCCTGGGCCTGTTCGGCTGGCTCACCGCACTGGCGCGGATGGAGGGGCTGGGCGCCCTCGGGCACCAGTACAGCGCGCTCGGCACCCTCGCGGCGTTCAACATCCATGTGGTCTCCGGGCTGGCCCTCCCGTTCGCGCTCCTCACCCAGCTCAGCCAGCGCGTGACCGAGCGCCACGCGCAGGTGTGGGTGGCGGGTGCGGTGGCGAACTGGGCGCTGCTCGGCGTGAGCACGGTCACCGGCGCTGTGCTCAGCGCAGGCGAACCACACCTCGGAACGCGGATCGGGCTGTACTGGTCGGTGGCGCTGCTCGGGCTGATCTGGGTCTGGCTCAAAGTGTACTTCGTGCGCGGTGAGTGGCTGCACTACCGGCTGTGGGTGGCCCGCAGCGCGGTCGGGCTGATCCTCCGGGTGCCGTTCCGGTTCTTCGTCGCCATCACCTTCGCCCTCACCGGCTCGGACGAGCTCGCCGGAAGCATCGGGTACTGGTCCGCCTTGCTCGTCGCCCTGATCCTCGTCGAGTGGGTGCTGCTGCCCATGGTCTGGCGGCCAAAGCGCAACGTCACCCAGCTCCGATACCCGCCCGGCACGGTGATCATCGAGGAGGGCGAGCCGGGGCTCCACATGTACGTGGTCGACGAGGGAAGCGTCGAGGTGACCACCCGGGGGCACCGCGGCGAGCTGCGCCAGCTGGCCGTGCTCGAGGCCGGGGCCTGGTTCGGCGAGATGGCGCTGGTGAACGACGCCCCGTGCAGCGCCACCGTTACCGCCACCACCGATGTGGTGGTCACCCGCATCGACCGCCGGGGCTTCCACAACCTGCTCGGCTCGCTCGCGCCCCTCCGCGACGCCGTGCTCAAGACGATGGCCGGCTACGTCCCAGACGGGCACTCGGTGGACAGCCGGGGGTGACCCCGCGCTCTGCGCGAGGCCCTCGCCCTCACTTGCAGCACCAGAACCCGTCGACGCGGTCGTCGTTGGCGTCCATGAGGCGTTGCACGCAGCTGCTCATGACGCTGTACTGCGGCGCGTAGAAGTCCCCGTTGTAGGTGTCTTCGGTGCACAAGCCGGTGAGTGAGTTGTGCACCTTGCCGCTGAGGAACACCCGCTCATCCCCGGCGTCGGCGGTCCCCACGGCGATGAACTCGGCGTCGAAGCCACAGCCGGACGCGAGGGTGTTCGAGATCTCGGAGGGGGAGCAGAGACGCGCGCCCAGCTCGGTGCAGCGGTCGCGGGCATCGAACCAGTTGTCGATCTCGGTGTCCACGTCTTCGCCGACCCCGCGGCAGGTGAGGTCCACGCAGGACCCGCCGGTGGCGGCCCAGCCGTCCGGGCAGAGGCCTTCGTTCTGGTCGGCCAGGGAGGTGGCGAGCTCGAGGGAATCCCAGGCCTGGTCGGCGATACAGCCCACGTAGGCGCGCACGTCGCCCTCGAAGGCACACGGTGCGGCCTGCGCTGTGGAGGTGATGGCGAGAGCGACGAGGGCGAGGGTGGTGCGGACGGTCATTGGAAGCTCCGGTCTGGTGGGCGGTATGCCCACACCGAAGATGGCCCTTCCGACCCACAGAACCCATGACAGCTCATGACCGACGGCGCCCGCTCGCCCAGTGCTCACCCGTCCGAGCGAGCCCACAGCTCGAAGATGGCGGGCGGCTCCGGCTCGCCATCCATGTACGGCCGCGCCTCGTGGGGTACCGTCGCCATGGAGGTCGCCTTGCTGCAGGCCACACGCATCGGAGCCGGGCTGTGCGCCCTCATCGTGCTCGCATCGGGCACCAAGGCCGTGCTGTTCGGCCTGCAGGGCGCCGGCGCCAGCGATCTGCTCGACAACCACTACCGGTTCTATGCCGGGGTCTGGGTCGCGCTGGGCCTCGGGCTCGCCTGGTGCGTGCTGTACCTGGAGCAGTCGACCGCGCTGTTCCGGTTCGCGATGGGTGCGGTGATGCTCGGCGGGCTCGCCCGGGTCGTCGGGTTGAGCGCCTACCCGCCCGACGCCGAGATGGTGGCGGCCCTGGTGGTCGAGTTGGTCCTGCCGCCGCTGCTCCTCACGCTCCACACGCTCGGGCTGCGCGCCAGGGACGCGGGCTGAACGCGCCCAGGGTCAGCGGTACGCCACGTCCCGATCCACCTCGGACGCGACCCCGAACCCGTACTCCGGGATCCACCGCATGGGTCTCGAAGCTGGGCAGTGGGCCTGGCTGGCCGAGGATGCGAAGGAACTCCGCCTCGGCGTCGACTCGGCCTGCTGCCACAGGTCGCTGGCCATGAGCACGGCACCGGCGCGACGGGACGCCCGGGCCCGTTCCTCGACCGTCAGGCTCGCCCGGCGCGCCTTCAGCGGAACGCGCAGCCGGCACTTCTCGCGCACGACATCGCTCATCCGGGCCTCCCGTCTGCGCGGGGTGAGACCAGGATCCGAGAATACAGCACCACGAACAGGGAGAACCCCACGGACCACAGGGCCGCCGCGGTCCACAACCAGGCGGTCGCCTGGACGGGATGGAGCCACGGCCCGAGCACCCGCGACACCGCAGCCAGGCCCACTGCCGCGAACGCCAGCCCGGCCGCCGGCCCCACGCGCACGGGTCGACCGGTGTGCCCCAAGCTCACCCGCGCCATCATCCCGAGGGTGAGCAGCCCGATGCCCCCGACCGTGATCAGGTGGAGCGCAGCCGATCCCAGCGAGATGCCCATCGCGGGCAACGCCGAGAGCCCGAGGCCGAGGCCGACAGAGGCGTGGCCCAGGTGGAGCACCCACAGCAGCGGGCGGGTGAACACGCCCGGGCTCTGCCACCCCCACATCCGAGCGAGGGTCGCCACTCCCGCCACGCCGGCGACCCCGGCGGTGAGGGTCGTGGCGGGCCAGAGCTGGAGCGCAGCCAAGGCCAGGGTGGCGCCGATGGCCAGGCGGTCGAGAGCGACGGTCCGATGCACCCGGTCGTCGCCGGTCGCGTTGCGGGTGAACATCGGCACCACCCGACCCGCGACCACGAGGATGATCACCGCGATCACGTGAACCGCGACCCGGTGGGCGACCGCGGCACTGTCGGGAACCAGGCCCGCGGCGTCGAGGTACACCGCGACATCGGCCAGCCACAGCCCACCCAGCAGCGCGATGAACGGCAGGTTCCGCACGTTCCGGGTCGCCCACAGCGGCCGGCCGATGCCAACAGCGACCAGCGGCAGCACCAGCAGGTCGAGGCCTGGCCCCACCCACCCGGGCCACCACAGCCCGACGCGAGCGGCCAGCCAGATGCCGGCGACCGCCAGCAGATATGGGCCTCGCAACGTCGGGCGCTGGGTCCAGTTCTCGACGGCGGTGAGGAGGAAGCCCGCGATCACCGCGACCGTGAACCCGAAGATCATCTCGTGGGCATGCCAGGTGACGCCGCGGAGCACGCCCCGGGGGGCTGGACCCCCCACCAGCGACCACACCCACAAGGGCACTACCGCGACCGCAAACAGCCCCGCCAGCAGGAAGAACGGCCGGAACCCCTTGGCGCCCAACACGATCCGCACTGGAGTCGCCATGTCGAGCTCCGCTGGTATACTGGTATCCGATGCTCCACATATCACCTCGCGGACCTGGCTTCCATGCAGCTCACTGATCACACAGACTACGGCCTCCGCGTGCTGATCCTGCTCGCTGCGGTCGCCCCGCAGCGGCTGTCCAGCCTGGACCTGGCGGGGCGCCATGGCCTGTCCCATGCCCACGTCCAGAAGGTTGTGCAGAGCCTGCAGAACGCCGGCTTCGTCCAGACCTTCCGAGGCCGGGGCGGCGGGGTGCAGCTCGCCCGTCTTCCCAGCGACATCCGGGTGGGCGAGGTGGTGCGCGCGCTCGAGCCCCACCTCGACTTCGTGGAGTGCTTCCGGCCCGGCCACAGCCGCTGCAAGCTGGACGGCGGGTGTGCCCTCACCCAGACCCTGGTGCGGGCGAAGTCAGCGATGCTGGTCGAGCTGGACAAGACCACAATCGCCGGCATCGTGCAGGGAAGCCCTGCGATTCAGCCGCTCTTGGGGTAGGCGTTCGACGCCTCCAGAGTTGGTTCCATACATACCACTTAGGCCGCGCTCGCCCTTGCGCCATCCCCAGGCGAGCCGGACCGCAGCGCCGAGCCACTACGGCGTGAGGCTGCCCAGCGCGTCGGTGAACTCAGGCAGCACGATGCCCGTGGGCGAGGCCACCCAGCTCGCCGTGTCGATGGTGAACAGCTGGCCCGTGTTGTCGTGGCTGTACAACATCCCATCGTGGAAGGTGCAGCCGTGCCCGGCGTAGCTGCCCATTCCCGACACCACGCCGAGCGCGATGTCGGTGCCGTCGGGGGCGGTCTCGAACACCTCGTTGCGGTCGAGGCGGATCATCCGCCCCGCGGCGTCGGTGGCCATGCAGTGGCCCCCGGTGCTGTTGGTGATGCCGGTGCGGGTGTAGGCACCGGTGACCGGGTCGAGGATGCCCAGCTCGTCACCCGACTCGGTCCACGCGAGCAGCTCGCCATCCCGCCAGGCGAAGCCGGACATCGAGCCGGCGTCGGCCGACTCCGCCTCAACCGTCTGAGCGCCGGTTGCCGGGTCGATGGTGAGGATGTCGGGGAACTCTCTGCCCTCGGCCTGGATCCCCCACAGCCGGCCCGCCGGCCCGAGCGAGAGCCCAGTGAGCGAGCGCGGCACCGGGCCCACGTCGATCACGGCGCCGGTGTCCAGGTCGACGTGGAACCAGTGGGGGTCGACCGCACCGTGCCCAGCGCCGGCGCCCCCCTGTCCCACGAACAACAGGTTGCCCAGCGCGCCGCCGAATGTGGCGGTGTTCGAGGCCTCGCAGGTGGACAGATCCAGGAACGCGAAGGTGCGCCCGCACACGCCGCCCGGGAGGGTGGGGCGCAGGGTGAGCGAGCCGTCCAGATCTGGGTCGCGGAACGGCCCGAAGTGTCGGAGAGGGCCAGACAATCCGCTGTCCGCATCCCGACAGGGGCCCCCGGAGATCGACAGCGCGCCGGGGCCGCTGCCCACGAGTAGCATCACCTCCCCACCGGGCGTGATGCCGTCGAGTTCGAACGCCGCGACGCCTGGGCAGTCGCCGCCGAGCGCGAGGGTCTGGGCGGACGCGACCGCAGAGAAAAGGGCGAGCACCGCGATCGACATACAACCTCCGGTTCACCTCGGTATCGGACCGGCGGAGCGCAGTCCAGGGTCAGCCGCCGCCTCCCGGCTTCAGAGCACGGTGGCCCGGCTTCGCCAAGATCTCCACATACACGTGGCTGTGCCCAGCCGTGGCGATGGCGTCGAGCTCCGGGATGACCTGCGCGATGGCCACCGACGGGGCAGACTCCTCGCTGGTCCCCACCCGGCAGTCGAAGTCCCAGAAGTCCACCCCCTCGGGCAACGGCTTGCGCCGCTCCCGCTTGATGTACTTCCGAATCCGGTTCTTCAGGGCGGCGAGGGCCTGGGGCGGCTTGTGCCGGGGGTTCTCGAACGGGAACGTCTGGCGCATTGGGGCTCCTGTGCGACTGACTATCCGCCGCGTGCCCGTCGGGCGGCAGATCCCCGTGGCGGATCGGATCGATCTCGGTGTTGAGTGAGCCGCCGACCCCGTCGTCTCGTCGTCGTTCGTCACGGAGGTACCCCATGCGTCACAGAGCCCTGCTCGTCCCCTTGGTAGCGACCGTGTTCGCGACGCTCGCGTGCAGCACCGGCCCCGCTGGGGGTGACGAGGTGGATGTCGAGGACTGCGCGGGCAAAGCCGATGTGGAGGACACGATCCGCATCGTGTACGACACCGAGGACAGCCTGCACGAGATGGTCGTGTGCGGGCAGCTCAACCGCGAGCTCGGCGTCGCCCTCAGCCAGGCGATCACCAGCCTGATCGGCAAGCCCGCCAACGCGCCGGACCAGGTGGAGTACGTGGGCGAGGGCATCTACCAGGTGAGCACGCCGAAGGTGGTGATGGACACCTGGGTGCAGGACGGCAACACCATCGTCGAGGGCAACCTGCTCGACCCCGCCGACTTCTTCTCGGGCCTGCGGGTCGACAACGAGGGCCTCGACGTGGTGCTCCGGTTCGACGACGCGGGCCCGCTGGCGTTCCTGCTCGGCGCGGGGAAGAACCCCAGCTCGCCCCTGCGGCTGAACCCGCTGGAGATCGACGACGCGGTGAGCCGGGTGGGCAACCTGAAGCTGGCGAGCGCGCTCACCTACGTCGACGCGCTCGATAACGGCACCGACGTCGCCTACGAGCTCGAGGTGTCGAGGCTGAAGCTCACCGATCTCGCTGGGTTCACGCCGATGGACTACGAGCTCGTCGCACTGAGCGGCGGGCGGGACGACCTGAAGCAGTCCATCGACACCCTGGACTGGAGCCTGTCGTACACCGACGAGTCCCTCGACGGGTCGATCCTGCTCGGGTTCGTCGGCGGCCCGTTCGACCTGCAGGCCGAGTACGTGTACGTGGATGGCGAGCCCGATCCGGCGATCACGGTGAGCTGCCTCGACGGCGGTGGCAAGCTACAGAACTGACGAACTCCTGCGTCGACGAGTGGCCCTGTACTCCCTGTACTCCGCGACGGACCTCAATAGTTGTTCCACCCGACCGGCGACGCCGAGCTGCGCCCAGACGTTCGAGCTGGACGAGGTCGTCAACGAGAGGGCCTGCGACAACGTGTTCCCGGAGTCCGCGATGCCGCGGATGGGGAGGACCCACGCCAGCAGGCACCGGCTCTCCCCGACGCCGTCCGAACCCAGATCCTCGGTCCACCGCACATCAACCGCGTCACCGAACCCGTCCGAACCCAGATCCTTCGCCCACCACAACCAACCACCTCACCAGATCCCCACCGAACACCCCGCTCCTTGCCACCAGCCGCACTCCCAAATATGAATAATACCTCATGTGAGGTCATCGTCATGGGTCACGGACACGACCACCATCACGGCGACAGCCGCGGCGCGCTCCTGTTCGCCCTCGTGCTGAACGGGGCCTTCCTCGTGGTCGAAGGGGGCGTGGGGTGGTGGACGGGATCCCTCGCGCTGCTGTCCGACGCCGTGCACATGGTGGGCGACGTGGCGGCGCTGATCATCGCCCTCGGCGCCGCCCAGGTGGCCCGCGAGCGCCCCGGCCCCGACCGCACCTTCGGCATGCGCCGGGCCGAGGTGCTCGGCGGCTTCGTGAACGCGCTGGCGATGCTCCTCGCGGTGGCATGGATCGTGTGGGAGGCCGGGTCGCGCCTGCTCGCCGGAGTGCCCGAGGTCGCCGGGATGCCGATCCTCATCGTGGGTGTGGTCGGCCTGGCGATCAACCTGGGCAGCGTCGCCGTGCTGCTGCGCTCGGGGAATGACGACCTGAACGTGCGCGGAGCGCTGCTCCACATGGCGGCCGATGCCCTCGGGTCGGTCGGCGCCATCATCGCCGCGGTGTTCGTGCTCGCCGGTGTGCCCGCCGCCGACCCCATCGTGAGCGTCGGCATCGCCGTGCTCGTGCTGTGGAGCACGGTGCACCTGCTGCGCGACACCGGGCGGGTGCTCCTGCAGCTGCCGCCGCCCGGGGTGGACTCCAGGGATCTCCGCACCCTGCTCGCGGAGGTTCCCGGGGTGGCGTCGGTGCACGACCTGCACCTGTGGACCCTCGACGGCAACACCCCCATCGTCACCGCCCACCTGGTGGCCGACGGCGCCGACGCCGACCAGGTGCGCCAGGACGCCCTCACCGCCCTCGCCGACCACGCCGGCATCCGCCACGCCACCCTGGCGGTCGAAGCCGACGGCTCACCGTGCCTCAGCGCCGACTGCGAGCACGTCCACGACGATGACCACGACCACGACCACGATGACCACGACCACGACCACGACGAGGCCGCCCATGTCCACGCGCACTGAGGTCGAGGCCGCGGCCGCCCTGCTGAGCTGCATGGCCAACCCCACCCGACTCGCCGTGCTCACCGCACTCGTCGAGGAGGGAGCGCAGCCGGTGGGCGCGCTCGCCGACGCCCTGGGCGTCGAGCAGACCGCCCTGTCGCATCAGCTCCGACTGCTCCGCGAGGGCGGCCTGGTGGTGTCGGAGCCCGCCGGGCGGCGACGCATGTACCGCCTCGCCGACGACTGCGTGGCGCACATCGTGCGCGCCGCTCTCGTACACAGCGCCGAGCTCACCGCGCGCTGAACAGCACCGACCCGCTACCCGATGCGGTCGAGCACGGTCTGGAAGGCCGCCTGGGAGTTCGCGTCGAACACCAGGATCATCGCCAGCTCCAGCCACGACTTCAGCGGCACCTTCCCGTTGGCCAGCTCCTTCACGCCGTTCAGCGCCTGGAGCGTCTTCAGCAGCCGCAGGTTCGGCGGCCCGGACGTGTCGAGCGTTCCCGCCCAGTTGGCATCGAGCCCGCCCTGCAGCGCGTCGAGCTGGTCATGCTTCATCAGCCCGGCCGCCTGGTGGGCCTGCACCAGCTTGATCAGCTCGGGATGGGTCAACCAGCCGCTGAACGGGGCCTCGACCGGCACGGGCAGCGGTGCTGCACCCGCAGCCAAGGCCGCCTCGACCGTGGCCCGGACCTCGCGGATCTGGTCCGCCCGGTGGGGCCGGTCGTCCTCCAGTGACTCCCACAACTCCGCCCCGACCAGACCAAAGGAATCGAGCTTGGAGACCAAGATGTCGATCAGGTCGGACTTGCCGGCGCCCGAGGGCAGCTCACCGTCGATCTGCGGTGGCAAGTAGTTGCGCACGAACCGCCGCAGAGACGACGGATCGTACGCATCGGAGAACACTGTGATCAGGGCACGTCGCGCTTCTCGGTTCATCGCTCAACTCCTGTGCGGTGCAGGCTACTCGAAGGCGTAGCGGCGCTTACCCGCGCTGAACGGCGCGACGGTGTCTCCCGAGCCTCGAAGCACCCACTTCGTGGTCAGCAGTCCCTCGAC
>JBLFXJ010000244.1:0-12329 GCA_047609825.1 Myxococcota bacterium
CGACAGGCTGATCGACTACGCCCTGGACTGACCGGCTCCGTGATCACAATGGCCCTGGTCCCGAGACCAGGACCGAGTCCATCGCATGGCGGAGCGTCCAGGCCGCCGCATCGGGCGCTTGCCCCGCTGCCGCACCAAGCGCGTCGTTGGCCAGCGAGCGCTCGCCCGCCGTGAGACCGTCGAGGGGGAGCACCGCCCGGAGCGCGCTCGCGTACGCGTCCCGACAGCCGGCGACGTCTCCGCGGTTGAACGCGGGCACCCCGACTGCGATCGCCGCTTCGAGCGCAGAGAGCACCGGAGCCCGGTCACCGACGGTCGCCTCGGCGCGCACCAACGACAGGGACAGCAGCTCGATCGAGAACGGCCCCGACCGCTTGTCCGCAAGCATCAAGCCGACCGTGTCGACCGCCGCCAGCCCCGCATCAATCGCCGGAGCGCCGTTCACCGGCCGGCCGAAGGACGTGGGCCGGAAGTCGCGCATGGGCACCACCACCTCCGAACGGCCCTCCACGGTGGGCACTTGCACACGGTACGAGCCGGCCCGCAGCGGCACATCGCGCCGGCGGAGCGTGAGGTCATAGGTGCGCCCGTCTCCGTCCACCTCGAGCCGGATGGCGCTGACGCCCGCAAAGACGCCCTCGTCCACCCGGGCTCGGATCGACGCGAAGCCGCCGTTCTGCTCGAGCGACAGGTCGCCGGAGAACACCAGCGTGTCGTCCACCGCGACCTGCGACGACGACACGCCCCCCATCACGGTATCGTTCACCACGACCCAGTCCAGGCTGTCGAGAGGCATCGCGGCAGCCACGCCGAGTGCGAACCAGGCCCACATGACATCTCCAATGGTTGTTCAACCAGCGTGGATCGCTCGCCGCGCGAGATCGCGGCCAGCCAACCACAACGATATAGCCACCGAGGGCCCGTGCCTCAGCACACAATTCGGCGAAGGACGTCACAACGGGTCAGGCAGGCAAGCCGCCCAGCTTGAACTGGAAACGAACAGCATCCGTCCACCTCCGCCCAAGCGCAGGCCTCTGCTACGCCCTGCGCAGATCCAGCGCCCACCGGTCCGAATCGCGGTCGGGCCCGACCACCCGCACCTGCACCCGATCGCCCAGACGCGCCACCACCGCGCCGTCCGCGCCCACCAGCGCCGTGTCGAGGCCATCCGGACGGGCGCCGCTGGCCAGGTGGCGGGTGTAGACCTTCACATCCACCGGCGGGTCGTCGAGCTGCACATACACCCGACCCTTGCCGACCCCCATCACGGTGCCGGGCAGGTCGGTCCCCACCCGACGGCCCAGGAGCTGGTCCAGCGCCGCCCGGTTCACCTCCCGGTCCAGGGTCCGCTGGTTGTCCCGCCCCATCTGAGCGGCCCGGAGCACCGCCGTGCGGAGGCCCTCGGCGTCGCGGCCCGGCGGTAGCGGCAGGGTCTCGCCAGTGAGCGCCTCGACCAGCTCGCCGTGCAGGTACACCCCCACCGCCTCCCGCATGGGCGCCGAGAACCGCGCGTAGACCGGCGCGCCGACGCCGTGGTGCGGACCGGGGGTTGCGGCGAAGGTGCTGCGGTTGTTCAGCATGATCGCCTGTCGGTGGATCGCGCGGGCGACGCCATCCACCGGCAGTCCATCGAGCCATGACGCCAGCGGACCCCACTCCCGGGTCCACCCCCACGTGGCCGGGTCGAGGTCGTGCAGCCGCACCAGCGCCGCCACCTGAGCCTCGAACCGGTCGAGCCTCACCTCCGGAGGCGGCTCGTGCACCCGGTAGATCGGCTGCACGTTCGACGGATCCGCCCGCTGCAGCGCGAGCGCGCCCTCGGTGTTGCACAGGAGCGACAGCTGCTCGTTGAACCGCTCCACATCGTTCCGATCGTCCCGCACCGCCACGAACCGCGCCTTGCGGTCCAGGGTGAACTCGATCTCGGCCCGGCGGTACCGCACCACGTGCCTCTCGGCGGCGTTCCTGAGCCGCCGGTCGCCGAACACGGGGAGGAGGCGTAGGCTAACGAGCACCGCCGGATCCTCCGATGGATCGGGGCGCACGCCGTCGAACCACTCCTGCACGCCGTCATACGCCAGCTTTGCGCGAGAATGAATGCACGCCCGAACAATGGACGAGGCGACGCAGTCGCCGGCGGGCGACACCACCATGCGCCACACGAATGCCCGCCGGTCCTCGTTCGGGTTCAGCGAGCACAGCCCCTCGGACAGGCGAGGCGGGAGCATCGGGGTGCAGCCGTCGGGCGCATACAGGCTGGCGCCGCGGTTCAGGGCCTCGCGGAACAATGCGCTCGTGCGGGGCACGAAGTGGGCGGCGTCGGCGATGGCGTACCACGCCACCACGTTGTCGCCGTCTTCCTCCAGACACAGGGCCTGGTCCAGGTCGCGGGAGGTCCACTCGTCGATGGTGACGAACGGCAGGTGGCGCAGGTCGGTGAGCGCGGGGTCGTCGGTGCCTGCGGTGGCGACCGACGATTCGGCGAGGACGGCATCGGGGAAGTCGGGCATGCCCGAAGGTAGCCCGCACGGCCCGACACCACCGCTCCCTACATGCCCGGCGACGGGCTGTAGGCGACACCCGGCGTGGCCCCGAGGGCGAGGAGCACGACGCCGGACTCCGTGGTGAAGGTGCGCTTCACCGCGGGCGGCACCCGCACCATGGCGCCGGCAGTGACCGGGTAGATCGCACCGTCGGCGTGGAGCACCGCGGCCCCACGCAGCACCACATACACCTCCGCCTGGTCATCATGGGCATGGGCATGGGCATGCTCAAGGTAGCCGGTGCACCCGGCGTCGATCTCGAGCACGTTCATGCCCCAGGCCGACACGCCCAGGGTGCTCCGAGCCGGGCGAAACCGGATGCCTGGGATGGAGTGCGGTCCATCGTAGTGGGGGATCTCGAACGCGTCGTGGACTACGATCTCCGCCATGTTCACCTCTCACGGAGCATCTACGGTGGCGGATCCGGGCCGGCTTGAACAAACGCGACCGCGCTCGAGGGGGCTGGTCTCCAGCCGGGTCAGCGGCGCCAGGATCCAGTCCGATAGCATAGCTCCACCCGTCGATCTCGCCGATGTCGTGGAGCGGCTATGGGCCGGCCGGTGGGACCTCCGCGGTCAGCCACCGCACACCACGGAGCTGCTGGGCGACCCCGCTGTGCATTTCGTGTTCGAAGGCGACAGCCACCGGGTGGTCGGGGTGTGGACCCGCACCCTCGAAGGCCACGGCCGGGTGCGGGGGGCCAAGCTCCACCCCGGTGCGGCACGCGCCTTCCTGCCTGCGGGGGACTTCCGCGCCGCCACCGGCCAGACCCTGCGCGAGTTCGAACGCGCCGTCCACCGCTGACGCCCGCCCGCCCGGATGGCGGGTGGGCGCGCCAGCCGCGGCACCGGTCAGCCCGGGTCGACCCGCGCCAGCACGCTGTCCACGCCGTTGACGTACCACAGCTGGCCTACGGGACCGAGCTCGAGCCCCATGATGCCAGGACCTTCCGGCGTGAGCACCCGGTCCAGCTCGCCACCCTCGAGGTCGAAGGCGATGATCTCGCCGGTCGCGTGGTCCGACACGAACAGGTGGTCGCCGGCCAGCGCCACCCCGCTCGGCTCGCCGAGGCCCGACACGAGCACCCGCGTCGTCGTCCCTTCCCACGCCCGGTACTCTTCGAGCGACTCGCCATACGGCGGGAGGTTCGTACCGGATCGGCCCGAGGCCGTGTCCACCTCGAGCACGCGCCCGGTGCCCGTGTCGGCGATGTACAGCAGGCCGGAGGCCGCATCCAACGCCAGGTGCCCGGGCACGTCGGGCTCGCGGGTCAGCTCCACCTCGGTCCAGCGGTGCACGATGCCGTCGCTGTGGTCGTCGCCGCCGAGCCGGTGCGGCTCCTGGAAGTCGTAGTACACCAGGTTGCCGTTCTGACCGTCGAACACGAAGTATGCGTTGTCGTTGACGTGCTCGATGCCCATGCAGTTCGGGGTCTGGTGCAGCATGTCGAGGTGGCTGCCGGCCCATGGGGCCCACCACTCCTGGTTCACCTGGGCGTAGATCTCCAGGTCGTGGGGCCACAGCGCCGGACCCATGAAGTCGTTCGGCGCGTACATCCCGTCGTAGGTGTTGCGCGACTCGTGGCACGACGCGAACGTGCCCGGCCCGCCGAACGCAAACCCGGACGGCTCCTCCATGAAGTGGTTCGCGTAGGCGTCCTTCACCTCGGCGGAGGCCTGAGCGGGTGTGCCCGGATCCATGAAGATCACGGTGGCGTCGGTGGCCCGGTTGATCGTCCAGAGCTCGTTGGGCCGCTCCGGGTTGAACTGCAGATCACGGGGCTGCCGCAAGCGCTGGTCCGACGTGCCGATCACGGTGAACGAGGGAGAGTCGCCGAACTCCGGCACCGACGACGGCGTCGTGCCGCCCGTGCCCGTGCCCGTCCCGCTACCCGTACCGGTGGCCGTTCCGGTCGCGCTACCGGTGCCCGTTCCGCTCCCAGTGCCCGTGCCCGTGCCGCCGCCCGTCGCAGTGCCGCCACCCGTGCCCGTGCCCGTGCCGCTGCCCGTCGCCGTGCCGCCGCCCGTGGCCGTGCCGCCACCTGTGGCCGTGCCTCCGCCCGTGGCCGTGCCGCCGGCATCCGTCGCCGAGGAGGTGTCCTCCCCCTTGTCGTCTTGCCCACAGCCAACCATCAACGCACCCGCCACGACCAGCCACCGCATCGGCACCTCCTGCTCGGCAATCGTACCCCGACGCTCTCTCGGCGTCGCGCGTCTGATCCGGGGCTGGCGCGACTGGAGATCCACGGGCCACGAGACCACCGCAGGCGCCCGGTGGGGCGGTGCGCTCAGGACACGGGATCGCTCACCCGATGCCGCAGCTCGCCGGCGTGGATCGCGCGCACTGTGTCGAGGGTGTCAGCCTCGGCGGAGCGCTTGTCGGTCCGGTAGCCCTTCACGCGGGCGAACCGCAGCGCGAGCCCGCCCGGGTACCGCGGCGACACCTGGAGCTCGTTGAACGCGATCTCCACCACCAGCTCGGGGCGCACGTGCACCACGTGGCCCTCCCGGTGGGTCTCCAGTGCCAGCAGCGCCTCGGTCTGCCACGCGAGCATCGCGTCGGTCATCCCCTTGAAGGTCTTACCGAGCATCACGAACCCGTCGCCGTCACGCGCCCCCAGGTGCAGGTTCGACAGCCGCCCTCGCCGCCGCCCGCTGCCCCACTCCACCGCCAAGACCACCAGATCGAGCGTCCACGCCGACTTCAGCTTGAGCCACGCGAAGCCACGGCTGCCCGCCGCATACGGAGCGGTCAGATCCTTCGCCATCACCCCCTCGTGCCCGCGGTCCAGCGCATCCTGGAGGAAGGCCCGCGCCTCGGCCGGATCATCGGTGTGGAGGGAGGGCACGGTCGCATCGCCGACCAACCCCGCCAGCGCCGTCATGCGCTCACTCTGCGGACGGTCGATCCACATCGCGCCGTCCAGGTGGAGCAGGTCGAAGATGTGCGCGGTGAGCGGCAGCTCGGCCCGCATCGCCGCCACGTCGCGGGTGCGACCGAACCGACGCATGGTGTCCTGGAACGGCAACGGTCGGCCGGAGGGGTGCAGCGCGATGACCTCCCCGTCCACGATCGCCTCGGCGCACGGCCAGCCGAGGGCCGCCTCCACCACCTCGGGCACCGCCCCGGTCACGTCGTGCAGCGCCCGGGTGTAGACCCGCACCTCGTCGCACCGCCGGTGCACCTGGATGCGCGCGCCGTCGAGCTTCCACTCGAGTCGGGCCGTGCCGAGCCGCTCCAGCGCCGCCTCCACATCGTCGGCCGGGGAGGCGAGCATCGGCTGCACGGGCCGGAACAGCTGGATGCGGAACCCGGACAGCGCTGCCTCGCCGCCCTCGAACGCCGCCAGCGCGGCCCGCGTGAGGTCGCCCGAGAGCATCGCCGCACGCCGCACGGCCGCCGCCGGCACCTCGGCAGCCTTCGCCACCGCATCCGCCATCAGCCCGGCCAGAGCGCCCTGCCGCAGACCTCCCGCCACCAGGCTGACCAGGAACGCCTGCTCCTCCGCCGTTGCGGCGCCGAGCAGCGCCACCAGCGCGTCATGCCGCCGCTGCTTGCTCCCCTTGCCGGCCATCCCGCCGATGGCCGAGAACGCGTCGTCCACCTCCGCGACGCGCAGCCCGGGCTCGGCGGCCGGCGGAGTGCCGAGGGCGGGCTGGAGTGCGGCATAGCCCACGCCGATGCGACCCTGGGGCAGCTCGCCCGCCAGCCAGTGCACCATCACCGCTCGCCGCTCGTCCCGGGTGAGCAGCGCGGCCAAGGCGGCCACCTTCTTCGTGCGGGAGCGGGTGGCGGCGACCGCCGCGGAGGTCTCGACGAGTTCGTTCAGCAGCATGTCCCCGCGTAGCCCGAGATGACCCGTCAGCGCCGCTCCTGCCCGGGCGAAACAAGACGCACCGGTACGAGACCCTGCTCCGACCACGTGCGAAGACACCCTGGCCCCGAGGACGACATGCTGCTCACCCTGATCGCCACCCTGGCCCAGGCCGGTTGCCTCGACAGCACCTGCCCGCCCTCGTCCGCCGACGCCGCACCCAGCGCCTCCGTCCCGGCCACCGCACCCGTGCCTCCCATCGACCAGGACCGGCCCGACGACATCCGCACGGCGGTGTTCGCGCTCGGTTGATTCTGGGGCCCTGACGCCCGGTTCGGGCGTCTCGATGGTGTGCTCTGGACCCGGGTTGGCTACGCCGGCGGCGCGATGGATAGCCCGACCTATGACGACATCGGCGACCACTCCGAGGCCATCGAGGTGGGCTACGACCCGGCCAGGATCTCCTATGAGCGCCTGCTCGCGGAGTTCTGGTACGGCCACCGGCCCGCCGAGACCGCGTGGTCGCAGCAGTACCGGTCGGCGATCTTCGTGCACAGCGAGGCCGAGCGGCACGCCGCCGAGCGGTCCATCGCCGTGACCGAGGCGAAGCTCGGCCGGCCCGTGCACACGGCGGTGGAAGACGCGTCGCGGTTCTGGCAGGCCGAGGACTACCACCAGAAGTACAGGCTGCAGCGGGAGAGCTGGGCCTGGCGCGAGCTGCGGGCCGCCTACCCCGACATGCGCGACCTCGTGCGCAGCACGGCGGCCGCTCGCCTGAACGCCTGGGTCTCCGACCATGGCGAGGTGGCCCAGCTTGAGCGAGAGCTGCCCCTCGTCGGGCTGTCGCCAGCGGCACAAAAGCAGCTCCGTAGACAGCGGCGATGATCCGGCAAACGGAACCCCATCACTCAAAAAGTTGCAGGATCGGGTTGCCAGGTTATGATGTCATACCAGAGGTGTTTCCGGTGTCGAGGTTGACGAAAGTCTCCCGGAAATTCGTCCCATCACTCCGTACGGCTGCGCTCCTCGCGCGGCGGCCGACGGCAACGCTGGAGAGCAATGTTCAACGCTACCGCTTCAAATTCCACTCCTGATACCGCTCCCTCCGTCGTCGACGCACTTGTCGAGGCCCTCTTCGATCCCGCCCACGTCCATGGCGAGCGAGTCCGGCGCCTCCCCGCAGCATCCGCGAAGGCTGCCCAGATGCGCACACGGCTCGACCACCCAGTGTCGGACGACTCGATGGCCCCGGGGGTCGCCTCATGAGGCCCACCCGTAACCGCGACATCGAGACCCCCTCATTGAGTACAGGAGCAAGCATGATTGGAATTGAAGTAGGCGCGTCAGTGGTCGTCCCCGGTGTCGGCGTCGGCACCATCGAGCGGCGCGAGCTGCAGAGCATCGGCGCAGAGACGGTGGAGCTGTTCCACATCGATCTGGGCGACCGCTGCAGCATGATGGTCCCGGTCGACCGCTTCCGCAGCCTGGGAATCCGCGCCACGATCAGCGAAGAGGCCGTGCCCACCGTGTGGGCCGCCATCGAGGCCGCCGAGGCCCCCGAGAAGCGCGCCCACTGGAACCAGCGCAAGCAGCGCTTCACCCAGACCCTGCTCGACAACCGCGCCACCGACCTGGCGTCCGCCCTCGGCGAGCTGATCTTGGTCAACGCCAAGAAGGGCCTGTCGTTCAGCGAGCGCTCCCTGCTCGACAAGCTCAAGCACATCGTGCTCGGCGAGCTCGCGGTGGTCACCGGTCAGCCGGCGGTCGCCCTCGAGACGCGGCTGTCCGCCGTGATCCCCGTCGCCGCATAGGCGAGGGCGAGGGCGAGGGCGAGGGCGAGGGCGAGGGCGAACCTACCGGTTCACGCCTGCAGCGCCAGCTCCCGAACGCGCTCCACGAGCACATGCGCGCGGTAGGGCTTCTGCAGGAACTCCACCGAGCGCAGTCCCACCAGCCGGCTGGTGGCGTGTTGCTCGCTGTACCCGCTCGACAGCAGCACCCGAACATCCGGGTCGAGCTGTCGCAGTGCGTCGAGGGTCTCCTGGCCCCCCATGCGGGGCATGGTGAGGTCGAGCAGCACCACCCGGATCCGGCCCCCGTGCCGCTCGAACTGGGCCAGCGCCTCCACCCCGTCGCGCGCACCCTCCACCTCGAATCCCGCGTCACGCAGCGCTCGCATGGCGAACGCGCGCACCGGATCTTCGTCGTCCACCACCAGCACGACACCCGATGCCAGTCCGGCCGTGGCAGCCGGTGGCTCCGGCGTTGGACGCAACAAGGCCGTGGTTGCGAGCGGCAGCAGGACCTCGATCGCCGTGCCTCGGCCCGGGGTGCTGTTCACCCGGATCACGCCACGGTGACTGCGCACGATGCCCAACGCCGCGGCCAGTCCCAGACCGTGTCCGCTCTTCTTGGTCGAGAAGAAGGGGTCGAACATCTGCTCCAGCGTGGCGGCGTCCATCCCGCAGCCCGTGTCCTCCACCACCAGCGTGGCGTAGGGACCTGGCGGGAGCACCTCGTTGAGCCAGGTGTCTGCGAGGGTGGCCGCGTCGGCCTCCACCCGCCCGATCGACACCGAGACCACCCCCGGCCGCCCCTCCATGGCGTCGGAGGCGTTGGTGATCAGGTTCATCGCGAGCTGCCGGATCTGGGCGACATCGGCCTCCACCGGCGGCAGGTCGGTGGCGAACTCGAACCGGAGCGCCACGTCCTTGGAGATGGACACTCGGAGCAGCTCGGCGATGTCCGACACCACCGCCGACAGGTCGATGGGCTCCACGACGAACCGACCACGGCCCGAGTAGGCGAGGAGCTGTCGGGTGAGGCCGGCGGCCCGCTCGGCGGCCGTCTGCACCCGCTCCAGCAGCTCGTGCACCGGCGGGTTGTGCTCCAGCTTCATCGCGGCCAGGCTCGCGTTGCCCAGGATCACCCCCAGCAGGTTGTTGAAGTCGTGCGCGATGCCACCCGCGAGCAGCCCGAGGCTCTCCAGCTTGTGCGCGCGCTCGAGCCGAGACTGCAGTCGCTCCGCTTCGGCGCGGCGCCGCTCGGTGATGTCCAGGGCCACACCGATCAATCCCGGAGACTCGTCGGGGGACTCGCCCAGCAGCTCCACCCACACCTCGAACAGACGACCGCGGTGGCGCACCTCAGCGGTGACACGCTCCCCCCGCAGCGCTGACGCCAGCAGCTCGCCGGTCTCGCCGCCGATCACCGGATGGTCGCGCACCGACGTGCCCACCACGGTGGCAGGGTCCAGGCCCAGATCGACGGCACCCGCACCAGCGCAGGTCGTCACCACCAGCCCGGCATCCGCCGTCCACATCACGCCGGGCAGGTGTGCCAGGAGCAGGCTCAGCCGGTGCTGTTCGAGCGCCAGCTCCTGCTGCGCCTGGCGCCGCGCCGTGATGTCCTGGGAGATTCCAAGCAGGTACAGAGGCCGCCCATCCTCGTCGAGCAGGGGGATCTTCTTCGTGGACAGCCACCGCGCGCCCGTGGCCGTCTGGATCGGCTCTTCCGGGATCTCCACCAGCTCCCCACGCGCCAACACCTCCCGGTCTTTCTGGGTGAAGAAGTCCGCCTCGCTCTTCGGGAACACGTCGTGGTCGTTCTTGCCCAGGAGGGTCTCGCGGGACTGGCCCAGGAGCTGCTCAGCCGCGACGTTCAGCTGCTGGAATCGGAGTTCCTTCGCATCCTTCACGAAGATCATGTGGGGCAGATGCTCCAGGATCGAGTCGAGGAACCGGCTGCGCTCGGTGAGCGCGTCGTGGTCTGCGCTCGAGGACCGGCGGGCGGCCTCGAGCGCGGAGAGCTCCGCCCACACCCGCTCCGCATCTGGCGGACAGGCGGGCAGGGCCCCGCCCTGGCCCAGCGCCCGGAGGGCGAGAACCATTCCGTCGATCAGAGAATTGGACACTGGGACCTCACGCCGCAAGGGAACCTACCACCTGGGAAAACCCTTCGTTCGCCGATCGTCGATACAGTCTCCAACCTCACTTCAGCGGAGGCACAAGTGTGCCATCTCGCCCGCCACGGCGGACCCGGGTCCAGGCAGGGTCAGGCACTGCGGCGGACCCGGGTCCCGCGGCGGACCCGGGCACCCCGGATCCGCAAGGGTCGGCGCATCGCGCAGCAGGTCACGAGGCCGACGCGACCGCACGCGCATCCTGCGCCGCCATCGCATAAAGGGCGAAGGTCGACAGGAGATCCCCATGCGTACCGTGCTCATCGCCGCCCTCCTCCTGGGTGGGTGCAAGGGCTGCAACGACGAGCCCGTGCCGGCGGAGGAGGCCGACTCTGTGGTGCTCGACGTGCCGCAGACCTCGACCCAGCGCCTGCCCGGCCTGACCAGCGACGTGCAGGTGCTGTTCAACAGCCACGGCGTGCCAACGGTGTTCGGCGAGAACGAAGCGGATGTGGCGCTGGTGCACGGGTACCTGATCGCGCGGGATCGCTACTTCATCCTCGACCTGAGCCGCCGCCTGGGCCTAGGCAACATCGCCTCCCTGGTCGGGCAGGATGGCCTCGAGAGCGACCTGGAGTCGCGCCAGCGCGGCCTCACCCATGTGGCCGATCTGATGCTGGCCGAGCTGGACGATGCCCCGGTGCAAGCGGCGTACATCGACGGCTATGCAGCGGGCATCAACGCCTACATCGAGCAGGTGCAGTCCGGCGCACTCCCGCCCCCGGCCGAGCTCGCCCTCCTCGCCCCGTTGCTCGGCGTGGAGCCGGTGGACGTGATGCAGCCCTTCGATCGCCGCGACATCGCTGCGGGCATGGCGTTCATCGTGTTCGAGACGGCCTGGGAGCCGGGGGATGTGAATCGGGCCGCAGATGCCGCCCGCCTGCCGGGGCTGTTCGACGGCGCTCCCCTGGGCGATCTGCGCCAGGCCGGGCTCCGCCCCGACGTGTTCGACCGGGTGATCCCCGCGGTCTCGGTGGGCAGTGCTGTGGACTGGGTGCCGGGCGCCGCCTCGCCCTGGGGTCCGCCCCCCGACGCACCTCCCCCCGCCGCGACCGATGGCGGCGGCCGGGCGCCCACGCCAACCCCAGGCATGCTCGAGCGTCTGCAAGAGCGCCTGCACTCCGCCGCCACCCGCATGGGCAAGGACCGCGAGGCCGGGTTCGGGAGCAACGCGTGGACGGTGTCGTCGGGCCACACCGCGAGCGGGTCTGCGCTGCTCGCAGCCGACCCCCACCTGCCGCTGTCGATCCCGTCCGTCATGTGGCAGGTCGGCCTCGACACGCGCGAGCTGGGCGGCGGCGACCTGCACGTGGTGGGGCACCAGATCGCCGCCTTCCCGTACATGGCGTCGGGCACCAACGGCGACATCGCCTGGGGCCAGACCAACACCGGCGGCGGCGACATCACCGACTGGTATGCCGAGCAGATCACCCTCGACGCGAACGGCGCTCCCGCATCCAGCCTGTTCGACGGCGCCCAGCAGCCCCTCGTGATCACCGAAGACACCTACGAGATCGCCGCAGTGGCGGCGCTGGGCAGCGCGGGCGGCAGTGAGACCATCGCCCGCTACGCCACCTTCGACGGCCGGTGGATCACCAGCATCGAGGGCCGCTCGGTCGCCGGTCCCGAGGAGGCCGGCCCCGGCGAGACCGCCGTGAACATGATGGGCGACTGGATCGTCCCGGAAGACGTGGACGGCGTGGACGGCATCACCGCGGTGAGCTTCGACTACGTCGGGTTCGACATGGGCGCGATGATGCGCGCCGCCGACGGCATCGTCAAGGCCCCAGACCTCGCCGGCTTCGTGGACATCACCCGCGACTTCGTGGCGTACGGGCTCCAGATCGTCGCGGCCGACAGCACGGGCTCCATCCTGTACACGCCGTTCATGGCCATGCCGTGCCGCGGCTACCTCGACCGCAACCCCGATGGCTCGTTCGCCGAGGGGGCCGACCCCCGCATGCTGCTCGACGGCACCCGGTATGGCGGGTTCGAGATCCCCGCAGATGCC
>JBLFXJ010000245.1:0-12310 GCA_047609825.1 Myxococcota bacterium
CCTGTCCGCCACCTACTTGAGCCGCGACGACGGTGCGATCTACCTGCTCTCCGACTGCGCCGACGCCACGAGCTGCGTGTATGGCGTCGACGCCGCGGTGGACGGCGAGCCCGAGCTGCTGGAGTGGACGAACCCGGGCGACGAGGTCACCCTGTTCCTCGTGCTGGACTGCTACTCCATGCCCTGTCGAGACTACACCCTCGACCTGGACATCCGCTGATCATCGCCCTCCTCGCGCTGGGCTGCGCCGACCCGGCCACGCTCCGGGGCGACTTCGACGTCACGCTGACCGCCACCGCCGTGCCGACCACCTGGCGGCTGCGGTGGGAGGCGCCCGGCGATCGGCACTGGGTGGAGTATGGGCGGGAGGACCCGCTCGAGGGCCGCACCGCGGTGCGTGCCACCCCCGGCGGCCTGGTGCGCTTGCCCGCGGGCGAGTGGATCGTGCGCGCCGTGAGCGAGGGAAGCGGAGGTCGCCGCGAGGGCCCGGTGCTCGACGTGCACGTGCCTCCGCCCCCGCCCAACCTGGGCGCATTCCAGGTCGTGCAGAGCCGGCCCGAGGCCGAGATGAATGACCTGCTGCTGCTGTTCAACCAGTACGACATGACCGATCGCTGGTCGTGGGTCGCGGTGGTGGACGGGCGTGGGGAGCACCGGTGGTACCTGCCTGGCCCGCCGGCGCCGTGGAAGATCAACCGCGCCCAGGTCGGGCCTGAGGGCGACCCGTGGTACGCGACCTACCACTGGGATCGCGAGGTCGACTGGGGCACGCTGCACCACGTAGGTTGGGACGGCGACAGCGCAGGGCTGTGGTCTCTGCCAGAGCAACACCACGACTTCGTGGTGGAGCCCGGCGCGGTGCACTGGTTGTCGTGGGTGTACCGGGATGAGCCGATGCCCGGGACGGACGCCGCGGTGGCGACCGATGCGGTGCGTCGGCGCGCGCTGGACGGGGGCGAGGCGGAGGTGCTGTGGTCGGTCCTCGACGGCTGGGTGGAGCCGTATACGCCGTGCAGCCACGCGCGGGATCCGAAGTTTCGTCCAGGGTTCCTCGAGTTCACCCACGGCAACTCACTGGTCGCTGTGGGCGATGAGTGGTGGGTGATGCTGCGCTACCTCGACCAGCTCATCGCCATCGACCGCGACACCGGCGAGGTGAACTGGGCGTTGGGCGGTCCGGGCGCCGACGTGGTGTTCGAGGGCGAGCCGTTCTCCCACCCACACTTCAGCGAGGGCTGGCCCGGCGGGCTGCTCGTGTTCGACAACGGCAGCCACCGCGCCGATCCGGTGAGTCGCGCGGTGGAGTATGCCCTGGAAGATGGCGTGGCGCGGGAGGTGTGGTCGTTCGCCCACCCTGACGGCGAGCACGTGCCGTTCCTCGGCGACGTGCGCAGCCTGCCCGGGGGCAACCGCCTGGTGGTGTGGAGCAGTCTGGGCGCGCTGATGGAGGTGACGCCCGACGGGAGCGTGGTGTGGGAGGCCCACACCACGGATGTGGTGGGGCGGGTCACCGTGCTGCCGGCTCAGTAGGGCGTACCGCCCAGTGCATCGATGGTGTCGCTCGGGATCACCACGCCGGTGGCGGTGGCCACGCCGGTCACCGGGTCCACGCTATAGATCGCCGTGCCGCCGCGCCCGTCGTCGCCGGCGAACAGGAGCTCCCCGTCGATCACGGTGAGCCCGCCGCCCTGGGCGTAGCCATACAGGCCGCCGACACCCGACACTGCGGTGATGAAGCGGTCTGTGCCGCTGGCGTCGAGCTCCCGGAGCTCAGACCCGCTCATGCGCCACATGGTGGCGCCGTCCCACGCGTGGGCGAAGCCGTAGCCGCCCCCGTCCGGGGTGCCCGCGAGCACGCTCACGGCACCCGTGGCCGGGTCGATGCTCGCATACTGGGAGTTCTCGTCCGCGGCATAGAGCAGGCCGTCCTTCCACGACAGCGAGGTCTCGTTCTGGCGGGTGGTGGCGATGGGGATCAAGATCTCCGCGTCGAGGTCCACCCGGTACACCTCGCCCGAGCCGTAGCCGTTCGCCGCCTCGATCACGTACAGCTGGTCGCGGTCGTCGAAGGTCATCCCGGTGATCGGGATGCCAGGGTCGAACGCCAGCACGGCCGTGCCCGCGTCCATGTCGATCTGCCACAGCCCCGTCACGCCGTAGCTGCCGTCCGCCGCGTACATCATCATGCACGAGCGGTCGCGGCCGTCGCAGTCCTGGTCGATGCCGTCCTCGCAGATCTCCTCGGCGTCGGGGTAGGCGCCGGGGTCGTCGGGCAGGCAGTCCACCCCGACCCACAGGGGCCGCAGGCCCGGGCCCGGCGGGTCGCAGCTCGGCACGGGGTCGGCGGGGTCGATGCCCTCCGGGGCGAAGCCGTCGCCGTCCGCGTCGGGGAACCACAGGCTCGGCGGGCCCACGGTGGGGTCGGCGTCGTCGCAGTCGTCATTGGTCGCGGCGGTGCCGTCGGGGCGGCTGCAGGCGTACACGAAGTCGTCCTCAGCGCCGAACCCGTCGCCGTCCCGGTCGGCGTACCACTCCAGGTAGCTGTCCTCCGTCACGTCGGGGTCGGCATCGTCCACCCGTCCGTCGCAGTCGTCGTCCAACGGCTCGTCCGGGTTGCAGATCTCCGGCATGTCGGGGTTCACGTCGGCGCGGGTGTCGTCGCAGTCCTGGTTCGCGAAGCCCCAGCCGTCGGGCTGCTGGCAGGCGAACTGGATGTCGCGGTCGGTGCCGTAGCCATCGCCGTCTTCGTCCGGGCCCCAGGCGATGAGCGTGAACACGTCCACATCAGGGTCGTCTTCGTCGAACAGGCCATTGCAGTCGTCGTCGAGCACCTCGTCGCCGTTGCAGATCTCGGGACGGGAGGGATTCACATCGGCGCGGGTGTCGTCGCAGTCGTCCCCACCATAGTCGGCGTTGAAGAACCCATCCCCGTCGGCATCGCACTCCGCGGCGCATTCGTCGTCGTCGCAGTCCACCTGTCCGTCGGCGTCATTGTCGCGGCCGTCGGTGCAGATCTCGGGGCAGTCGCCGTCACAGTCGCTGTCGTCGCAGTCCACCCGTCCGTCAGCGTCGTTGTCGCGGCCGTCGGCGCAGGCCTCGTCGCACACCGGGTCGTTGCAGTCGTCGTCGGCACAGTCGATGAGGGCGTCGGCGTCGTTGTCGCGGCCGTCGGTGCAGATCTCGAGGCAGCTCGGGTCGACGCACTCTTCGTCGAGGCAGTCCACCTTCCCGTCGCCGTCGTTGTCGAACCCGTCGCCGCAGACCTCGGGACAGCTCCCGAAGCAGTCGCGGTCATCGCAGTCGATGGCCCCGTCGGCGTCGTTGTCCCGCCCATCGCCGCAGTTCTCCGGGCACAGCCCGTCGCAGTCGTCATCGAGGCAGTCGATCAGGCCGTCGAGGTCGTCGTCGGTGCCGTTGGTGCACACCTCACCACAGACCGCCGCACAGTCCGGATCGGCGCAGTCCGCGAGCTCGTCGAGGTCGTCGTCTTCTAGGTTGTCGCAGATCTCTGCCGGCGGCTTGTCGGACCCCTTGCCGCCGTCGGGGGTACACGCGGCAAGGAGCAAAAGCGGAAGCAGAAAACGTGGCACGGGATCCCCAGACATGGAGCGCAGTGTAGCCGCTCGGCCCATCCGACCGCGCCCGTCTGTCGACTGTGCGTGACGGAGCGAGCGCGGCCTGTCAGTCGGCGGGGAAGCAGTGCCGATAGCACGCGCAGATCCAGCCCAAGGACAGCACAGCCCCCAGTCCCGACCCGAGCAGTGGGATGAACCCGCACGCCAGCGCGATGATGAAGTATCCGAGGATCACGCCGCCGTGAAACCCTGGGTTCTCCCTGGCGTGCCCCATTGCGCGGCCGATGGCGTCTCGCGCCCCCAGCCCGTCGAGGGCGGCCGCCGGGATCGCGAACAGGGTGACCAGCCCCACCAGCATCCCCGGGAGGATGAAGAACAACGAGCCCACGAGCGTGAGGCCAACCACCGCGGCGTTGGTCCGCATCACTGGGCCGAGGTTCGTGCGCAGGCTCGCCACGGGGGCGGACCACGGGATGGGCTCACCGCGGCCGGCCGCGTCGAATGCCCGGTGCAGGCTGCCCTGCATCGCGGGCACGAAGCCGAGCAGCACCACGCCGAACGCCGCCAGGTAGAGCAGCCCCGACGGCACGATCACACCGAGCAACGCCCAAGCCGGTGGCTCGCTGTCGCCGTACACGCTGCCGAGGATGGCGATGCCCGGCCCGGCCACCAGCCACGGCACGAACAGGATCGCGAACACCCCGGCGAATGTTGCGGCTAGCCACACCACCGCCGCCCCGACAAGGGCGCCCACGTTGGCCTTCACCCGGTCGAGCCAGCTGTGGAGCACGGTGTCGGTGGCGGTCGAGAAGCTCAGCGCTGTGTCGTTCGGCACGGTTGTCCTACAGGAAGCAAGAGCAGTTGGCGTGGCACGCCACGTGGTTCCAGTCAGGCGGCGGCGCGGCGCCGTTCGCGCCCCAGTTCGTGTTGTTGTCGATGGACGAACATTCGGTCTCCACCCAGTTGCCGCCGTCGGCCTTCGATGGCCAGAACTGGAACCCGATGTCGTTGCCCATGTGGGTTGTGGTGACCGCGTCGAAGCCGCCCTTGTCGGCGCACAGGTCCGCGCAGCTCACGCCCACATCGCCCGAGTACCAGCACCCGCCCAACACCGGCGACACCCAGCCCCCGCAGCACAGCTCATCTTCACCGTCGCAGCTCTGGTCGATGCCGTCTTCGCACACCTCCTCGGCACCCGGGTAGGCGAGGGGGTCGGAGTCGTCGCAGTCGATGCCCACCCAGCCGGGGCGCAGCCCAGGGTAGGGCGCCTCGCAGCTCGGCGTGGGGTCGACCGGGTCGGCGGCCCCGAATCCGTCGAAGTCCAGATCGCCGTACCACAGGCTCGGCGGGCCGACCGTGGGGTCGGCGTCGTCGCAGTCGTCATTGGTCGCGGCGGTACCGTCGGGGCGACTGCAGGCGTACACGAAGTCGTCTTCGGCACCGAAGCCATCGCCGTCCCGGTCGGCGTACCACTCGAGGTAGCTGTCCTCCGTCACGTCGGGGTCGGCATCATCCACCAGCCCGTCGCAGTCGTCATCCAGCGGGCCCTCGGGGTTGCAGATCTCGGGCATCGACGGGTTCACGTAGTCGCGGGTGTCGTCGCAGTCTTCGTTGGCGAAGCCCCAGCCGTCGGGCTTCTGGCACGCGAACCGCACGTCCTCGTTCGTGCCGTAGCCGTCGTCGTCGTTGTCGGGCCCCCAGGCGATGAGGGTGAACACGTCCACGTCGGGGTCTTCTTCATCGAACAGGCCGTCGCAGTCGTCATCCCACGAGTCCAACCCGTTGCAGATCTCGGGGCGGCTCGGGTTCACCTCGGCGTTGGTGTCGTCGCAGTCGTCGCCGCCGTAGTCGACATTGAAGAACCCGTCGCCGTCGGCGTCGCAGACCGCCTCGCACTCGTCGTCGTCGCAGTCCACCCGGCCGTCGGCGTCGTTGTCGCGGCCGTCGTCACACACCTCCGGGCACTCGCCATCACAGTCGGAGTCGTCGCAGTCGATCCGTCCGTCGGCGTCGTTGTCGCGGCCGTCCGAGCAGTGCTCATCGCAGGCGGGGTCGTTGCAGTCGTCGTCGGCGCAGTCCACCAGGCCGTCGGCGTCGTTGTCACGGCCGTCGGTGCAGATCTCGAGGCAGCTGGGATCGACGCACTCTTCGTCGAGGCAGTCCACCTTGCCGTCGCCGTCGTTGTCGAACCCGTCATCGCACACCTCGGGACAGCTCCCGAAGCAGTCGCGATCGTCGCAGTCGATGGCGCCATCGGCGTCGTTGTCCCGTCCATCCCCGCAGTTCTCGGGACACAGGCCGTCGCAGTCGTCGTCGAGGCAGTCGATCAGGCCGTCGAGGTCGTCATCGGTGCCGTTGGTACACACCTCGCCGCAGACCGCCGCGCAGTCGGGGTCGGCGCAGTCGGCGAGCTCGTCGAGGTCGTCATCCTCGAGGTTGTCGCAGATCTCCTCGGGGGGCGCGTCGTCCTTGGGCGTGCTGGACTCGCAGCCGAACAGGAACAACAGGGCGAGGGGGATCATGGCAGTGAGACGCACGGTGCCTCCGATCTGGCGTCCCGTGATGGTACACGAACGCCGTGACGCTGTCAGGTCGAGCGCGCGTGCAGGCCGGATGTCTGAGCGCGCCGGTAGTCGTCGTAGAAGCCGCGCAAGTGGCCGGGGCGCACTCCGCACCCCGGCGGCGGTCCGTCAGTCCCCGACCACCCAGCAGTGGTTGGTCTCGTCCGGGCAGCCGTACTCGTAGAAGTACGAGGCGAAGCTCGCGTATGCCGACACATCGCACCCGCGGCCCGGGTCGTAGGTCTCGCACCCGTCGAGGTCGTCGTTTCCGGAGAGCACGTCGCAGCCGCCGCTGGCCTCGCCGTAGTTGCCGGTGCTCGTGACCTCGATCGCCGACAGTGAGCACACGTAGTTGTCGGGCGAACCGCCGAACACCTCGGCGCAGGCCTCGACGCAGTTGTACACCGGCTCGCCGCCGCCGTAGTACGGGCTCAGCGCCGGGCCATCGGCCACGTCGTAGCTGCCCCGGTAGAAGATGCACAGGTCGTCTACGCCGTCGCAGTCCTGGTCGATGCCGTCCTCGCAGATGTCCTCGGCGCCCGGGTTGGTGCCGGGGGCCCGGTCGTTGCAGTCCTCGCCCCCGCGAGACTCGGGCGCGAAGCCGTCGCCGTCTTCGTCGCACTGGGGGTCGTCCAGGTCGACCAGCCCGTCACCATCGTTGTCGCGGCCGTCGATGCACCACTCGGGGCACTCGCCGTCGCAGTCGGGGTCGAGGCAGTCGAGCAGGCCGTCGCCGTCGTTGTCCACCTCGTCGGTGCAGTCCTCGGGGCAGGTGTCGGGGTTGACGCAGTCGAGGTCGGAGCAGTCGATGGCGCCGTCGCCGTCGTTGTCGCGGCCGTCGTCGCACCAGTCGGCCTCGCGGCAGCCCCGGCCGTCGCAGTCGGGGTCGGCGCAGTCGATGGCGCCGTCGCCGTCGTTGTCGCGGCCGTCGGAGCAGTGCATGTCCTCCGGGCAGCCGCCGTCGCAGGCGGCGTCGTTGCAGTCGGCCACGCCGTTGAGGTCGTTGTCGATGCCGTCGCCGCAGATCTCGTCGCAGATGCCGAAGCAGTTCGGGTCGACGCAGTCGACCAGGCCGTCGGCGTCGTTGTCTACGCCGTCGTCGCAGATCTCGGGACAGAACCCGAAGCAGTCTTCGTCAGCGCAGTCGATGGCGCCGTCGCCGTCGTTGTCCCGCCCGTCGATGCAGTCCTCGGGACACTGGCCGTCGCAGTCGTCGTCGAAGCAGTCCCGCAGGCCGTCGGAGTCGTTGTCGATGCCGTCGTCGCACTGCTCGGTGCACACATCGTCGCAGTCGTCGTCGAGGCAGTCCACCAGGCCGTCGCCATCATCATCGGTGGCATTGCCGCATTGTTCGGTGATTTTCTCTTCGCCGCCACCGCAGCCGAGGAGCAGGAACAGCGAGACCAGGAGTGCGCGCGACACAGGACCTCCACCACTTCGTACCGGCACCTTAGCACCGGGCGCGGCGGCGCACCCGGCCCGCTACGATGTCGGGTTCGGGGCGGCGTGCGACTCGTCGAGAACGACGAGCAATTGTGACACGTGTCACAATAGTCGTCGGCTTCGCCTCAGTCGATGGGCACGCCCACCACCCAGCAGTGGTTCACCGAGGCGCACGAGTGGTCCATGACATAGGCGCTGAATGAGCAGCCGCCACCGCCGCAGTTGTACGTGTCGGACAGGCGGTAGGTGTCGTCGGTGGGGTCGCTGCAGTACCGGGTGTCGCCCCAGCCATCGAGGTAGGCGAGCCGGTCGATCTCGTCAGGCGTGGTCGAGCAGTTGTAGTCGCCCACCTCGCCGCCGAAGATGTGGGCGCAGGCCTCCACGCAGCTGTAGCAAGGCGGGTCGCCGCCCCACGCCGGGCCCTCCAACACCTGGAAGTTGCCCACGTAGGCGATGCACAGCACGTCGGCGCCGTCGCAGTCCTGGTCGATGCCGTCTTCGCACACCTCTTCGGCGCCGGGGAAGCTCAACGGATCCCCGTCATCGCAGTCCAGGCCGATCCAGTCCGGGCGAAGGCCGGGCCCGGGCGGGTCGCAGGTCGGACTCGGGTCCACGGGCTCGCCAGCGCCGAATCCGTCGCTGTCGCTGTCGGCGTACCACAGGCTCGGCGGACCCACGGTCGGATCAGAGTCGTCGCAGTCGTCGTTGCTCGCGGCGGTGCCGTCCGGGCGGCTGCAGGCGTACACGAAGTCGTCATCGGCGCCGAAGCCGTCGGCATCCCGATCCGCGTACCACTCGAGGTAGCTGTCTTCGGTGACGTCCGGATCCGCGTCGTCTACCAGGCCGTCACAGTCATCGTCCAGCGGGCCCTCGGGGTTGCAGATCTCCGGCATCGACGGGTTCACGTAGTCGCGGGTGTCGTCGCAGTCCTGGTTCGCCAGGCCCCAACCCTCGCGGCCCTGGCAGGCGAACAGGATGTCAGCGTCGGTGCCGTACCCGTCGCCGTCGGCGTCGGGGCCGAACGCGGTCAGGGTGAACACGTCGATGTCGGGGTCGTCTTCATCGATCAGGCCGTCGCAGTCGTCGTCCAGCGCCTCTTCGCCGTTGCAGATCTCGGGGCGGGAGGGGTTCACCTCTGCGCGGGAATCGTCGCAGTCGTCGCCGCCGTAGTCGACGTTGAAGAACCCATCTCCGTCGGCGTCGCACTCGGCCTCGCACTCATCATCGTCGCAGTCGATGCGCCCATCGGCGTCGTTGTCGCGGCCGTCGGTGCAGATCTCGGGGCAGGCGCCATCGCAGTCGGAGTCGTCGCAGTCGATGCGGCCGTCTGCATCGTTGTCGCGGCCGTCGCTGCAGTGCTCGTCGCAGGCCGGGTCGTTGCAGTCGTCGTCGTCGCAGTCCACGAGCGCATCGGCGTCGTTGTCGCGGCCGTCGGTGCAGATCTCGAGGCACGCGGGGTCGACGCACTCCTCGTCGAGACAGTCCACCTTGCCGTCGCCGTCGTTGTCGAAGCCGTCGTCACACACCTCGGGGCAGCTCCCGAAGCAGTCGCGGTCGTCGCAGTCGATGGCGCCGTCGGCGTCGTTGTCGCGGCCGTCTCCGCAGTTCTCGGGGCACAGGCCGTCGCAGTCGTCGTCGAGGCAGTCGATCAGCCCGTCGAGATCGTCGTCGGTGCCGTTGGTGCACACCTCGCCGCACAGGGCGGCGCAGTCGGGGTCGGCGCAGTCGGCGAGCTCGTCGAGGTCGTCATCCTCGAGGTTGTCGCAGATCTCTGCGGGGGGCTTGTCGTCCGCCGGGTTCGAAGACTCGCAGCCAGAGAGGGCGAACAGCAACAGGACGAGCGCGCGCATACGGACTCCACCGAGGGGTGCAGTGTACAGGATGAAAGGCGCGTGCCGACACACGGTGTTGCGGGTGATGCGGTGGCCTCCCACGATAGATCGCGCCCCGGAGGTCCTCATGCAGACCGCGTGCACGCTCGCCGGATTCGTCGGGGCCCAGGCCCTGTGGGGCGTATCGGAGGGTGGAGCTTTGGTTCCGCTGCTCGCGTTCGAGTCTGCGGAGGGCCAGCGGTCGATGGACCGGTTCCCTGGCGAGGACGTGGCGGCGGCCATCGACGCGGCCCTCGAGGGGCAGGTGGCGAACGCCGGCGGGCAGCCGGTCTCCGTCGTGGCCCACCAGGCCCGCCTCCCGCTGGCGGATGGCCCGGTGGACGCGATGGTGCTGTACGTGGTGGACCGCGTGGCGCGTCGGAGGGTGGTGCTCGGGGTGCCGTTCGCCCTCGAGCCGGAGCTGGCCGTGCTCACCCTGCAGGTGCTGCACGTGGACAACGTGGAGGAGCGCGAGCTCGAGGCCCTGGTCGACGCGTTCTTCACCGGCGTTGAGGGTCACCCCTACGGCACCCGGCTGTGGGCGGAGCACTTTCGGGACATCAGCTAGCGCCGCCGCTCAGAACGGCGGCGGCCCGGTCTCGCACACGCCCCACGCGATGGCGTTGGCGAGCAGGCGCCGGCCCCATTCGAAGTCGCCAGCCACGTCGGCGTCGTTGGTGTTGTACTGAAAGTCCAGGTACACCGCCCGTCCCGAGCCGTACTCCCACGAGACCACCGCCGCGACCTCGGCGATCGCGTCGTGCTTCACCGAGGCATACGAGCCCACCCTCGGGTTCTGCGCGAACTCCACCCCCACCGAGTCGCCGTCCACGAACACCACCCCATCGAGGATGGGGTCGGAGGGGTCGGTGACGGTCACGCTGATCGGTGTCGCGTGGTCTGCGCCTCGGTTGCCCGGCGCTACGGGCAGGCTGTCGAAGTCGTCGGCGTAGCCGTTGTTCACCACCCATGGCGTGCCGATCAGCGCGCCGCCGGCGTCCACCCAAGCATCCACGTCGCCATAGGCGCAGGTGGGGTTGCCGTTGACGATCAGCACATCGTACCCGTCGAGCACGGCCCGCCGGCAGTCGTCCACCCGCTCTGAGGTCCAGCTCGGCACGCTGTCGAGGAAGGTCTCCAGCGTCGGCACCCAGAAGCTGGTGCCCACGATGGCCACGCGCACGTCGTAGCAGCCGCAGGATTCGTCGGCGCCGTCGCAGTCCTGGTCGATGCCGTCCTCGCACACCTCTTCGGCACCCGGGAAGGTGAGCGGCGCGCCGTCGTCGCAGTCCAGACCCACCCAGTCGGGCCGCAGGTCGGGGCCCGGCGGGTCGCAGGTGGGGGTCGGGTCCACCGGCTCGCCCGCGCCGAATCCGTCGCGGTCGGCGTCGGGGTACCACAGGCTCGGCGGGCCCACGGACGGGTCGGCATCGTCACAGTCGTCATTGCGGGCGGCGGTGCCGTCGGGCCGGCTGCAGGCGTACACAAAGTCGTCGTCTGCGCCGAATCCGTCGGCGTCACGGTCGGCGTACCACTCGAGGTAGCTGTCCTCGGTCACGTCCGGATCGGCGTCGTCCACCAGGCCGTCACAGTCGTCATCCACCGGGCCGTCGGGGTTGCAGATCTCCGGCATTGCGGGGTTGATGTCGGCCCGGGCGTCGTCGCAGTCCTGGTTCGCGAAGCCCCACCCGTCCGGCTGCTGGCAGGCGAACTGGACGTCACGGTCGGTGCCGTAGCCGTCGCCGTCGGCATCCGGTCCGAACGCGATCAGGGTGAACACGTCGATGTCGGGGTCGTCTTCGTCCACCAGGCCGTCGCAGTCGTCGTCGAGCGCCTCCTCGCCGTTGCAGATCTCGGGGCGGCTGGGATTCACATCGGCGCGGGAGTCATCGCAGTCGTCTCCGCCATAGGCCACCTTGAAGAACCCGTCTCCGTCGGCATCACACTCCGATTCACACTCGTCGTCGTCGCAGTCGATGCGTCCGTCGGCGTCGTTGTCGCGGCCGTCGTCGCACACCTCGGGGCAGTCGCCGTCGCAGTCAGAGTCGTCACAGTCGACGCGGCCGTCGGCGTCGTTGTCGCGTCCGTCGGCGCAGGCTTCGTCGCACACCGGGTCGTTGCAGTCGTCGGCGGCGCAGTCCACGAGCCCGTCGGCGTCGTTGTCGCGGCCGTCGCTGCACACCTCGGCGCACGCCGGATCGACGCACTCCTCGTCGAGGCAGTCCACCTTGCCGTCGCCGTCGTTGTCGAACCCGTCGTCGCAGACCTCGGGGCAGCTCCCGAAGCAGTCCCGGTCGTCGCAGTCGATGGCGCCGTCGCCGTCGTTGTCTCGCCCATCGCCGCAGTTCTCGGGACACAGGCCGTCGCAGTCGTCGTCGAGGCAGTCGGTGAGCCCGTCGAGGTCATCATCCGTGCCGTTGGTGCACACCTCGCCGCACAGGGCGGCACAGTCCGGATCGGCGCAGTCGGCGAGCTCGTCGAGGTCGTCGTCTTCGAGGTTGTCGCAGATCTCTGCGGGGGGCTTGTCGTCGCCGCCACCCCCCGAGGACTCGCAGCCGCCGGCCAGCACGGCCAGAATCCAGAACCACCGCATGCCACCCTCCGATGCCCGTAGTGTACAGGCGCGTGGCCGGGGTCGCGCGGTCGTTGCTGCCGCGTGGTTGGTGACGCGGGCGGAGGGGGCCGGGCAAGCACGGGCTACCGTTAGCTGCGACAGGCCGTGAACGTGCCAAAGTCACCCGACAGCCGCCGCATCTCACCCACGAAGCACTCGCCATCGAAGGTGCCCAGGTAGGTCGTGCCGGTCTCGGTGTACTCCCACCGGAGCGTGCTGCGCCGGTAGCGCCAGCGGGCGTCATTG
>JBLFXJ010000246.1:0-12283 GCA_047609825.1 Myxococcota bacterium
CCTGGCGCCGAGCTGCACGTCGTGCCGTTCAACCAGGCCAGCATGGCCGACGTGGACGCGCTCACCGCCTGGTGTGCGGCCGAAGACCTCCTGCCCGACCTGCTGCTGCCGTTCGCGGCGGTGAAGGACCTGGGCACCCTGGACACCCTCGGGCCGCGGGCCGAGGTGGTGCTCCGGGCGATGCTGCTCGGCCCCGAGCGACTCCTGGGCCGCCTGGCGGCCACCTTCCGCACCCAGGGGCGCGGCGACCGCCTGCAGGTGCTCGTGCCCCTGTCCCCGAACCTGGGCACGTTCGGCGGCGACGGCATGTACGGCGAGACCAAGGCGGGCCTCGAGACCCTGGCCGCCAAGTGGAGCAGCGAGCACAACGCGTGGGGCCGACACACCGCCCTGGTGCCCGTGCGCATCGGCTGGGTGCGCGGCACCGCGCTGATGGACGGCAACGACGCCGCCGCCTGGCACCTCGAAGAGCGCACCGGCGCCCGCACCTGGTCGTCCGACGAGATGGGCTTCATGCTCGCCGCCCTGTGCGTCGGCGAGGTTCGCGCCGCCGCCGCCCAGGCCCCGCTCCAGGTCGACCTCACCGCTGGCCTCGGCGACGTGGCCGACCTGTCGGGCACCATGGACGCTATCCGCGCCGACCTGCAGGCCCCCGCCACCGACACCGTCGGTCCGGTGGTGCATGCGCTGCCCTCGTGGGAGCCGGTGACCGTATCGACCACGGCCCCGGTGCGCGACGGCGGCGTCAGCCTCGACCGCATGGTGGTGATCTGCGGCTTTGGCGAGGTGGGCCCGTGGGGCTCCTCCCGCACCCGGTGGGCCCGCGAGGTGGACCCGCACCTGCCCCCCGCCGCCGTGCTCGAGCTGGCGTGGACCACCGGCCTGGTGCAGTTCGAGGCCGGCCAGTGGGTGGACGTGGAGTCCGGCGACCCCGTACCGGAGCACGCCATCGGCGACCGCTACCGCGAGGCGGTCACCCAGCGCTCCGGCGTGCGCATCGCCGAGCCCGAGACCGTCGGCTACGACCCCGACGACGTGCCGGTGCTCGCCACCGCGTGGCTCGACCGCGACTTCACGTTCAACGTGGCGTCGGCCGACGAGGCGCGCGCATTCCAGCAGGCCGACCCCGAGCACACCCGGGTGCACTGCGCCGACGGCCAGTGGAGCGTCACCCGCACCGCCGGCACCCAGGTGCGCGTGCCCCGCCGGTCCACCCTGTCGCGACGCGTGATCGGGCAGGTACCGAACGGCTGGGACCCCACCCGGTTTGGCGTGCCGGACGAGATGGCCGAGCGCGTCGACAAGGCCGCCCTGTTCAACCTCGTGAGCACGGTCGAGGCCTTCCTCTCGGCCGGGCACACGCCTGAGGAGCTGCTCCAGAAGGTGCACCCCTCCCGGGTGGGCAGCACCCAGGGCTCGGGCATCGGCGGCGCCGACAGCCTGCGCCGCCTGTACGTCGACCCCGTGCTCGACACCGATCGGCAGCGCGACATCCTCCAGGAGACCCTGATCAACGTCGTCGCATCGTATGCAGTGCAATCGTATGTCGGTGGCTACGGCCCGGTGTCGTCCCCGGTGGCGGCCTGTGCCACGGCGGCGGTGTCGGTGGAGCACGGCGTGGAGAAGATCCTGCTCGGCAAGGCCGACGTGGTGGTCGCCGGCGGCGTGGACGACATCAGCATGTCGGGGGCCACCGGGTTCGCCGACATGGGGGCCACGGCCGACAGCATCGTGATGGCGGCGAAGGGCCTCGAGCCCGACGAGATGTCCCGGTCGAACGACCTGCGCCGCGGCGGCTTCGTCGAATCCCACGGCGGGGGCGCGGCCTTGCTCGTGCGCGGCGACGTGGCGCTCCGGCTCGGCCTGCCAGTGTTTGGTGTGGTCGCCTATGCGGGCACCTACACCGACGGCATCCACCCCTCCGTGCCGGCCCCCGGCCTGGGCGCGCTGGGGTGCGCGGTGGGCGGCGTGCACAGCCCCCTCGGCCGCGCGCTGGCCGACCACGGACTCACCGCCGACGACGTGACCGTGGTGTCGAAGCACGACACCTCCACCGGGGCGAACGACCCCAACGAGGCCGAGCTCCACCAGCGCATCCAGGGCGCCATCGGCCGCACGCCCGGCAACCCGTTGTTCGTGGTGAGCCAGAAGACGCTCACCGGCCACGCCAAGGGCGGCGCCGCAGCCTGGCAACTCCACGGGTTGTGCCAGGTGATCGGCACCGGCCAGGTGCCGGGCAACCGCAACTTGCACTGCGTCGACCCCGCACTCCAGGGCCACGACCACCTGCTGTACACCGACCGCACCCTCACCCTGCCCCACGGCGCCCGCGCGGGCGTGCTCACCAGCCTCGGGTTCGGACACGTGGGCGCCATCGTGTGCATCGCCCACCCCGACGTGTGGCTCGAGAAGGTGCCACTGGCCGACCGTCAGGCGTGGGCCACCGCCGCCGAGGACCGGCTCGAGCGGTCCCGACGCGACCACTTCGGCGCCCTGCTCGGCGAGCACGCCCTGTACACCAAGCCGGCCGACCGCCGACTGCCCGACGGCGTGAACGAGGCCGACCTGCTGCTCGACCCCGGCACCCGACTCGGCGCCGACGGTCGGTTCGCCCGGCCGTGATCCTCGGCCTCGGCCACGACGTGGTGCACATCCCCGGGTTCGGCGCTCAGCTCGCCGAGCCGGGGTCCACCTTCCAAACGTCCGTGTTCACCGCACGAGAACGGGCGATCGCGGCCGATCGTCCGTCAGACCCAGCGGTGCACCTCGCAGGCCGGTGGGCGGCGAAGGAGGCGTTCGTCAAGGCGTGGTCGTCCATCCGCCACGGCCTGCCCCCGACCAACCCCACGATGGACTGGGCCGAGGTGGAGGTGGACTGCGACCGGTGGCGCCGGCCGCGGCTGGTGCTGCACGGGGAGGTGGCCGAGGCGGTGGCGGCGCTGGGCGTGCGGAGGATGCACGTGTCGATCAGCCATGATGGGGACGTGGCGAGCGCGGTGGTGATGTTGGAGGGGTGAGGACTGGCGGTTGGGGTCTGTACAGGTCACCGCGGCACGGCGTGGCCCCGAGCGGACGGGCCCCGCGGCGCGTGGGACTGGGCACGTCTGTCGCGGTGAGGAGAGGCGTCTCGCGCGGCTCCGGTCGGCACCAGGTGGCAAAGCAACCCGCGCCCTGCCTGGTCGGCCGGGTGCCGCCGTCCGCCTGCGAATCCGGCATCGCGCCCCGTTGGCTCGGCGAACACGGGTTGTCGCCTTCGCCGGCCGCGCGCCGCCCGACGCCCGGGCCCTCAGAGGCCGACGGCAGTTCGTGAGGCGTTCCGCGGCGTGCACACCGCGCCGCCCCGGCATCGTGCACTTCACCTGGCCCCGGTCGGTGAGCGGAACCGCAGCGCTGCGACGTGTGGCCGCGGACCTGCGGTACCTGGAGCTGCCCCACGCGCTCGTCGGGGGCTTCGCCGTCGCCGTCCGCGCCGAGCCGCGGTTCACCCGCGACGTGGATGTGGCGGTGTGGACTCACGACGACGCCGCCGCCGAGGCCGCAGTGCGCCGAAGGAGCGGGCGCGGGTACCGGCTGACCAGCCTGGTCGAGCAGCAGGCGACCGGACCAGGCCGGCCCAGTCGAGGGAGCCACGAGATAGCCTGCGCGCATGAAAATCCTCGTACTCGGAGCCTCCGGTCGGGTCGGGCGCCGGTTCTGTCGGTTGGCCCTGGACTCAGGCCACGCAGTTCGCGGCTTCTCGAGGAGCATCGAAGCGGTGGGGGAGCTCGCCAGACTCGACGCGGTTCGCGGTGACGTCCTCGATCGGCAAGCCCTCGACACGGCCCTGGACGGGATGGACGTCGTGGTCAGCAGCATCGGCATGGACCGGGGTGGCGACTTCCCGTGGCGGCCTCTCCGGGTCCCAGACGACCTGCACTCCACGACCATGGCCCACCTGGTGGCCGGAATGGAGGAGCGCGCCATGGACCGACTGGTGCTGGTGTCCGCCCACGGGGTCGGGGACTCATGGGAGGACGCGTCCTGGGTGCTGCGAGCCCTGGTGGCTGGGAGCACCATCGGGAAGGCCTACCGCGACCTCGCGCGCGCAGAACAAGTGCTGCAACAGAGCCGTCTCGACTGGACGATCGTGCGACCGACCCGCCTCACCGACCAGCCCGGCGAGGGGCGGTGGCGGGCCGAGCGGCGCCTGTCCACGGGCATGTTCAGCAGCGTGTCGCGTGACGATGTCGCCGCGTTTCTGCTGCAGAGCATCGAGGAGGGCGTCTCGAAGCGAGAGATCGTGAGCCTCGACCGCGCGATGGGCGCGTGACTCAGTCGGGTGGGTCGGCGCCGGTGGACCGCCCGTCTGTCAACGGGATCGCTTGAGGTCCCGACCGCGTTGGATCAACGCCTTGCCATCCTCCTTGCGGATGGCTGCTGCATCGTCGTTCTCCAACGACTTGATCCACTCGAGGATCAGGGCGACGCCAGCGTCATCGACGAGGGCCGTGCCAAACGGGGGCATGTGCACCCCGTCCCGCCGGTTCATACGGTCGTAGACGCAGCTCTCCTCGTGCTTCTGAGTGTCGATCAGGTACGGCTTGACGTAGCTCCAGCTCAGCGAGTCGCCGTCGATCGCGGCCCCGGTCGGGGTCTCGGCGACCGACCCGAGCTTGTCTGCCGTCAACCAGGCGTTGAACGCCGTGTTGCTGGCCGCCCCGTGCTGTGCGTGGCAGCTCCCGCAGTTCGCGTGCAGGTAGCCCAGGGCGTCCCGGTCCAGCGCCTCGAAGCCCTCGCGGCTGGGGATCACCAACGCTGCGGGGTCGACGGGCCCCGACAGTCGGCCGTCGTCGAGCAAGGTCTGCAGGTTGACCTGCTCATCCCCTTCGAGGGGGTGGTTGAGCAGGATGCCGGAGAAGCTCAATGGGGGGTCGATGGTCCTGCCGTCGTCGGCGTCCGTCGCGCCGTCGCGATGGCAGGCCATGCACTGGTCCTGGGACGGCACGGACCAGCCGACTTCCATCGTGTCGGTGGTTCCATCGGGCACCGGACAGGCGTCGCTGTAGTCGTCGAGCCACTCGTAGGCCATCTCGAACCAGCCCGACTCGAGCTTGAGCAAGATCCGGGTCTCGACGAGCACAGGGGCCGGCAGGGGGTTGCCCTTCCCGTCCACGGTCGCCGTGAACTCCTTCCAGATCCGCGTGTCGACCGGGAAGTCCCAGTAGTCCGGATTGGTCACGTCGATCTGCGCGCCCTCCGGGAGGCGGATCCAGCGGCGCTTCGTCGCTGCATCGGACCAGAGCGTGTGCGCAGGGGCGTACAGCAGGTTGCCCTCGGCGATGACCTTGTTCTCGATGTCGGAGTACAGCCCCGAGGCCGAGAGCGCGGCCAGGTTCTTCGACAGCCCGACATCAGGGCAAGGCCCGCGGCCATCGGATGCTTCCTGCGCGAGCGCGGGCGACCCAACGAGCCAAAAGGCCCCTGTGAGGGCAGAGAGCACGAGCAGGCGACGGCGACGGGACGCGGTGGGCATGGCGGGCTCCAGGCGGGGTCGGTGGGCAACAACGACGGTTTCCCACACCGGGCCCTCGATTGCGATTACCGCGTATATCGGCACATTACGGTTCACGGCGTCATGCTGCCCCGCTTCGCCACCACGTCCGCACGCGGGGGCGCAGGAGCGCTTGCTGGTGCACCCGTGCCGCTGCGCCAGGCCACCCGCCTCGCCCGCTCCACACCGCGGGCCAGCAACGGCAGCGCACGAGGCCCAAGGTCGTCCACTCGGCGGGACCTCCACGCTCGGACCTCTCCGGCTGAGTCCGGCTGCCCGGCTGACCGGTGGCTGTCGCGGAAAGGGCAGTCCCGTCGCGGAGAGAGCGGAGGCCGCCAGATCCGTTGTTCAGCCCGCCTTCACGAGTTAGATCGACCAATCGCCTCCTGTCGAGGCGACCTCCGGGAGGCCCCCCCATGCGCTACGTGCTCACCACCCTGCTCTTCCTGCCCGCCATCGGCATGGCCCAGTCACTCGACGCCGTCGGCGCCTGCCCCGGCGTGGTCGACATCACCGCGTCCGGCCTCACGGCCGGCGCCCCGTCCGCGTTCTTGTTCGGCATCGGCGAAGGGTCCGACGTGATCGGAGCCGGCCCGTGCACGGGCACCGTCACCGGGCTCGCAGGCCTTCGCCTCGGCTTCCGGTTCGACTCGGTCGATGGCAGCGCGGCCTTCTCGCCCGACGTGCCCGACGCCGCTTGCAGCCGCGCGTTCCAGATCCTCGACATCAGCACCTGCACGCTCACCAACGTCGGCATGTTCGGGGGCGACGTGGCCCCGCCCGATGGTTGCCTCGGCGGCGCCGACCTCACCGCCACGGCGCCGGGCGGCGACATGGTGCTGTGCGACGATCCCACGGACGTCACCTGCGAAGAGGACTTCGGAGCCCTGTGTCCCACCGACTGGCACCTGTGCTCTGACACCGAGTACAACAACCGCAACGATGGGTGGGGCGAGCCGGTGCCTGCCGACAAGGCGCTGGGCACCATCTACTGTCGTGGCGAGGGCCCCGCCGACGGCGCCGGGCACTTCTCGGTGTCCTACGACGGCATCGTCTCCCTGGGTGACGACGAGACAATCAACTGCGGGTACGGGTCCTCCCGCTCCACGTGCACCAGCGGCTTCGGGTGCAATGAGCAGACCTCGGTCGCGCTGTGCTGCGCGCCGGCGGCGGCCTGCGGCAACGGCGTGGTCGACAGCGTCGAGGAGCTGTGTGACGACGGCAACGCCGACGATGCCGACGACTGCCTGTCCAACTGCACGTGGCGGGTCCCGTCGAGCCACGGCCTGAGCGGCCCCGGCTGCTGAGCGCCGCGCACCCGCTGGTCTGCCGAGCACTCGCCCACCCCCGTGGGCGGCGGCTCGGCCGACCCGGCTGGCCCGGGCCGACGGCCCGCTGATCGAGGCCGCCTGGCGTCAGGCGCTCACTACCAGGCGCCCGGCCCCCCGTGGGCCCCGATGTCGGACCGGGTGCCGTCCGGGTCGAGCAGCGCGGGGTCGCCCGCGTCTTCGAGGGCGGAGCCGCTGTCGAGGGTGAGCTCCCACCACCACGGAAAGGCCGGTGTGGAGTCCATGTATTCGGGGTCTACGGCGACGTTGCCCTCGACGCCCACCGGGCTGGGGATGCCGCTGACCTCGTCCGCCCCCGTGTTGCCCCACACGTTGGAGAACCGAACCTCCATGGCGTCGGGGTCGTCGGTGCCCACATCGAGGCCCGCGCCGAACGTGGTCTCACCAACGACCTCATTGCCCGAGATGTCCACATTGACGAACTCGGTGCCGATACCGGAGGCGCTCAGCCCCCCGCCGCTCACCGTGTGGCCCGGGAGCCCGCACACGGCGCTGTTGCCGTGGAAGGTCGCGTTGGTGACCGCGAGCGCCTCCGCGCCGATGTAGGCGCCGGCCCCCTCCATGGTCGGGAAGGCGTCGGGCAGGAGTGGTGGGGCGAAACACGTAGCGGCGTTGCCGACGACGGCGAGGTTGGTCCAGGTGTGGTCGATGCCCACCGCGTACAGGCCGACGCCGCGTGGGTGCTGGGAGAGCAGCGAGACGCCGGACACCCGCACCCGATCGGCGGTGACCACGTCTCCCTGGATGTACATCCCGACGCCGTAGGGGAGGGCCTGGAACCGAGCGGCGGACAGGTCCACGTCGACATCCGCGACCACGACGTCCGCCAGGAGGATGGACGGGCTCCACACCCGGATGGCACCCCCGTTGAGGTTGATATTGTACAGGTCATCCGCGGTGATCCGGATGGTCTCGGCAGACACTCGGACGAGCGTCGCCTGGGTCTCGGCTTGCAGATACAGGCCACCGCCCCTGATGGATGCCCCATGGTCTTCCGCCTCGGCGGCGACGATGAACTCCACGTCGGACACGTGCACGTCCTCCAGCAGGAGGTCCTCTGCGTCGACGGACAGCGCGCCCTCGCAGACCGAATCGCAGGTCACCCGCTGGCCGGAGACCCACACGTTCCGCACGACGAGGGTGGTGGCGGTCAGCTCCGCCCCCGCGCCCGCATCAGCACCTCCGCCCTGGATGGAGAGGCCCTCGATGTGGCCGACGCCCTCACCCCGGGCCTCGAGCGCCGGCAGACTGGCCTCGGCGGGGACCAGCACCGTCGCGTCCGGCCCGGCGCCGGCGAGGCGGATCGGACCCGCGCCGAGCACGTTCTCCACGTACACCCCGGGCGCCACGCACACGATGTCGTCGGGGTCGGCCAGGTCGACGGCCGCCTGGATGGTCGGGAACACGCCGGGCACGTCGAGCTCCCCGTCCCAGCCGTCGCAGTCCGTGTCGAGGCCGTCACACCACTCCACCGCGCCCGGATTGATCGCCGGGTCGTCGTCATCGCAGTCGCTGTCGTCCTCGATGAAGCCGGGGGGAGGCTCGCACGAGGGTGCGGACGGCGCCGCGGGGTCGCCGTATCCGTCGGCGTCAGCATCGGCGTACCACACGGTGCCGGCGCCTCCCGCTGGGTCGCTGTCGTCGCAGTCCGCCCCATCCCGCACCCAGTCGCCCGCCGGCGCGCCGCACACGTCCACCCGGGTCGCGGGGTCGCCGAGGCCGTCGCCGTCCAGGTCGCGGTACCAGTCCTCCAGACCACAGACCCCGCCACAGTCGATGGCGATCTCATCTTGGTTGAGCAGCCCGTCGTCGCAGGTGGGCTCGGGACAGGCGGGGTTCGGGGCCCCCGGGGTGCCGAGGTCGCCGAGGCCGTAGGCGTGCACCGCTTCGCACCAGGCGGAGCCGCTGGCGCCGTCGACGAGCCGGTCGCCGTCCAGGCTCATGGCGGCGCCGGTCGGGTCGGGGAAGGTGACGCCGTCGTCCCACGACACGCGGTCGAGCACGGTCCCGGAGGCGGACTCGAGCACGAGGGTGTCGTCACTGTTGGAAAGGTCGATCCCTGTGTATTCCAGGTCCGCCGTCACCCCTCCGTTCAGCGCGGGGTCGCCGTCGCGGGCGAGGACGACGTAGCCCCCGGCGGGCACCACCGCGGACACGTCCGCCGTCCACGCGTCCCGGTCCTCGTCGTGGACCACGAGGCCGAGCAGATCGACGGCGCGTCCGGAGCGGTTGTGCACCTCGAACCACTCCCCGTTCGCATCAGCGACCAGGGCCGGGTTCTGCATCACCTCGGTGATCACCAGCTCGCCGGGTTCCAGGTCGTCCGGCGTGGCAGGGGCCGCGGCGACCACCACCGGCTGGGCCTGACTGGCCGTCAGGTCGAGGGTCACGGCCTGCAGGCCGACCTCGGTGCCCAGCGGCAGCGCGGGGGGCGTGATGCGGAAGGTGGCCACGCCCTCGCCATCGGCGGTGACGGAGGTGAGGGGGAGGACCGGCGCCTGCAGCCCCAGACACAGCCCGCCCAGCGCGTCGGGGCACGGTCCGTCCCCCACGCCGTTCCGACTCGCGGCAAGCCAGACGAGCTGCCCGGGCGCCGCGCCAGTGACGGTGAGAGTGGTGCGCACGGACGGCGCGAAGGTGCCGACGGTCAGGTGCAGCGCCGGCGGGGCGAAGGTGCCGTCGGTCGGACCGGACCACGCATCCGGCGCGTCCAGGGATGGTTGCGCTGCGCACGCGGCGAGCAGGAAGAGAGGGAGAACGCGGACCATGGGCACCTCCAGAGGCCCCGATGTAGACGGCGGGGGTCTCACGGGGAGGGGTGGTACGTTCCGTTACACAGCGGCCGGTTCGTCCCGGCCGGTGCGCCGGAGTGGGCATCCCGCGTCGGTTCCTGGGCTGCCCGTCGCGGGGAGGCGGGCTGCTGGAGCGCCGGGGCACAGGCTGCCATCTCGTGGACCAGACCGGCCACCGCAGCCTGAGGGAGCACTTGGGCCGCCCACTCTCCGGCGACCAATCGGACATGGGCACCTCGCCACCAACAGACCGCATCACGGCCGCCCGATCGACTCAGGAAACTCCTAGAAGAGCGGTCGATGCTGGCGCGAGCGGATGGAGGCGGTCGACGATGCACAAGTCCCATCGTCGCCAGACGTGGCGAGGACTGGAGGCGTGGAGTACCCGGCCGGATGCACACCATCGCCTGGCTACTGGTTGTCTCGGTGAGCGAGGCCGCCCCCACGACTCTCACCGACCCCACGACTCCCACCGCCTCCAGCTGCCCCTCGGAGCACCTGGTGAAGCAGCGGCCAGACCTGTGGCGAGCGGAGCTCGAGAGCGCCTCACCAGAGCAGTTCACCGCGCTGCTCGGTCGGATGGGGCTGCCTCCGATTCCGGCAGATCTCTCGGGCGTGAAGCTCGACCGGGTGGACATCTTTCGGGCCCCGCTCACGGGAGCGTCCGAACCCCAAGAGGCGGTCGTGCAGGCGAAGTTCACCGCCCATCGCACCCACGAGCCCGGGCAGGAGCAGCTGTCGGACCTGGTCCGCATTTACCGGATCCAGGTGCTCGAGCGCGCAGGTCCTGGAGTCCTGTGTGCCCTCGGAGCCGACCTCAGCGTCGACCAGCCCGCCCAGGTCGCTGGCGCGGGCCCGATCGACGGGATGCACACCGAGTATGCGCCGCTCACCTTCGGCTTCACCACGCTCACCTACCCCGATCGCCAGACCATCGAGGTGGTCCAGCCGATCACGCACCACTCCCGGACCACCGGCACCCGGACCACGCACACGTTCTGGGACATCGTGGATGGAGGCCTGGTGCAGAGGCTGGCACTCGAAGAGGCCGATGTCCGTTACCCCGGAGCGGAGAGCGATCGCGGGTGGTTCGAGCGGAGCGGTGCGGCCCCACAGCGCGTGACCGCATTCCGGATGCTGTGCCCCGGCGGGGGCGCCCCCTGCGAGGGGGTCGACACCACCTACACGTTCACCGCGGGTGCCTACAGCGCCCAACCGACCGAGATGCCCGTTCAGTGCGCGCGGTGAGGTGAGCCTGGGACCATCGGCGGGACCTCGGTCTAGTCGAACAGACCGGTGAACCGGGCACAGGTGCTGCCGCACGCTGCTTCATCGACCTCCACGTCGTCGCAGCCAACAGTGTCCGGGGCGTCCCAACACACGCAGTCCACGAGGAGCTCGGCCTCGTCCCACGCGGGCGATGAGCCGCTGACCGCCCAGCACTCCCCGCAATCGGTGATTCCAACGGCCTCCGTGGTGCAGGTCTCGTTGCACGCGGCGACGTTCATGCCGCTCTCCGCGGGGGCCTGTGCGCACAGGTAGATGCACATGGCCGGGCAGTCGAGCTCGTCGGATTTGCCGGTATTATCCGGGTTCTCGCCTGGACACGCCACCAAGAGGAGCAGGGCGGGTAGGGCTCGGAGCATGAGGCACTCTGCGGGTTGTGGGACGGTGGACGGCAGACTCGACCGAGCGTCGCCTGACTGCAGTTTGTGCTGCACGACTCCCGGCGTCGGTAGTACGAGTGTAGCCGACCCCAACCGCACACGGGCCCCGCGCCACAGGCGAGAGGCCCACATGCGCGGACGAGGCGCAGTCGCGCCCCGCCCACACCCTACTGGGTGGTGCCGGTAGCGCCCGTGCCCCGCGCTCACCGCGGGCGCTGCCCCAGCCGGTCAGTCGAGCAGCACGGTTGGACAGTCCGCCTGGGGCGGGTCGAGCACCTCGTCAGGCCGGGCACACCAGCACAGCGCCTCCGCGGGCTCGTCATAGGCGTAGCGCTCGCTCCCGATCCAGTCGCGGGTGCAGGTGAGCGCGAGCCCGTCGGGACAGCCGTAGGGGATGACCGCGACCCCCCTGCACCGCGGCTCCGACGCCCGCCATCCGAGCTCGTCGGCCCGCCACGCCGCGTAGTCCTGGTGCAGCCGGTCACACAGCTCGGCGTTGAGCTCCTGCCACTGCAGGTGGGCCCAGAACGACTCGCCGAACCTGTCCCCCTCCGCACTGGGTGGCCGGTGCGCCAACACGCTCTGAGTCCCGTGCAAGCCGCACAAGAAGCTCTCGTCCCAGCGGCAGTCAGTGCACCCGTGGGTCACCGCACACCACGTGCGCAGGTGGCCATACCCCACCGTGTCGAACGACGTGATGAAGTGCAGCTCGGGCGGACGCTCGCAGGTGCCCGGCCGATCCCCGATGGACTGGGGACGGTCGTAGGCGATGTCGAGGGCGTAGTGCAGCTCCATCCCCTCGGGGCACTCGGCGCGGCCCGGGTCGGCGCCCATGCACAGCACCGAGGGCTGGGCGGGCCACGAGGTGCCGATCCCGCACGCCACCCCCTGGGGCAGCTCGGACAGGTCGGTGGACGACCGGGCCGCGTTGCCCTCCGCAGCACA
>JBLFXJ010000247.1:0-12280 GCA_047609825.1 Myxococcota bacterium
GAGTCCACCCGGCGGGCCTTGCCCCAGCCCTCGTGACCGCACGGTCCGTCCGCCCGTGCCAGCCGCTCCAGGGCCGCAGCCGCTGTGTCGCGACCCACGACGTCGAGCGCCACGGCCAGGGCCCAAGCATCGTCGCACCGCTGGGGCGGAGGCTCGGCGGACCGTGCGTTCGCCTCGGCCACAGCGGGCTCGGGCGCGGCCGCCCAGGCTACCTGTTGGCCCCTTCGCCGCCGCACCCACATCCCCGTCTGCATCAGGTCGCGGTCGGCCAGTGCCAGTCGATCGGCCTCCGTGCCGCCGGCGCTGGCCCGGAGTCGCACCCAGGTGCGCAGCACATCGGCATCGGCGCGGTCGCCCTCGTCCAGGTCTGAGTCGGCCACCCTCCCGATCACCCGGAGGGCATCCTCCGCCGGCACGCCGCCGTGGTCGTACACCCGCAGCGCTTCATAGCCGCACCGGACGGCGGCCCGCGACTGTCTTCCGTCGATAGCCGCCTGCACACAGTCCGCGGCGAGCGCGATGGCGGCGGGGGCGGGCTGACCCAGGGCCAGGGCGTGGGCCGGCTGTGATTCGAGCCAGGTCAGGCGCGGCTCGATGGGGGCGTCGACCAGCTTCGCGCGCAGCTCCGCGACCGCCTCCGGCCGCCCGTCCAGCTCCGCGGCGCGCACGAGCAGGCCCCGGCTGAGCCAGTCGGTGGCGTCCAGTGCGAGCACCCGGCGAAGAGCGGCCTCGACGCCGACATAGTCGCCGTCCACCAGGTGGTGCTGCGCCCGCAGCCGCCACAGCTCGGGGTTGTTCCCACAGCTGGCACCGGCGGCGTCGAACACGGCGAGCGCCTCGGCCCGCCGGTCGTCGCGCTGGAGGAGGGTGACCTTGCCGACCCACGCGAGCAGCGGCTCGGGGTCGACCGCGATCGCCGCGTCGTACCAGGCAAGCCGCTCATCGACGGAGGCGGACAGGCTCATGGCGCCGCGCAGCCACCACGCGATGTAGTCGCCGGGCATCGCCGCCAGCACATCATCCCACGGCCGTGGCGGCGGGCGGGAGGCGATGGCGGCGCCGATGTTGCGGAGCAGTTCCGCATCCGGTCCTTGGACCCCCTTCACGGAGTCCACCGCGGCCGACACGGTGCGCATGCCGGGAGTGGTGCTCCCTTGGGCGAGCATCGCAACGCCGAGCATCAGGCGCTGGCGTGGGAGCAGCCGCGTGGGGTCCTCGCCCAGCTGTTGCTGCGCCGTCTTGAAGTCACCCGCAAGGAACGCCGCGATGCCCGTGGAGTGCGCGGCGGGGCCGCGGGACTCGACGGGCATCGACTGCGGTTCCGATGCGGGCTCGGGTTCAGGCGCGCTGCTGCAGGCCAGCAGCGTGAGAACGAGCCACATCATCACCTCGGCCAAGGCCTCGACTCAGTACCCGGCGAGGTTTCGGGTGGCCACCGGACGGAGCGCCCGTCGCGGGGACGACGGTGATACGCGGGGTCCCATGATGTCCACGAACAAGTTCACGAAGCGGGTGCTGGACGCCCTGGATGGCCTCCACCTCGATCCCCACCCCGACCGCGATGCCCTGCGCAAGCTCGTCCAGTCGCTCGACAGGCGGCGTCGCAACCGCATCTTGCGGTCTGCGCTGCAGGGTCACTTCGAGGCCGAGGCGCTCAAGCCGTACCAGGCCGAGCTGATCAAGATGCAGGCCCACCTCGAGCGGCACGGAACCAAGGCGATCATCCTGTTCGACGGGCGCGATGCGTCGGGCAAAGGGGGCACGATCCGGCGTGTGAGCCGGTACATGAACGAGAAGCACTACCGGGCGGTGGCGCTGGGCAAGCCCACCGACGAGCAGCGCACCGAGCTGCACATGAAGCGCTACATCGAGCAGTTTCCGCACGCCGGAGAGGTCGTGCTGTTCGACCGCAGCTGGTACAACCGCGCGATGGTCGAGCCCGTGATGGGGTTCTGCACGCCCAAGCAGTACCGCGAGTTCATGAACAAGGTGAATGCCTACGAGGAGAGCTTTGTCTCCGACGGCAAGACCACCCTGCTCAAGCTGTATTTCTCCGTGTCGAAGCCCGAGCAACAGAAGCGGTTCGACCGCCGCAAGAACGACCCCCTGCGGTCGTGGAAGCTGTCCGAAGTCGACCTGCAAGCGCAGGACCTGTGGGCCGAGTTCACCCAGATGAAGTCGGAGCTGCTCCGCCGTACCCACACCGAGCTCAATCCGTGGTGGGTCATCCGCTCCGACGATAAGCACCTCGCCCGCCTGGAGACGATGAAGCTCATCCTGCGGTCCATCAAGTACCGCGGCCGGGCGCGCAGCCTGGACTACGAGCGCAACCGGGACGTCTGCGTGCGCGGCGATGAGGAGTACAAGCGGATGAAGGCCGACGGGCTGGGCTGACCCGCGGACCTGCTCTTCAGCTCTGGGCCGCAACTGCCCGCAGCGCCAGGCGCGCCCAGATCCCCACCTGCACGGCGAGCCCCCATGTGGTGGTCGCCCGGCGGAGGGTGGCCAGGTCGCGCCGGTCTGCCGCCTCGACGAGCTCGGCCAGGCGCAGCGAGCGCGGCAGGGTGGGTGTCGGGCGCGAGCGTGTGCAGGATGCGGTCGCGTGCGGCGCTCCAGCGATCGGGGTGGCCGAGCTCCAGGTCGAGCACCGCCGGCAGGGAACGGGCGAAGCCGTCCCGGAAGCCGCGTTGATCGCCTGATGTGAGCGCTTCATACGCGGCGCCCGCCTCGGACAGCTGCCCGTTCAGGTGGAGCGAGGCCGCATACAGCGATGCGCTCATGTCTCGGAACAGCCCGGGCGGCACCCGCTCTATGGCGGCCGCGAGCACCGGCACCGCGGCTGCCGGGTAGCCCAGGTCGAGGTCCACCATGGCAACCATCTGCTCGGCAGAGGCCTGAAACGGTCCTTCGAGGCGGGATGCCGCCCACCCGGCGAAGGAGCGGGCCTCGCTGTGTTGGCCGAGGTGCAGGTGCACCAGCGCGCGGGTGCGTGCTCCGTCGGGCCCGGGTCGCCCGCCCGGGAGGTAGGCGTCGTGGCGCTCGTGGGCTCGTAGTGAGTCGTCGAAGCGGTCGAGGGCGAACAGGCACATGCCCTCGGACTCGAGCAGCGCGGCCTCGATGTACCGGTCCGGGGTGTCCACCAGCAGCGCGCGCACCTCGTACAGCCGGCGCAGCGCCAGCTGGGACTCGCCCACCGACCGCAGCATCGTCGAGGGTGCCGAGCTTGCGCCCGAGATGGCCCAGCGCCCAGGCCGCGTCGGATCGCACGATGGCATCCGGCGAGTTGTCCAGGGCGGCGCCCAGGTCGGCGTCGACCCGAACGAGCGCCTCCAGGGCGGCACCCGCGTCCCGGGTGCGGAGTCGGGGTACCAAGCGCTGCACCCGCGCGGAGAGGACAGCCCACCACCGGTGCTGCGCCTCGGGCGTCGGATGCGCCCGCCGCACGACGGCGCGGACCGTGGGCAGCAGGCGCCAGCCCGACCGCGTGCACTGGACCAGGGACCGCTCGGCCATGGCCGCGGCCTGATCGAGCCCGGCGTCGCCGAGCAGCGCCTCCACCGCCTCCACATCCAGCTCGCCCGCCATCACCGCCAGGGCCCCGATCGCCTCGACCAGCGTGGGAGGGAGCAGCGCCACGGACCGGCTCACCGCCCGGGCGACTCCGCGGCCATCCTTCACCCGTCGGACCAACACCCCGAGTGGGAGCGCACGCGCCTGGCTCGCCGCCTGCTCGATGGCGAGGGGCAAGCCATCGAGCAGCTCCAGCAGCCCCGTGTGGTCCTCGGCGGTCTCGGTCGCACCCACCCGTCGAAGGCGCTCGGCGAGGAGCGTCTCGGCGTCCGCCGGCGGGAGTGGCGCCACCCGCGCGGCCCGTCCCAGGCCCGAGCCGATCTGGCTGGTGCACAGGATCCGCAGGTTGGGCGCGCGCTCGAGCCAGGTGCGCAGCGTGGGGGCCAACGCGGCATCCAGCGGCTCCACATTGTCGAGCACGAGCAGCGTGGGAGGACGCGAGGCGAGTCGCTCCGCCACCAGCTCGTCGCGCCGTGCGGCATCCGGTGAGCCGACGCCCGCCAGGCCGAGCGCGGCATGAGCAGCGTCTCGGGGGCCGCTGGATCCCGCTCGATCTTCTTTCGCAGCCGACTCATGGCCATGTCGACCGCGCGGGTGTTGCTGGATGCCCGCTTGTGGCCCCACACCTCGAGCTGCAGCTCCTCCCGGGACACCCCGCGTCCGGACCGGGCCGCCAGGTAGGCGAGCACGTCGGCCTCTCGTTGGGTGAGCATCACCTCGCTGCCGTCGGGTCGGAGCACTCGGAGCCGCGCCAGGTCGACATCGCCCATGGGCAGGCGCAGGCGCTTGCGGGCCTGGCCCCGGGCGAGGTGACGGATCGCCTGCTCCACATCGGCGGGGTCTTCGCCTCGCACCACGGCCACAGGCTCGAGGAATGCGCGTCGGATCACGGCGTCGGCATCGTGGGGGAGACAGAGCACCGCCCCGGTGCCCAGGCCGCGGATCCGCCACCCAGCGAGTCGGCCCGCAGCATCTTGGCCGCCGAGCAGCACCACCTCGGCCAGGCTCGCGGCCTCAGCGTCCGCCACGGTGGGGACAGACAGCCCGCACGCCCGGGCGAGTCCGAGCGCCTCGGGGTCCAGCGCGGCCACTGCCACCGTCGTCACCATGCGCCCCTCACCCTCCGTCAGCAGTGTGCATGCCGCCGCACGCGCTGTCGTGGCCGCCGCCGGCCCGGTCGACCCGGTACGGCGTGCCACCGTCGGACACACCTGGCAATGCCGCGGGGCGCGTGCGGAAGTCACGTGGCGGCGAGACTGTGGTGGACGCTTGACACTCGGCGCACCACCCTGCGCCATGCTCACCGCCCTGGTCCTGCTCTCTGCCGCTGCAGCCGCCACCCCGGCCGGGCACGCGGCGTATCGGGGAGACCTGACCGCGCTCGCCGCGCTGCCCGAGTCCGACCTCGATACGCCCGACGAGCAGGGCTACACGCCGCTCGCACACGCCGCCCTCGGTGGCCAGGTCCCGACCATCGCGTGGCTGCTCGAGCGCGGAGCCCGACCCGATGGCACGGGCGGCGTGTCTCCACTGGCCATCGCTGCCAACACCTGCTCGCCCTGTGTGGCGACGCTGGTGAAGGCCGGCGCGGACGTGAGCGTGCGCGACGATGTGCAGCGAACGCCGCTGCATACCGCGGCACAGCAGGGTCATGTGGATGCGGTGGATGCCCTGCTCGCTGGGGGCGCCGATCCTGCCGCCACGGACCGGCTCGACGGTACGCCGCTCCTGTTCGCGGCCCACTATCGGGAGTGGGCTGCAGTCGAGCGACTGCATGCCGCCGGCGCCGCCCTGGCCGTCCCCACCGAGACGGCGCTGCACCACGCCGCCCGCCAAGGCGACGCAGAGCGGGTGGGGTGGTGCCTGGCCCGCGGGGTCCCGGTGAATGTGGCCGCACGCCAAGGCACAGCACTGCATGCGGCGGTGGAGAGCGGGTCTGCCGACGCGGTGCGGGCCCTTCTGGAGGCGGGGGCGACAGTCGACGCCCGCCGGTGGGACCAATGGACACCCCTGCACATCGCGGCGAGCACCAACGACGCGGCGTCCGCCCGGCTGCTCCTGGCGGCGGGTGCTGCGGTGAACGCGCGGGACCGGAACAACGCCACGCCCCTGCACTGGGCCACATTCGGGGCACGGCCGCCGGAGGTGCACGAGTGGTCGGCCGATGGCGGCCCCCACGACACCTACTGGCTCGACCCTCCCGCTCCCCTGGTGCTCACCCTGCTGCTCGCGGCCGGCGCCGATCCCACTCTGCGCAATGACGAGGGGCGAACCCCGCTCGCCGCCGCCGCCGCCATCGGTGCCGCCACGGCCGTGCAGGTGCTCTCCCCCGCACCGGTGGACAACCCCTGAGCGGGTCGGGGAATCTGGTGCTCACCGGTGCGGCCAAAGTGGGCGGCGAGGTGGACGGTAGCGGAGACCTGACCGCCTCGAAGAGTGCGCAGGTGAACACCCGTGGCGACTGAGATGTGCGACTGGGGTGAGCGCTGCTCAGCGCCCTGGATGTGCGATACTCGCGGCCTCTGGAGGTCTCCATGCGCGCGATCGTCGCCCTGTCATTGTTCAGCCTGCCCGTCATCGCCTCGGCCGCTCCCGCGGTCTCCGCCACGGGCTCCTGTCCGGGGCCGGCCACCATCACGGTCACCGGCCTCACCCCGGGTGCAGGCGCTGCGTTCCTGCACGGGTCGGGCGCGGGCTCCGACCGCATCCCCGGCGGTCCCTGCGCCGACACGCTGTCAGGTCTGGCAGGGCTGCAGTTCCTGTCGGTGGTGCCCGACTCTGACGGCGACGGCACCGTCACCCTGTCACCCACCCTGCCGGGCCCCGCGTGTGCCCGTGATCTCCAGGTGCTCGACACCGCCGACTGCAGCCTGAGCGCGCTGCTCGACGTGGGCGCCATCGGTGCTGGGGGCGGTGACGACTACTGGCTGTTCGGAAACTACGAGGGGACGCCCACCTTCTTCGATGGCGCTGTCGGCTACGACGGCGAGGTGAACTGCCCCGACACCTGCGCCTTCGAGGGCCTCGAGGCGGTGGGTGCCCGGTTCGTGTGCAACCACTGGGACGGCGGCGCCAGCGAAGGGTGCGACCCGAGCAACGACGGTGAGTATGGCACCGCGAACTGCGGCTGGATGGTGCGCGACGGCGTGGAGCTCACCGAGAACGGCAACTCGGAGGACTGCGCCTATGGCAGCCCCGGCGGGATCATGGACTGTGTGACCGGCACCTGCACCGAGCCGGTCACCTGGCACGCCATCGAGTGTCAGTGCCGGTGACCTGACCGGGTGATCTGGCGGTCCGCCGGCAGGCGGCTACGGGGGCGGCATGGACGTTCCCGCGCTGAGCCCCCCGCGCCGTGAAGATCGCGGGCGGGCTGATGGTGGTGGCGGCTCTGTGGAACCTCCTCTTTGCGGCGATGTGGGTCATCGCGTGGATCGGTGGGATCTGGAGCTGCTGTCTGGCGGTGGTGCCGCTGCTGGCGGCGGCACATGCGTGTCGGAACGGGTGGCATGGGGTGCGGCTGATGCGCGGTGAGCGGGTGCCCGATGTGACGCTGACCCCCGGCCTGGATCTGATCATCTCGCTGGTGGCATTGTGCGGCTTTGGAGCGACGATGCCGAATCTGGTGGCGCTGGTGTTGCTCTCCAGCCAGCGCCCGTGGATCGACGGCCGGGAGTCCGGACGGGTTCCCGGGATAGAATGACTGGCAGGCGGATTCCCGGCCCAAGGCTCTTCGAGGAGAACGGGGCGTAGTCAGCCTCGAAGCTCCCGCTCGGCGATGGCGGCCGCGAGGCCGATGACCGGCACGAAGGCCCACTGCCAGCGAGGACACCGGGCGCGGGCCTCGAGCAGCCCCACGAGCCAGAACGCCACGAAGTCGAACGCCATCACGAACACGAACCCGTCCGCGCTGGCCTCACTGACCCAGGCCGCGGGACTGCCGAACAGCGCCGCCCAGGCGACGAGCGCTGCCGCCACGACCCCGAGCGCCACCGCGACCCCGCCCCACAGCCGGTCCGGCGGGGCGGGTCGGCCCTCGGTCCGGAGCGCCAGCCACGGCAGCAGGGCGAAGCACCCGAGCGCGAACGCCCCGGCCCGGAACGGCCACGAACGAGGACCGTCTCCCCGCAGCAGCAGCGCCAGGAGCGCGGGCCACACGCCCATCAGCTGGAAGTGCGCCACGACCCACGGCTCGTGCCCGCCCCACTCCCCGGTCATCAGGTCGATCAGCCACGCCAGCAGCTCGGGGCGGTTGGGCGGGGCGAGGAATGCGGTGGCGATGAGCGCGAGCCAGAGAAGCGCGGCAGAACCCCGGCCCATACAGCCTCCCCGTGCCGCGTGCGTCCGCGTGCGATTGTGGCGTACCCGGACCTTAGCCGGCTAGGCCGGTGGCCAGCGGGTGGGTCACCCGGGGCCCCCGCGGATGCGGCGCCCGGATGACGCGCCCACGACCAGGGAGCGCTGAGCATGGGACGCATCTTCGAGACCCGCAAGGCCACGATGTTCAAGCGGTGGGACCGCATGGCCAAGGCGTTCACGCGCGTGGGGAAGGAGATCGCGATCGCCGTCCGCAGCGGAGGCCCGTCGCCGGAGAACAACGCCCAGCTCCGGCGCGCCATGCAGAACGCGCGCGCCGTGAACATGCCGAAGGACCGGGTCGAGGCGGCGATCAAGAAGGCGTCGGGCGAGGGCGCGGAAGACTACGACATCCTGCTGTACGAAGCCTACGCGCCCCACGGCATCGCGCTGATGGTCGAGACCGCGACGGACAACTCGACCCGCACCGTCGCGAATGTGAGGATGTACCTCAAGAAGGGCGAAGGGAACCTCGGCACCAGCGGCAGCGTGTCGTTCATGTTCGACCGCGTGGGCGTGTTCCGTCTCGATCCCCAGGCCGTGGGCGACCGGGAGGAGCTGGAGCTCGACCTCATCGACTTCGGGCTCGAGGAGATGGGCGACGGCAAGGACGAGGACGGCAACCCCGTCGTGGTCCTGCACTGCGACTTCAACGAGTTCGGCACGCTGCAGTCCGCGTTGGAAGAGCGGGGCATCGAGCCGGTGTCGTCGGAGTCGGAGTACATCCCGCAGAACCTGATCGATCTTGGAGATGAGGAGAGCGAGGCGGTGCTCGCGCTCGTGGACATGCTCGAGCAGGATGACGACGTGCAGCGGGTGTTCCACAACCTGGCCTGACCCGTTGCCGAAGCCGCCGGTTCACGGACTGGGCCAGGCCGAGCTCTGTGCGCCGGGCATTGGAATCGGCTTCATCGGCCTGCATCGACGCCAGCAGCGCGTCATGGTCGATCGTCGCCGCATCGCTGTCGTCGACCCAGCCGTCCTCCTCGAGCTGCACCACCACGGCCCAGGTGTCGGGCCCATGCACCCAGCCGCTGGTGATCATTCCCTGGGTGCGGATGCCGGGCGGGTTGCCCCAGGACTCGAGCACGCTGCCGGCGGAGGCGGGGTCGAGGTAGGCGAGGCCGTCGGGGAGCTGCAGCTCGACCGCGCCATCCGCCACGGTGATCGTGCCGGTCTGACGCGGGAGGGCGGAATCGGCGGCGACCATGGCCACCGCCGTGGACTGGGCCTCATCGGGGGGCAGCTCGGACAACCACGCCGCCACCTCGGCGCGACGGGTGGCGATCTCGGGGGACACGGCCTCGACCGTGGGAGTGGGCGACCTGCGTCACTTCGGCCGGTCGGACGTCGAACAGACAGCCAAGGAGGCCATGATGATGCATCTGTCCCTACGCGCCACCGACCTCGACGCCAGCGTGGCGTTCTACACCGCCCTGTTCGGCGCCCCGCCCGACAAGCCCGCCGACGGCACCGCCGAGGTGGCGAGCTGGATGCCGCTGATGGTCGCCGCGCTGCCCGAGCGCTACCGCGAGGCGGTGCGGCTGTCGGAGCTCGAGGGGCTGAGCCAGGCGGAGGTCGCGACCCGGCTGGGGCTGTCTCCCTCGGGCGCGCGCACCCGGGTGCAGCGCGGCCGCAAGCGCCTGCTCGCCGATCTGCTGGCGTGCTGTCCCGTGCGGTTCGAGGAAGGCGTGGTGGTGGACACCGGCATCAACGAGTGTGCCTGCGGGCCGTAAGGCGGCCTCGGGCGGAGGCGCCTCAGTCGCAGTCGCACGGCCAGTCGGTGTCGAGGTCGATCACGGTGACCACCCGGGTCTCGTCGGGGCAGGCCGCGAACACCATGCGGGCGTGCTGGCCGTCGGAGGTGGTGCCCTCGAGCGCGTGCGACGGGCAGTCGCCGTCGTGCCGGCTGCGGGACGGGTCGAAGGTGCCGGTGGCGAGGATCGCCTTCACCTCGCCCTCGTCGAACTTGCGGCAGCCCATCCGGCAGCGGGCATGCCGGGTGTAGTCCAGCGGCTGGGCGCGCATGGCGGCCACGGGGTCGGCGGGCGCCGGTGCCGGTGCGGTGACCGGAGCGACCTCGCCGGGCGCGGGTGGATCGATGTGGGTGGCCTCGGGCAGACACGCGAGGAGGAGCAGGACGAGCATGGGCCCAGCTAGCACGTCGGTGCCGGGCGGGGGTGGTGCTCGCGGTGCTGTATGGTGGAGGCCCCGGAGGTCCCTGTGTGGCTGTTCATTGTGTCGGCCTTCGCCGGTGGCTTGACGGTGTCGCTCGACCCCGGGCTGGCGGGCGAAGCGCTCCGGGTGGAGGTGACCGGCGCACCCGCGGATCGGCCCATCGCGCTGTTCCTCGGCACTGAGGGGGCGGGCCCAGGTGCCTGCCCGGGGATGCTCCGCGGCGCCTGTCTGGGCCTGCTCGGTCGCCCACGCCGCGCGGCGAGCGGTCCCGCCAATGCCTTGGGGCGGGCGCGATTCTCCGTCGCCACACCGCCTACGCCCGGAGCCGAGCTGTGCGTCCAGGCGGCAGGTCTTCCGCTGGCCGGGCCAGCCTTCCTCTCGCCGGCGGTGTGCGTGGTGCTCGACGGGGACTCCGACGGCGATGGCGTGCCGGACTCTGAGGACGCCTGCATCGGCGACGACCGGATCGACGGCGACCGGGACGGGGTGCCGGATGCCTGCGACCCGTGCCCGGAGGACGCGCCGGACGACCCGGATGGGGATGGCGCATGCGGCTGGGCGCCGGCTCCGTGCTCCGACGACGGCGACGAGGTGATCCGGGTCGACGAGCTGAACACCTGCCTCGCGGCGTTGGGCGCCGAGTTCTCCGAGGTGGAGTACATCGAGGTGGAGTACGGGTTCACCGACTACCTCGACGCCATGTGCGCCAGCTTCGGCTACGGCACCTACCTCGAGCCATTCGGTGCCGACGAGTGCGGCGGGTTCGGCCCAGGCGCCTTCATGTACCCGTCCTACTGCGGCTATGGCTGGCTCGGGGCCGGCTGCTACAACGGCTGCGGCAACGACAACTACCCCGGGTTCGTGTGCCGGCCCCGGCCGGAGGACCGCGACCGGGACGGGGTGCTCACGCCGGAGGACTGCGACGACGGCGACCCGACGATCTACCCGGGTGCGCCCGAGATCTGTGGCGACGGCATCGACCAGGACTGCGTCGGCGGTGACGTGTTCTGCCCCGGCGACGAGAGCTGCATCGACCCCGACGGCGACCGCATCATCCGGGTGGCCGACCTGAACCTGTGCCTCGAGGGCCTCGGCGCGGAGTTCTCCGAGGTGCAGTACATCGAGGTGGCGTACGGGTTCACCGAGTACCTCGACGAGGTGTGCGACCGGTTCGGCTACGGGCCGTACCTCGAGCCGTGGGGCGATGACCTGTGCGACGGCTTCGGGCCCGGGGCGTATATGTACCCGTCGTACTGCGGCTTTGGCTGGCTGGGTGCTGGCTGCTACAACGGGTGTGGGAACGACAACTACCCCGGGTTCGTGTGTCTGTAGGCCAGGCCCTCTGATGCTCATCGCTCTGCTCTGCGCGCTCGCCACGGCGGAGCCGCTGTCGGACCATGCCGAGATCCACTGGTCGCCGGACGGGACTGCGGTGTACGTCTCGGGCTGGCGCCACACCCCCGCCGATGGCGCCTGGACCCGGGTGCACGAAGGGCGGGGGCGCCTGGCGCTGTCCCCCAGCGGCAAGCCGGCGTGGATCGACGACACGGTCGTGCACCTGGTGGATCCGTCGCCGCGCGCCCTCGAGCTGCGCCGGCTGGTGCCGCCGGAAGGGCATGTGAACACCGCTGGGTACTGGCTCGATGATGGGCACCTGTATGTGCACCAGAGCCGTCCCTACGACGGTGGGGACGAGGGGTGCGCGGTGATCGATGTAGCCTCGGGTGCGCACTCGATGCCGCCGGGCGGCTGCATCGAGCCCGACATGTCCATCGCCTGGCGGTTCGCGCGGGGGCCGGAGGGGCTCGTGGCGGTGTTCAGCGCCAGCGAGGGTGTTCCTGTGGTGCAGATCATTCGGTACACGCCAGAGGCCGGGCCGTCGGGTGAGCTCGGGCCGTCGGTGGACCTGTACGCGTCTGGGCTGCTGGATGTCGTGTTCGCGCCGGACGGCGGGTCGGCCTGGCTGGTCACGTCGTGTGCGCTGGACCGGGTCGAGCGGCCGTGTGCGACGGCGAGCGGGTCGGAGGCCGCGGGGTGGTGGGTGCATCGGTGGGGGTTCGAGGACCGGCGGCTGGAGGGGGATGCGACGGTGATCTCGACGCGGGCGGTGTTGGGGCCGGATGGGGAGGCGGTGGCCGTGATTCGGGATGGGGAGCTGTGTGTGGGGCCGGTGGTC
>JBLFXJ010000248.1:0-12265 GCA_047609825.1 Myxococcota bacterium
CACCGGCGTCGAGGCGCCGGGCATCGGCTACGCACCGCCGGCGATCATCGCCGCACAGGAGGCCGGCCGCATCCGCGGGGTGGATGTGGCGCTGCACCAGCAGGTGTTCGAAGGCGACATCGTGGCCCGGGTGGATTCGAGCCTGGTCGAGGCCGAGCTGCGGGTGGCCGAGGCCGAGCTGCTCGCCAGCCGGGAGCAGACCGCCACCGAGGTGGCGAACGAGGCGCGCCGGTTCGCCGAAGGGCGTGAGGGTGCGGCGCTGGAGCGGGCCCGTGCCGAGGCCCGCCTCGCTGAGGCCCGGGCGCAGGAGTCTGCCGCCATCCAGCAGCTCGACCTCGCCCGTGGGCTGGCCGAGCGCGGTGCGGGGGCGGCCCAGGAGGTGATCCGCCTCGAACAGCAGCTCACCATCGCCCGCTCCCAGGTGAGCGCATGGGGGCGCGCGGTCGCCGAGGCGTCGCGCGCAGGGGTCGACGCCGGCGTGCGCGAACAGGCCCTCCCCGCCGGTGAGGGCTGGGCCGTAGTCGCCGCCGCCCGCCGGGTAGACCTGCTCGAGAAGCGCGTGGCCGAGTCCGATCTCACCTCCCCGCTGGAGGGCCAGGTGACGTGGATCCACCGCCGCCCGGGCGACACGGTGCAGGCCGGCGAGCCGGTGCTCGAGGTGCAGCAAGCGTCCACCGACCAGGTGGTGGCGTGGCTCGCACCGTCGCAGCTGCCCGCGCTCACTGTGGGTGGGTCGGCGGGTGTGGTGCGCAGCGATGGCGCTTGGGTCGCCGGGCGCCTGGTGAGCATCGGCGCCGGCCCGCGCGCGCTGCCCGACATGCTGTGGCACAACGCCGCTCAGCCCGAGTGGGGGGTGCCGGTGCGGGTGCAGCTGGAGGGCGGCCAGGTGGTGCCCGGCGAGGCGCTCACCGTCCGGCTCTGATCCCGCGACGGCGGGCGGCGAGTCCGGCCAGGATCAGCAGCCAGCCTCCACTGACACCGCCGGAGGCGCAGCCACAGCCGCTCTTGTCATCCCCACGGTCCCGCGCAACCGGCGGGTCGCAGGTGTGCTCGGCCGGGGTGGATTCCGTGCACGGGAGCCGCACCAGAGGCATCGGCAGGCCCTCGGCCGTGGACCACAGCGCGCCATCGGGCCCATAGGTGATGGCCTCGGCGTCTTCCAGGGAGGGCGCCACCAGGGCCTGGGGCGAGCCGAAGAACGCCGCCTCCGGGTCGGCCGGATCCACCCGCCACTCCCAGATGGCGTCTTCGCCACGGATCACCAGCCGGTCACCGTCGGCGTCGAAGTCACCGCTCGTGGCCGAGTCCGACAGGGTCAGGGTTCGGATCGACTCCAAGCTGCCCCCGCCCGCAGGCACCCGGAACACCTCCGCCGGCTCGCCGGGGAGCGGGCGGGTGACCAGGAACACCTCGGCCGTGCACGGGTGCACCAGCAAGGTCTCGGCGTCGCGGGCGGGCCCCGGGTACACCAGCGACCAGGTCTCGAGCACATCCACCGGCTCTCCGGCGGCTTGCGGCTCGGGCACCACGTAGACCGTGATCGTGTCGCGCTCGGCGTCATTGTCCCCGATGTCGGCGATGTACAGGCAGTCGCCGCCGTCGGGGCACGGGCCGGCCGCCAGGTCCTCCCAGTCCTCCGACTCCGCACCCACGACCCGGTGCACCGGGCCCACATTGCCAGCGGTGTCGAACGCGTACAGCTCGGGGCTCCCGCCGCGGTCGTCGTGGGTGTACCACCAGCCGGGCCGGGCCCGGGCGGCGGCGAGGCCCGACGATTCACTCGGCACGCCGGCGACCCGAGCCACCTCCTCCTGGGCGCCGTAGACGCAGGTGTCCGCCAAGGCAACAGCAGCGAGGACGACGAGCAGGGGCGCCTCCAGCACCCAGCGTATCAGGCACTCGGCCCAGCCGCGTGCGACACATGTCGGGACCGTGTCAGTGAACGCCCTTGCGCGGTGCGCTACCCTGCGTCCCGTGCCCCCCCACGCTCGCTCCTTGTGCCTTCACCCCCGTGGTGCTGTCTGGCTCGACGCCCTCGCTGTCGCCGGCGTGCGCATCGGCGAACCGTTCCGGTGGCACCCGACCAGCGACGTGCTGCCGCTGGGGCTCGCGCCCGACGCGCTCAGCCCGTTGTGGTGGCGAGGGCCCATCGAGGGCGCCGGGCATGTGCTGCTCTCGGTGCCCGATGCAGCCCCGCTGGACGCGACCGCCGACCTCGGGTCGCTCCTCGCCCTCGCCGTGCACCGCCGCGCCGTCAAAGACGGGTGGGTGAGCTGGCCGTCGTCCACGCCTGGGCAGCCCCCCCCGGATGTGGTGTTCGCGGTGGCCGGCGCGTTGGTGCTCGCTCGGGGCGAGAACGGGCTCGCCGAGCACCAGATTGCACGTTCGCCCGACCTCGGGCCACGGCTGGACGCGATGTATGCAGCGCTCGCCGAGCTGCCCCGTGGCCACCTGCACCTGTTCACGGCGCCTGACCAGGCGGACGTGGATCCGCCGCTCCCGCCTGGGTGGACGGCCACCGTGCACGCTGTGCGGTACCCGGCCGGACTGCGCATGGCCCTTGATGGGCTCCATCCCTACGGCGGCACCCCGACACATTCGCCCGAGCCCCCCGTGGGCCCACAGGGTCCCTCCGTCGAGGTGCTCGCGTTGCTCGGGGTGGGTGCCCTCGCGTTCCTGTTGGGCACGCTCGCGGCGGTCGGCGTGTGGTGGGTGGCCAGCGGCCCAGACCTGGCGGCGCAGCTGGACAAGGTGTCCCCGGCGCACGAGATCGCCCTCCGCCGGGCCATCGGGCTCGACGCGGTGGGCCAGGCCCGCGTCTCCCAGGTCGCGAACACGGGCATCCCATCCACGGTCAACCTCGGCACCGAGGTGGTGGCCCTCGGCGTCAGCAAGCCGCTGCTCGTGGCCGTCACCCTCGACGACCACGTGCACGCCCTGTCGCCCACCACCGGCGGCACCCTGTGGACGGTAGACTTAGGCGACGTGGGCGGTGTCGGTGTGTCGCTCACGCCCGGCTACGTGTTGGTGTGGACCGACTCGCCGAGCCCCGGCGCCGCCCCCACCTCCACCACCCTGCAGGTGCTCCGCGCATCGAACGGCAGCGAGGTGAGGCAGGAGGAGCTGCCGGAAGCACTGCACGACGTCTCGGTGGCGCGGGACGGCCGGGTGGCGCTCATCGCCAGCGGCCACCTGGTGCTGCTCACCCCGGAGACCGGAGCGCGGTGCGATGCGGAGGACAGCACCGTGCAGCACGTGGCCTGGGTGGGCTCCACCCTGCAGACCACCGGCAGCGACGGCGTGGCCCTCCAATGGTCGTGCGAGGCGGGCGTGCTCGAGCCGATGCCGGTCGGGGCGGCCTCGGGGCCCGTGGGCCGCGCCGCCGACAGCGTGGCCTGGCTCGACGATCAACTGCACCTGGGGCGGCGAGCCATCCCCGTGGACCCCCGCCTCGATCGCCTCGCGGTGGGGCCGGCGCATGTGGCGGCGTGGCGGTCTGGCGGTTCTGAGCTGGTGCTGCTCGGCTCCGATGGACACGTCACCGTCACCGCGGAGGGACCCCTCGCATCCATCGAGTTTGCTGGAGAGCTGTTGGCAACCGCCACCCACAGCGGGGTGGTGGAGGTGTGGCACCCCGACAGCGGCGTGCGCACGGCACGTCTCATCGGGCACCAGGGCACCGTGTCGGGGATGGGGGTCCTCGGCGACCACCTGTACACCTCGGGGCGCGACGGTCGGGTCACCCGGTGGTGGAATGCGCTGCGCTCGCAGCTGCGCGCGGCGGAGCGCTCGGGCCTGTCCAGCAACGCGACGCTCGCACGCGCCTGGGATGGCTCGGCGTGGATCCGGGTGGAGGGCTCTGGCGCCGAGGTGGTGATCGTCGAGCGACCCGCGCTGCGACCCGTGCCCGGATCGTCGCTGCACCACGGCTCGGTGTCCCTGGGTGGCGATCGGATCGGGCTGGTGGGGCGGCAACCCCAGGTGCTGCAGTGGGACGGCGAGCGGTATGCTTCGCGGAAGCTGGATCTCGGCCAGGCCACCCACCTCGCCGTCGGGCCGGCGGGTCACATCGCCACGGCGGGAGCCGACGGCATCCACGTGACCGGGATCGACGGTCGCACCACCCGCATTCCGGCCAAGAGCCTGGACTGGGCCGACCGCCTCGAGCTCGGGCCGGTCACCGTGTTCGCTCACATCGGCTCCGAGAGCTGGGCGTGGACCAGCTCTGACGGAACCCTGCAGGCCCACGCGGCCCTGCCACCTCCGCTGCGGGCGAGGTCGTTCGGCTGGTTCCCCGCCGGCTACCTCGCCGTCGCCGGCGACAGCTCCACCGCGGTGCTCGGCGCCATCGACGAGGAGCGGTACCTGGCCGGCCACAGCGGCACGGTCCGGGACATCACGGAGGTGGCGGAGGGCATGTTCGCCACCGCGTCGCAGGACGGCACCGTGCGCCTGTGGAGCGCCGACAGTGGCGCTGCCCGCGGAATCCTGGACGGGGGCCAGCCGCTGGAGGCCGTCGCCGCGTGGCCGGATGGCCGGTGGATCGCCGCGGGCGGCAGCGGGCGCCGGGTCACCGTGTGGGAGACCGCCACCCGGCAGGCACATGCCCAGCTCGAGGTTGGCGCCCGCGTGCAGGCGATGGAGGTCGGCCCCGACGGCACCCTGCTCGTGCTCACCGAAGATGGTCGCCTGCAGTGGTTCACGGTCGACCCCACGCCGGTGATCGACGCGTGGGCCGCCGGCACCAACGCTCGCGTGTGCGACGACGGCCGGGTGATCGAGGTGGTGCCGTTCCCCGGGCCCGACCCCTGGGCCCCCCTCGAGGCGTGCGGGCCCTGACCCCGGCGGGGTAGACATCGGCGAGAGGTGCCCATGGCGAGGTTGACCACACTCCCGGTTGCGGGAACCTGGGAGGCGTTCGCGTTCACCACCAGCGTGCGCGGCGCGGAGCTGGATCTGGTGTGCGTGCGGGAGCACGAGCAGCGCATGCCGCTGGCGCTGCACTCCGTGAAGCTGGTCGGTCTCAAGGACATCATCCGAGGCGCAATGACCGCGCCGAACCACGGAGCCCCGCGTCGCCCCCGCACCCTCCTGGTCAGCGACCCCACCCTGCGCAGGCGCGTGACCAAGGTGCTCAAGGGCTCCGGCGTCTCAGTCCGTCCGGGGCCTCCTCCCGACGATGTGGAGAGCCTCGCGGCAGCATGGGATGACGTGGTGAACGGCGGCGAGGGGCAGGTTGGCCTCGACCAGGACCTGCCCCGATGGCGCATCGCGCTGGCCCGCGCCACGAAGGTCCTCGGCAGCTACCCGCGCGGGCATATGCTCGAGATCCTCGACGGCGCAGCGGCTCAGACCCTCGCCGTGTTCGTCTCCGGCGCTGACGCGGATGGGCTGTCCCTGGTGCCTGCGGACGGCGACCTCACGACTCGAAAGCCTATGATCTTCCTCGAGACACGTTCGCGCATCACCTGGGCCCACGAGCGCGACGCGGAGCGGCTCGATCTCGTGTTCGGGCCGCTTGTGCCGCACGCCTTCGCGGCAGACCCCGACAACAGCACCCGCTTGCCGCTCACGCCCGGCGAACAGACCCGCCTGCTCGCCGCCCTGGAGGCCGTGGTGGCGTGGGACCACGAGGTGGGCCGGGGTGTGCCAGAGGCCATCGCCGCCGTGCAGACCGAGGACGGCCCAGTGCGGGCCCGCATGCTCGTGGTCCCTCCCCGCCGACAGGCCCCCTGAGTGCAGCCCCTCGCCGACCGGCTCCGCCCCACCACCCTCGACGAGGTGGTGGGCCACGAGCGGTGGCTCGCCCCGGGCGCGCCGCTCCGACGTGCAGTCGACGAGAGCACCCTCCGCAGCCTGATCCTGTGGGGTCCGCCGGGGTGCGGCAAGACCACCATCGCCCGCCTGCTCGCCGCCCCGACCGGCGCCCTGTTCCTCTCGCTCTCCGCCGTGCTCGACGGCGTGAAGGAGCTCCGGGGCGTGATCTCCCGGGCCGAGACCGCCCGCACCATGTCGCGTCAGGCCACCGTGCTGTTCGTCGACGAGATCCACCGGTGGAACAAGGCGCAGCAGGACGCCCTGCTCCCGCATGTGGAGTCGGGCGCGATCCTGCTCATCGGCGCAACCACCGAGAACCCGTCGTTCCAGATCAACCCCGCGCTCCGCAGCCGGGTGCAGCTGGTGCGCCTCGACCCCGTGCCCACCGAGGCGGTGGTCGGCGTGCTCCGGCGCGCCATGGCCGACCCGGTGCTCGCGGAGCGCGACCTCACCTGGACCGAGCCCACCCTCACCAAGCTCGGCGAGATGGCCGGCGGCGACGTGCGCCAGGCCCTGTCCGACCTCGAGACCGCCGCCCTGGCCGCTCCGGTCGGCTCCACCATCACCCTCGAGACCTTGCCCCAGCTCCTCGAGGACCGCCCCGTGCGCCTCGACCGCGGCGAGGACCACTTCAACGTCACGTCGGCGCTGATCAAGTCCCTCCGCGGCAGCGATCCGGACGCAGCCCTGTACTGGCTCGCCCGCCTGGTCCGCGGCGGCGAAGACCCCACCTATATTGCCCGTCGACTGGTGATCTTCGCCGCGGAGGACGTGGGCAATGCCGACCCGCGCGCGCTCACGCTGGCGGTGTCCACCGCACAGGCCCTCGAGCGCATCGGCCTGCCCGAGGGGCGCATCCCGCTGGCCCAGTGCGTCACCTGGCTCGCCACCTGTCCGAAGTCCAACGCCGCCTACCTGGCCATCGACCTGGCTCTTGCCGACGTGGACCGGCTGGGCCCGCTCCCTGTGCCGCTGCACCTGCGCAACGCCTCTACCCGCGAGATGAAGGCCGAGGGCTACGGCCGAGGCTACCGCTACCCCCACGACTTTCCCGACCGCATCGTGCGCCAGCAGTACCTCCCCGACGCGCTTCAGGGCGCCCGGTACTACACGCCTGTGCAGCACGGCGTGGAGAAGACCATCCACGACCGCCTGGAGTGGTGGCGCCGACGCCTGGACGAGCGGGACGGCTGACACATCGGGGCCCTGGCGCGGGTAGACTGCCCTCCCGGAGCGCCCGTCGCTCACCGACCTGGGGTCCCGATGCGTTCGCTCTTCGTGGTGCTGTTCGCCCTCACCGCCTGCGAGTCCTCCAACCCGGACGACGACAAGCCGCCGGCGGAGATCTGCGACAACCTCGAGGATGATGACCTCGACGACCTCGCCGACTGCGCCGATCCGGACTGCGCGGCCCTGTGCGGCGAGGTGTGCACCAACGGCACCGACGACGACCTCGATGGCCTCATCGACTGCCTCGACGACGACTGCGACGGGCTGTGTCCCGAGAACTGCGGCGATGGGCGTGACAACGACGCCGACGGCGCCATCGACTGCGACGACCGCGACTGCTTCGGGAGCTGCCCCGAGGTGTGCGGGGATGGGTTCGACAACGACGGTGACGGCAAGGTCGACTGCCTCGACGAAGAGTGCGTCGACCCGAGCTGCGCCGAGGTGTGCTCCGACGGTCGCGACAACGACGCGGACGGGCTGGTGGACTGCGCCGACGACGACTGCAACGACCCGGCCTGCGACGAGGCCTGCGCCGACGGGCGGGACAACGACGCCGACGGCCGCATCGACTGCGATGACTCAGACTGCGACGGCGACTGCCCGGAGATCTGCACCGACGGCCGCGACAACGACGCCGACGGCCGGGTGGACTGCGACGATTCCGAGTGCGAGGCCGTGTGCGACGCTGACGGGGATGGCTTCTTTAACGCCGACTTTGGCGGTGATGACTGCGACGATACCCGCGCCGACATCAACCCTGCCCGCCCCGAGATCTGCAACGGCGAGGAGGTGCTCGACGACGACTGCGACGGCCTGTTCGACGAGGACGACCCCGACGTGGACGTGTTCACCCTCATCGCGTGGGGTCCCGACGCCGACGGCGACGGGTTCGGCACCGACCGCGACGTGCAGTTCGCCTGCCAGCAGCCCGACGGCTGGGGCTTCGCCAACCGCGACTGCGACGACACGCGCCCCGACATCAACCCCGACATGCCGGAGATCTGCAATCCGGACGCCCCGGTGGACGACGACTGCGACGGCTTGATCGACGACGCCGACCCCGACGTGACCGAGGACAGCTACCTCGAGTGGTACGCCGACCGCGACCGGGATGGCTTCGGCGCCGACGACGACTTCGTGTACGCCTGCGGCCGACCCGAGGGCACGTCAGCCACGAACGACGACTGCGACGACGCCGACCCCACCGTGGGCCCGCCCAGCCTGTGGTTCGCCGACGGCGACCGCGACGGCTTCGGCGCCGGCGACCCGGTGGATCCCACGCCCACCTGCGATTCCCCCGGCCCCGGCCTGCGCCCCGAGTGGGTCGGCCTGGACTGCGACGACGGAGAGCCGCGCATCTTCCCCGGCGCCGACGAGGTGTGCGAGGACGGCATCGACCAGGACTGCGACGGCATCGACGACTTCTGCGGCGGGTTCCGCACCGAGTGGTTCCTCCAGGACGGCACCACCGAGCAATACACCCGCTGCGAGCGGGTGGAAGACATCGGCACCACCTGCATCAACCCCGAGATCCGCTACGGCAGTGTCGAAGGCGGCATCCCGTCCGACCACGGGGGCAATGACTACGACGCCTGGTGCCGGCAGCTCGGGTACACGGAGTGGTCGGGCGCGGTCACCCTCGGCGTGCGCGACTGCGGGGCCCCGAACGGGCGGCTGTTCGGGTGCACCAGCTACGACGAGCCGGTCTGGAAGTGGTGCGACTGGAGCGACGGCTACTGGCTGGACGAGGCGCTCGACTACCACGTGTGCAGCGGCTCCGAACTCGTGGAGATCACCTGCCGGCACTGACGTACGATCTCGCCCTAGGATGACCTCGGCGGAGATGCCGAGCCGGTGAGGTAGGTGGTCACGGGCCGCTCCATCTGAGCATCACGTTACCGTTCTGGGTCGCAGATCGGAAACGCATCGCACAGGGTACGAGCGCCGGGGAGGAGCTCGCGATGAGGGAGACGTGAGAAGTGGGCCTGGTGGAAACGGACGGGGCACGGATGCTGGTCGCCGTCGATGCACGAACGGGGGAGTTCCGCGCCGGAGTCGTCGCGGAGAGCGGCCGGGCGCTCGGTCCGGCGTTCGAGGCGCTGCTGGTGGACGCGGGCGACGAACCGCACGCCGTGCACTGTCTTCGGGCGGCGGTGCGCGACCTCACCGCCGCGGCCCGCGGAACGCGGATCCGGGTGAAGCGGCGGCCACGACTGCCCGCACTGGACGCGCTGCACGAGGTGCCCGAGGTCATCGACTCACTGCCCCATCCCGCAGCACCGTGGAGGGCAGTCCTCGCCAGGTTGCTCGCCCTGGATCCATGGCCTGACCTGGACGATGGATATCACCTGCACTTCTCTGGCCCGGCGGCGCTCGAGCCCGGAACGGTGCGACTCGGCACGCGCCACCGCTCGCTCACACTCACGCTGCCGCATTCGTTGTTCGACCGACGGGAGGCGACGGAGGCCGAGCCAACGCCCAGGTTCCCTGGGCAAAAATCTCGGCCGACCGAGCCGACCGAGCGTCGACTCAACCGTAGATTCGGCGTGACGGCGCAGCCCATGGAGGGGGTGCCGGATGTGCTGGCGCGGCGGCTCCGGCGCGCGGGCCTGGTCATGGACGGGCACGCGGTGTTGCTGGCCGAGGCACCGCGAGGGATGTCCTCCGGCGCACCCGGCCGGTGCAGCCAGAGGACCAGCCGGTGCTGCTCGCGGCGGCCCAGGCGAGCCTGGCCTTGCTCCGGGCAGGGCCGTCTGCGTGGCGGGACGGAGCGTTGTGGGTCGAGGTGACCGAGCTGGGCGTGGTGACGGTGACGTCGCACATCCCCGGCGCGCGGGAGCCGCAGCTCGCAGACCACGCGCACCTCGTCGCAGCCATGTCGGTGGGCGCGGACGGCGTTCCGGTCCTGCTCCTGAAGCAGGCGAAGCGCGACGCCGAGCGCATGGTCGTGGCACTGCACAGGGTTGACTCTGTGTCGTTCACCCACCTGAACGGGCACCGCTACGCCGTTGACGCATGGGCCGGCGAGGGTTCGCTCGGACGCCTCACCACCGTCACGATCCACCCCGGGGAGCACGCGGTGTGGAGCCGCGAGCGCGAGGGCGAGCTCTGGGTGTGCGCGGGCGGGGCGAAGCGACGCACGTACAGAGCCAGCGACATCCTCGCGCGGCTCTCGGTGCGCCTGCGACCGGAGTAGCGCTCTGCCCCGCGTTGCCGCAAGCGACCACCCCCTGAGCACGACGAGCCGGGTCACCCGACCCGACTCGCCACACATACGTTCCCGCGCTGTTCGCTACGGGATGATTTCGAAGCTGCCGATGCCGGGCTCCACATCATCGCTGATCGAGAACTCGCCGGCCGCGTCGGTGCGGGCCGTGAGGCAGTTCGACCCGCGACAGTACTGCACCCGGGCGCCCTCGTAGGCGCCGTCCGGGCCGGAGACCGTGCCCGTGAAGGTGGCGCTGCCAGCGGTGGGCCCGAGGGGCGGCGGATTGGATTCACCCAGGCTGTCGATCAGCACGATGGTGCTGATCAGGCCGAGGTCGCCGCTGAACACGAGGTTGCCCCCGCCATCGTCCGACGCGGTGCCCACGAACTCCCATGCCGAAGACTCGTACGAGCCGACCCACAGCTCGACCGTGCCCAAGGTGGCGTCCACGCCGTAGGTGTTCGCGATGGAGACCGGAACGCCGCCGGGGCTGTGGAAGTCGAACGGGCCCATGTACCACAGGTCGAGCACGGTGCCGTTGAGCTCGATGGGGGGCATGTCGGCCACCGGAACCTGGATCGCGTCGATCCAGTCCACCGGGTCGATGAACAGGGGCGGCTCGATGTCGTCGAGAGACACATCGAGGGTGAGGCCCGTGGCCACCTCGATGGACTGACGGTCAGCCGTGAGCATGTGGCCGTCGCCCATGTCGAACAGCTTCACGTCCTGGGTGTTGGCGCCATCCACGAGAGTGAACGGGATGAACGCCACCGCGAGGCCGCCGGGCTCGGCCGGCACGGTCGTGGTGGAGCCGGTGCTCGTGGTGCCGCCCCCTGTGCCGGTCGGCGTGGTCGTCGACGCCCCGGAGTCACTGGGATCAGGGTCCTTGTCGCCGCCACAGGCCACGAAGGCCAGGACGCTGAGCACTGCCATCCATCGCATATTCCCTCCATCTCACGGACCGTAAGGGTAGCCGCCCCCCGCGCGGCACGCGAGTCGGGCTCTGTAAGGATTCAGTGCTGATGGGTGAGCAGGTCTTCGAGGTAGGCCTGATCCACCTCGCCCATCTTCACATGCTGGATCACGCCGTCGTGCAGCACGAACGTGGTGGGGAACAGGTCCACCCCGTAGGACCGTGCCACCGCTCCGCTGGCGTCGTGCACCACCGGGTAGGTGATGCCCAGGCGCTCGGAGAGCACGGCCAGCTTCGGCACGGCCATGTTGCGGTCCACGCTGATTCCGATCAGCGGCACCTCGGGGTGGGCCGCATGGAACCGCGCGAGCTCGGGGATCTCGTGCCGACATGGGCCGCAGCTGGTGAACCAGAAGTTCAGCACCGCCGGCCCCTCTGCGATGTCGGCCAGCGCGAGGGTGCCGCCCTCGAGGTCGGGCAGGTCGAACCCCGGCGCGGGCCCCGATGCGGCGGGCTTCGGCGCGAGGAACAGGGTCCACACCACGAACACGCCCACCACCACCGCCAGCGCGATGCCCCAGTCCTTGGCGAGGCCCAGCCAGAACGGTTCGGGGGTCGGATCGGTCATGGGCTGTTGTCCTCCGCCCGTGGCATCTGTGACGCTCACGCCGACCGCTGGGCGAGCACGCGCTCGACGGTGGCGACCACAGCCTGGGTCATGGCGTCGACCTCGAGGTTGATCCGATCGCCGGGGCGCTTGGCATCCAGCGTGGTGACCCGCCGCGTCTCGGGGATGAGGTGCACGGAGAACGTGTCGCCTTCCACCCGGCCGATGGTGAGGCTGATGCCGTCGAGGGCCACATATCCCTTGGGCAGCACGTGCTTGAGGTGGTCGGCCGGAACCCGCAGCACCAGCTCCAGGTTCGCGTCGCGCTCCGTGCGCGCCACCACCTCCACCGTCGCCACCACGTGGCCCGAGAGCAGGTGCCCACCGATCTCATCGCCGAACGCGGCGGCCCGCTCGAAGTTCACCACGTGGTCCGGCGCGAGCGCGCCGAGGGTGGTGAGCGCGAGGGTCTCGTCGATCACGTCGAACC
>JBLFXJ010000249.1:0-12126 GCA_047609825.1 Myxococcota bacterium
CCATCGCCTGTTTTTTTGTTCCTTGCACGTCGCAGATGTGTAGACCCACGTGGCATCGCGATTTCCGCGCGGTTCGGTATTGCGGCCGTGAACGCAGCGGATGCCGAGCACAGGCGGCCGCGATAGTCGCCCCGCGCAACATCCAGGAGCGTGCTCATGCATCTCATCGCCCTCGTCGCCATGATCCTCCCCACCACGGCCTTCGCCGGTGGCCCCATTCTCTCGATCTCGGGCGCTTGCCCCGGTCCGATGGCCGTCTCGGCGTCCGGCCTGACCCCTGGCGGTATGGCGGCGGTGCTCCGTGGTAGCGGTCCCGGCAGCGATGTGATGCCCGCTGGCCCCTGTCGCGGCGGCGCCTCCGGCCTCTCCGGCCTGGCCTACGTCACGACCGTGCCCGTGGATGGTCGCGGCAACGTCAGCGCCATGCCCACCATCTCAGGTCCCCTGTGCGGACAGTACGTCCAGTTCGTCGATGCCACCGCGTGCACCCTGACGAACCTCGCCGAGCTCGGCGGCGGCGCTCCGGTCGACTGCGACCCGGCCACCGAGGTCGAGGCCGACGGCCGCTGTTACTACCTCGACGGCTCCGGCGGCGCGTGCGACCCGGGCTATGAGCTGGCTCCGCAGTCCGTGCTCGCGAGCATCGCGCCCGAGTTCACCGGCAAGGACTACAAGAACGCCGTGTCCGACAACTGCTGCATCTGGCACGCCGACCAGGATGTCGAGCTGCAGGACTGGGGCCTGGGCAGCAACTGCAACTCGCCCGGTCCGTTCAGCGATGGCCCCACCCTGGGCGGCGCTGGCTGCATGGACGCGCTGAACCTGAACCCCGCGCAGCTGACGCTCTGCCAGAGCAGCGGCGACGGCGACGGGTTCATGCACGACAACGGCCTCGGCATCATCTGGTACAACGACGTTCCCACCGACACGATCAACGAAGACCAGGCCCGCCTGTCCTGCGAGCAGTCGTACGGCGTGTGCTACCTGTCCGAGGGCGACTGCGCGGGCCTGGGCTACTGCCAGGACCCCTCCTCGGGCCAGTGCTGGGGCTGGGAAGACGGCTGCAGCGGCGATGCCGGTCGCGTGTGGCAGTACGGTTCCTCGTACACCACGTACGGCTACTGGAACTGACAGTGACGCTGGCGGGGCCGCCCTTTGGCCCCGCCACGCGGCTGCTGGGTCGGCGCGGTGTGTCGCGCGCCGCCTGAGTCCGCGTCACTGGCACGCGTACCCAGCGCGGCACCCGACGACCCGGAGCTCCACCCGCGTGACCCCGTCGGCGAGCATGTCGATGCGGCGCGCTGCGCGTCGGGCGAGGTCGACCACCCGGCCCGCGACGAACGGGCCGCGGTCGTTCACTACCACCCGCACCGACTGCCCGGTGTCGACCCGGGTGACCACCAGCACCGTGCCGAAGGGGTGCGTGCGGTGGGCGGCGGTGCGCTTGGACGGGCGGAACGGCTCGCCCGACGCCGTGGGGTTGCCGGCGAGCTCCTTGCCATACCACGAGGCGAGGCCGGCCTCTGGCGCCGCGCGGTGGGCGCACCCTGCGAGCAGCAGGAGGATGGCGAGGCGGCCGGTCAATACAGCACCGCGTCGGCGTCGCCGTGGGTGGCGGTGATGAACACCCGCGTGCCGTCACGGATGCCGGGATCGAGCGTGCTCCAGGCCGTCTGGATCATGTCGGCGTGCTGGTCATCCCACGCCACCACGGCGAGGAAGGACACGTCCCATTCGTCCGCATCCGAGGCGTTGTCTGCGCTGACCAGGATGTCCGCCAGCTTGCCGTTGAGCAGGTCGGTGGCCTCTTCGATGCCGAGGCCATCCTCCGGCGGGTAGTGGAAGGCGCGGGTCACGCTGACCCCGACCCGGATGCCATCGACGATGACGAGCACGTCGGTCTTCTTTCCGGCGGGGTCGTCGTAGGTGATCTCGCCCTCGGTCTTCACCAGCTCGGCCAGCTCGCAGCGGTGGAGCACGTCGAAGGCGACCGCCTCGGATTCGACGGAGGACCCGCCGAGGTTGCCGTCGTCGATGATCTCCTGGCCGCCCTCGGACAGGGCGTACACGTCCCAGACCTCGGCGCCGAAGTCCAGGTCGAGCCGGTACAAGTGGGCACCGGCGGTGGCGGTGGCGTCGAGGGTGAGCACGCCGCAGTCGCCGGTGATCTCCCCGAGGCCCGCCAGTGGCACGCCAGCGTCGGTGTCCGAATCGGCGTCGGTGTCGGTGTCGGCGTCGGCGTCGGCGTCGGCATCGGCGTCGGTGTCTGCATCGGCGTCGGTGTCAGTGTCTGCATCGGCCGTGGTCGACGCGGCTGCACCACCGGTGTCGGCGGAGTCCGCCGACTTGCCGCCGCATGCGATGGCCAGGAGCAGCAGCCAGACGAGCGAGCGCACGGTCACCTCGGGCCAGGGGAGCGTGATCTTACGCCATTGCGCAGCGTGTCGCGCACCACCGCCGATTGACCTGTGCCGTGTGGCGCTCCACAATGCGCGGAATTGAGGTTCAACCGATTCTGAGGAGCACGACCGATGCCAGGACGAACAGTCGAAGAGATCCTTGCCGCCCTGACCGAGCTGGAGTCCGCCGAAACCGTCGATGCTGCGGCCGTGGAGGCCCTGCTGGCCGAGCTGCGGTCGGTCGAGGGCGGTGGCCTGGAGTCGGTCCTCGAAGACGCGGAGGCGGACGAGGAGGAGCTCGAAGAGGGGTTGGAGGCCCTGTACCCGAACCGCTGGCAGAACTGGCCGCGCAACCTGAAGGCCCGTCCGGTGGAGTTCCGTCGTCCAACCTCGAGGGCGGAGCTCATCGCCGCGGTCCAGGAGGCCATCGACGCCGGGGGCAAGCTCAAGCCGCTCGGCGCCTCGTACTCCTGCTCGGAGGCGTCGCAGCCGGTGGACGGCGGCTTCGCCATCGACACCCAGTCCCACCTGAACCAGACCCGTCCGGTGAACCACGTGAAGGCGGGCGTGGACACCTCACGGCTCGCGCGGGTGCAGGCCGGGATGCGCCTGATCGATCTGGCCGAGGAGCTGGCCACCAGCGGCCTGGCCCTGGCGAACCTCGGGGGCTTCGCGAAGCAGACAATCGCCGGCGTGATGTCCACCGGAACCCACGGCACCGGGCTGCAGCAGTCCACCTTCGCCGACATGGTGGTGAGCGCCGACATCGTGATCGTGGACGACGCGGGGCAAGCGGCCCTGCACCGGTTCGAGCCCACCGGAGGCATCACGGATCCGGCGTCATTCCCGAATGCGGCGGAGCGCCTGCACCAGAACGACGACGCGTTCTACGCGATGATCGTCGCATGTGGCGCGATGGGCGTGGTGTACTCGTACACGATTCGGGTGGTGGACCTGTACTGGGTGCGGGAGACCGCCTCCGCGTTCGTGTTCCCCGACGACTTCGATGGCGTGCTCGCCCGTGCGAAGGCCGGGGAGAACCTGTCGATCACCGTGTTCCCCTACGCGACCCTGCCCGGTGGGAAGTTCCGCGGGGTGGTGAACCACTTCAAGCGGCTCACCCGGGCCGAGGCGATGGCGATGGATCCGGCGCTCGTGCGCGATCCGCCGACCCGGTCCGATGACCAGGCGGTGCTCGGCGCCATGGCGAAGGTGTTCGGCACCGACGTGATCGGCGGAATCATGGCCACGCTGCCGAAGGTGTTCCTCACCCAGGTGGAGAAGTTCCTCGAGAACTCGGTGGGGAACGACTTTACGTCCGTGTACTACAAGACCTACCCGCGCACGACCGGCGACCGGTTCCGGGCGGTGTTCAACGAGTCGTCGGTGCCGGTGGGCGAGCTGAAGTCCACCACACGGAAGGCGCTGCGTCACGCGGCTGCGAAAGAGTCCGACTACCGGTATCTGGTGCCGTTCTCACTCCGGTTCATCGGCGGGTCGCGCCACTTCATCAGCATGCACTACGGGCGGGACTCGGGCTCGCTCGAGGCGTTCGTGGTCAAGGGCGTGCCCAAGGCCGATGAGGCCCTGCGCGATCTCGAGACGGCGCTGCCCACGGCGCGCCCGCACTGGGGCCAGCTGCACTGGTTCGTGGTGCCCGCTCCGGCGCACTACCCCACCAGCTGGAACAAGTGGCTCACCCAGTACCGCAAGCGCAACGCCACCGGGCTGTTCAACTGCGCGACCACCGACCTGCTGAACATCTCCACGTAGGGCGCGCGCTCTCGCTGCTACCCTGCCCACATGACGCACACCTACCTCCAGGATCCCCGCAACGACGGGGTCCTCGTGTACATCAACGGCGACCTGGTGCCGCGGCCCGAGGCCAAGGTCTCGGTGCTCGACAGCGGGTTCATGCTCGGCGACGGCGTGTGGGAGAGCTTCCGCGTGCGGGACGGCGCCATCGCGTTCCTCGACGAGCACCTGGACCGGTTGTTCGAGGGCTGCGCAGCACTCCACCTCGACCCAGGGCTCGACCGCACGGGCATCGTCGAGGCGCTGCGCACAACCCTGCAGGCCAACAAGCTGCGCGATGCGCATGTGCGCCTGATGCTCACCCGCGGGCTCCGCTCCACCCCCTACCAGTCGCCGCGGGTGGTGGTGGGTGGCCCCACGCTGGTGATCCTGCCGGAGATCAAGGCCCTGCCGCCAGATTCCGGCAGCCACCCGATGTCGCTGTTCACGGTGCACGTGCGGCGGGGTCGGCCCGATGTGCAGGACCCTGGCATCAACAGCCACAGCAAGCTCAACTGCATCCTGGCCTGCATCCAGGCCCACGAGGCCGGGGCGGATGAGGGGCTGATGCTCGACCCCCACGGCTTCGTCGCCACGTGCAACTCCACCCACTTCTTCATCGTGCGGCGCGGCGAGGTGTGGACCAGCTCCGGCGACTACTGCCTGCCCGGAATCACCCGCGCGAGCGTGCTCCGGGTGGCGCGGGAGGCGGGCATCCCAGCGGTGGAGCGGAACTTCACGCTGCGGCACGTGTACGCCGCCGACGAGGCCTTCGTCACCGGCACCTTCGGCGGGCTCACCCCGGTGGGCACGGTGGACGGCCGGTCCATCGGCGCACGGGGCCCGATCACCGAGCGGCTCCAGGGCCTGTATTCGGAGCTCGCACGCCGGGAGGCCACGCCGCTGTGGTGAGGCGAATCGCCGTGTGGTCGGGCCCCCGCTCGCTCTCCACCGCGTTCCTCCGGTCGTGGGAGAACCGGGCCGACACCACCGTGTGGGATGAGCCGTTGTATGCCCATTACCTCACCCGCACTGGCCTGGAGCATCCGGCGCGGGAGGCCGTGGTGGCGGCGGGTGAGACCGACTGGCGGTTGGTGGCGCGGCGATGCGCGGAGGAGGGAGACGCCCCGCTGTTCGTGCAGAAGCACATGGCGCACCACCTCCTCCCGCACATCTGGGGACCGTGGCTCGACCGCTTGTCCCACGTGATCCTGGTGCGCGACCCGCGCCGGATCGTTTCCTCGTACGTCAAGAGCCGCGCGGAGGTGACCGTGGACGACATCGGGCTGCCGCGGCTGGTGGAGCTCCGCCGGCGCTACCCTGAGGCACCGGTGGTGGACTCCGAGACGCTGCGCTCCGACCCGGAGGCGGTGCTCCGCGGGGTGTGCGCGGCCCTGGACGTGGCCTTCGCTCCCGAGATGCTGGCTTGGCCGCCAGGGCCGCGGGACAGCGACGGCGTGTGGGCGCCCCACTGGTATGCGAGCGTGTGGCGGTCCACCGGGTTCGCGCCGCCCAGCGGTCCGCCACCGGCCCTGGAGGGGGCCTATGCGCGGGTGGCGGACGCCGCGATGCCTCTGTACCATTCGCTCTTGGCCTGATGCCGAGCTCCAGACGGGGAATCTCAGCACCGCTGCTGGAGGAGGGTGTCCAACAGGTCGTCGGCCGCCTTTAGCTCTGCACGGGCGGCCTCGGTCTCGGCGACGAGCGCCAGATCTTGGATGCCATCGCGCCACGTGAGCATGTGGAGCTTCATCGGCCACTGGTCGCGGGTGGCGGCAGCCATCGTCGCAGTGGCGGCGTCGATGCGATCCACAGTGATCGGGTCGTAGCCCTCCACCAGCCCGGGCAGCACGTCGAGCAGCGCCCGGGTGCGCCCGATCGGGTCGGGGTCGGCGCGCAGTGACGCGCCACTCACCAAGGCGGCCGGGGGCAACTTCGACAGGTAGTCGCTGTGCAGCGGGGTGGGGAGGTCGGCGGCGCCGATGGCGGTGAGAAGTGCCACATGGGCGCTGACGCCCGCGGCGAGCACCCCGGCGTGCTCGCGGTGGATGGCTGGGATCGCGCCGGCGGTGCGAGCGAGCACACCGTCGAGCACCTGCGGGAGCTGCATCGTGGCGCGGTTGTAGGGACACTGGGTGGCGAGCTCTCGCGCCGCATCGCGCACCGCGGCGCGGGTGGCGGCATCCCAGGTGCGGGTGTGGGCGGCGAGCTGGTGGATGCCCTCCGTCGCACCGTGCACGTCAGCGCGGACCGCGTCGGTGTAGGCCTCGCTGCCGAGGGCGGGGGCGTCGGCACGGGGCTCGGTGGTGGCCTCTACGGCGGATGCGGAGCAGGCGACGAGGAGCAGGGCGAGCAGGCGAACCATGGCAGACTCCAACCGCACGAGGCTCGCGGAGATGCGAGGTCGTTCGCGCCGACGGGCGTTTCCGTCGGCCGGCGAGTGCGTGCTGGATTTCTAGCACATACCGCGATGCGGTCGGACCGGTGTGACCGATAGTGACGGCGAGGCGTGGTCAGCCACCGACCGACACCGTACCTCGCGCGGACCGAGCGAGCGTCACGCCGTGTGCGACGAGGGCGACAGCGCCCACGAGCTCTGCCGTGAGCACGCCGAGGAATAGCGGGTCAGGCATGCCGTCCACGGCGCACCCGAGCAGCCGCGACGCTGGGGTGAGCACGAACGTCGCCGTGAAGACCGCGTGCAGTCTCCGGTCGGTGAGCAGGTCTTCGCGGAGGGCGAGCACGGCCAGGCCCAGTCCGAGCTCCAGGGCCTTGAGGAACCGCTGCTGGCCGAGGAAGGTGGCGTCGAGCTGCGCCGCGCCCAGGCCCACGTCCACCAGCTGCCATTCGAACGGGCCGGTGAGCACGCCCAGGGCGCCCACGGCGACGAACACCGCTCCGCCGATCCGGAGGACTGCGTCGGCCATCATGCGGGTCATGCCGCCACCTCGACCGTCGGGGTGAACCGGTCGAGCGCCCACCGCACGGCGGGCCCGAGCCACCGTGCGGGACCGTACATCCGTGGCAGGATCACGCGGGAGCGACGGTGGACGACGGCGTCGACCACGGCGGCGGCCAGGTCTGCGGGCTCGACCACCGGCTGGAGTGCCACCGCCCGCCCGTGCCCGTACACGGCGAGCGCGCGGGTGGCCATGTCGGTGCGCACGATGCCCGGGTAGACCGTGACCACGTGCACGCCGGTGTCGCGGAGCTCGCCCCGCAGCGCCTCGGACGCGGCAGCGAGCCCCGCCTTCGAGGCGTTGTACCAGGTCATTCCTGGCGTTGGAGCGAGCGCCGCCATCGACGTGACGTCGACGATGGTGCCCGTCCCGCGCTCGCGCATGGACGGGAGCACGGCGGCGGTGAGGCGGAGGGGGGCGAGCAGATTCACCGCCACCGATGCCTCGGCCGCGGCCAGGTCGACCGTGTGGGTGGGACCCACCACCTGCAGGCCGGCGTTGTTCACCAGCACATCCACGGGGCCGTGGGCTTCGACGGCGTCGGGCAGCCACGCGGTGGCGGTGACGGGGTCGGACAGGTCGTGGGGCACCACGAGGGTCGGCACGCCGAGCTCGGCGGCGAGGGCGTGCAGGCGGTCGGCGCGGCGCGCGACGAGCGTGAGGTGGGCAGTGGGCAGGGTGGCGAATGCGCGGGCGAGTGCTGCGCCGATGCCTGCGCTGGCGCCCGTGACGACGATGTGCATGGTGGACCTCCGGTGTGTCGCTGGTGTAGACAGGAGGAGGCATCGAGTCAGTGGCAAGGTTGCGTATCCAGGTACGCAGATATGGGATCGGTGGTGACCGTAGGATACACCGGAGTAATTGCAGGAACGCGCAACGCCGTAGCCAGGAGTGGGATCGTGCACTGGGATGACCTGCGGTGGGTGCTGGCCGTGGCGGAGGCGGGCGGCACGGAGGGTGTGGACCTCGGCGCGTCCCGATCCACGGTGTATCGGCGGCTGTCGGCCATCGAGACCCGGCTGGGGCTGCTGTTCGAGCGCCACCCCACGGGCTGGGTGACCACGCCGCGGGGCACGATGGTGGTGCAGGCCGCCCGGGATGTTGCAGACCGGATGCGGCGGCTGGAGGAGGCGCTCGCCGTGCAAGATGGGGCGCTCACCGGGGAGGTCCGGCTCACCGTGGTCGCCGCCATGGCGCCGTTGATGCCGGCCATCCTGGCGGACTTCCGACGTGCCTGGCCAGGGGTGCGGGTGGACCTGGTGGTGGACGACGCCACCCTGTCACTGTCGCGCCGTGAAGCGGATGTGGCGCTGCGGGTGGTGAGTGGCCCGCCGCCCGGGCTCGTGGGCCGCAGGCTCGCCCGGGTTGCGTTCGCTGTGTACGGGCGGCGAGAGCTGCTCCGGGACTATGCGGACCCCTTGGCGACGGCTCCATGGGTGGCGTTCGACGGGGTGTCCGGTAGCCCGTCGGACAGGTGGCAGGCTGCGAATGTCCTGGCCGAGCGGGTGGTGGTGCGCACGAACAGCCGGGCGGCGTTCTTGGCACTGCTCGAGCAAGGGGCGGGCGTCGGGTTGGCGCCGTGCGGGCTCGCCGATGGTGTGGCCGGGCTGGTTCGCGTGGGCCCGCCGCTGCCGGAGCTCACCGTGCCGCTGTGGGTGCTGTGGCCCGAGGCCCTCCGATCGGCGCCGCGGGTGACCGTGCTGGCGCGGTTTCTCGTGGAGGCGGTGGAGTCGCGCCGGGAGCGCATCGAGGGACGCTCTGCGTGACCGGCGGAGCCACGACGGTTAGCAGACAGCGTCGGAGCTCTGCATGTACGCTTTCTTCCTGCTGATCGTCGCCTGCAACACCCCCAAGCCCAGCGAGGGCGCCGACACATCGGCTCCGAGCACGACGCCGACAACGACCTCACCTGCGGGCACGGGCGCGGGCACGGGTGGCGCGACGGGTACCGCGACGGGCGGCGGGACCGCTACGGGTACGGCCACCGGCGGCACGGGCACCGGCACCGGCACCGGCACGGCGACCGGCGGAACGGCGACGGGCACTGGAACGTCCACTGGTACAGCGACGGGCACTGGCGCTGGCACTGGCACTGGCACGGGCTCCACGACGCCGGGGCCCGCTCCGATCGTGCGGTTCATCGCGCTGGGTGACGCCGGCGAGGGCAATGACTCGCAGTACCAGGTGGGTCAGGCCATCGGCGAGGTGTGCGCGGCGCGCGGGTGCGACTTCGCGCTGTATCTGGGCGACAACTTCTACGATTCCGGCGTCGAGGGCGTGTTCGACGATCAGTGGCAGGACAAGTTCGAGCTGCCCTATGAGCACCTCGAGTTCCCGTTCTACCCAGCCCTCGGCAACCACGACCTGGGCCTCGAGGGCCTGGGGGTCGAGTTCTGGTTGTCACCGATCTACGTCAACTACACGGACTACTCCACCAAGTGGACGATGCCGAATGAGCACTACGCCTTCGAGGCGGGGCATGTGAAGTTCATCGCGCTGGACACCACGCGGTTGTTCTTCAGCTTCACCGACCAGCAGGCTGCGTTCTGGGCCGAGGAGATGGCCACCCTCTCCCCGGGGATCGAGCACGTGATCGCGTTCGGCCACCACCCCTACGTGTCGAACGGCCAGCACGGCAACGCTGGCAACTACGAGGGGCTTCCCGGCGGCCTGCCTCTGGCCGAGATTCCGCGTGGCGACTACATCCGCGACTTCTTCGACGAGAACATCTGCGGCCAGGCGCTCGTGTATCTGAGCGGCCATGACCACAACCGGCAGTGGATCGAGCCCACATGCGGCACGGAGTTCATCGTCAGCGGCGCCGGAGCGAAGACCACCGATCTCGTAGGCCGAGGAAACACCACCTTCTTCGAGGATGATACCGAAGAGGGCTTCCTGTGGGTCGAGTTCGAAGGCAATCGCTTCACCGGCGCATTCTACGACCTGAACGGCGAGCTCGACTACGAGCAGACCTTCGAACTGTGACTTGGAGGCGGCATGCGAGCGGGCATCTGGCTGTGGGCATTGCTGGCGTGCGGCGGAAGCGAGGGCAAGGGCGACTCCGGCAGTGAGCCTGAGCCCGACGTCCAGACGGATACCGACACGGACTCCGACGCGGACACCGACACGGACTCCGATGCGGACACGGACTCCGATGCGGACACGGACTCCGATTCGGACGCGGACTCCGATTCAGACGCGGACACCGATACAGACACGGATTCCGACACCGACACCACCACCTCGCCCGACGCCATCATCTGGTCCGGCGAGTGGCGGCTGGATGGCCCGACGGACATCCCCATGGGCACCACGGTGCGAGTGCTCGCTGGAACCACGGTGCAGATCACCGAGCCGGCGGAGCTCACCGTGGGGGGACGGCTGGTGGTGGAGGGCTCGGCCAAGGCCCCGGTGCAGTTCCTCGCGCCCGATGGCTGGGGCGGCGTTGAGCTGACCGGCGAGCTCACCGGCACCTACCTGCGCTGGAGCGGCCCGGACGGTCCGCTAGTGATGCGGGATGGGCTGCTCGATCTGACCGATTCGGTGATCGACCTGGAGCAGCCGGCGCGGAGTCCCGACTGCACCAAGCTGTACGGCGGTGATGTGCGGCTCGACCACGTGTGGATCACGGGCTGCCACTGCCCGATCCACATCTCGGGGGCCGACAGCTTCGTCGCCATCGACTCGATCTTCGATGATTCGGCTTACCCCGTAATGATCGCGATGACCGAAGCGACCCTCACCGGCAACCACTTCGTGGGCGCCAGCGGCATGCTCGACATCGGCGGCGGCATCACCGCCGACATCGCGGGCAACTACTGGGGCGGGGGCGCGCCGGTGGTGTCGACGCCCAACCCGGCTCAGTTCACCGGCGCTGACGACTGGTCGGCCGAGCCGTTCGCGGGGGCTGGGCCGCGCTGATGCGGCAGGGATGTCGCGGCGTCAGGGGCACGGGTCGTTGAACGACGGGCCGGAGACCTGAGCCACCAGCGACACGGTGCTCTGAGCGCTGTGGTCGCCGTCGGTGAGGGAGACGGTCAGGTCCAGCCGCCGACCGACCAGCGCGCAGGCATCCTCGAGGATGGCGCGCCCGATCAGCAGGCTTCGGAATGCGGGGCAGGTCTCGTCGCACCGGTCCGGCTCGCACGCCACGGTGCGGGCGGCGCCATCCCACTGGGTCGCCCCGTCGGTCCAGGTGGCCACGACCTCGAGCACCGCGCCGTCCAAGCCTGCCGCGGTGAAGCTGAGGTCGCTATGCAGGCCGCCCTGACCGCCCCACACCACGTCCACCGGGTCGCCATCGGCCCACGTCGCACCGCCGGGTGGTCCCACGCTCACCGCGGGCGGTGGGCACGGGTCGGCGGTGTCTTCGGCCGCTGGCGCTTGTTGGGGCGCGCAGGCCATCGCTGCCAGGAGGAGGGTCACGGCAGCAGCACCGGGAGCGCGCGATTCACCGTGCGCAGGCCGGGCTCTCCGAGGCAGGTGCCGCTCAGGGACCAGCGGGGGGCGTCGGCGCCGTCGTCGAACGCCTGTACATGGCCGTCGTCCGAGCACGTGGTGAGCACGCCCCCCGGGATCGGCTCGGCTCCGCCCTGCACCGGGCACACGGCCCCCACCGGGTAGGCGTGGTCGAGCCGCAGCAAGCCGGCGGCGTGGTCCATGGTGTACCGGACGGCGCGGGAGCTGGCGGGGTCGCCCACGTTGTCGAACAGCCACAGCTGGTCGCCCACCCGCGTGGCGTTGTGCTGGGCGAGGAACCGCCCCTCATCGGTGGCCGGGCGGTAGTCGGTGGGCAGCACAGGCTCCGAGCCCGACGCCACCCAGCGCAGGTCGAGGAAGGTCGGGCTCGCGGGGTCGCCGTCCAGCGCCACGACGGCGCTGGGGTTGCGGAGCGACAGGAGGAGCTCGCCGTCATCGGTCACCGACACGCCGTTGGCATGGGACCACTCGCTCCCGCCATCGCTCACCTCGAA
>JBLFXJ010000250.1:0-12122 GCA_047609825.1 Myxococcota bacterium
GCTGGCAATCGTAGTGGCGCATCCCCATGGTGCGCCGACCCGTCTCGCGGACGGTGGCGAACGCCTCGGGCAGGATGTCATCGAGCGATGCACCGTTCTCGAGCATCTGCCGAAACACCGGCGTCTTCCCGCGGAGGTCGTCGTCAGAGAGCTCTTTGAACGCGGCTTCCAGTGAGTTGATGCGCTGCACCATTGGGTCCAGCTTCTTCAGCTCACGGTCATTGGCATCGCCGAACAGCCGTTTCGCGTAGCTGGAAATCGTTTCGAACATGACCGGCCCCTGAATCTGGCGAACGCCCGCCGCATGTAATCGCCGTCGCGCCGGCGCCAACCCCGCATGGGCCGATGCGTGACGGCGCACACAGGTAACGCAAGGTATGACCGTGGACACGCGCCTGACGCGTCGCTGTCGATCGGTGCCCGGGGTTCAGCGTGGCGGGAGATAGTCCGCCGGGTCGACGGGCACGCTGTCGAAGTGGACCTCGAAGTGCAGGTGGGGACCCGTGGACTGCCCGGTGTTTCCCATCAACGCGATGCGCTGGCCGGCCACGACGCGCGCCCCCTCCTCCACCAGAAGCCGGTGGCAGTGCGCGTACACGGTTGACACGCCGAGCCCATGGTCCAGCGCGATCGCGTAGCCGAAGCCCCCATCCCACCCCGAGCTGCGGACGACGCCGTCGGCAGCGGCCAGCACCGGTGCGCCACGATTGCGCGCAATGTCGAGGCCGGAGTGGAATCGCCATCGGGTGCCGAACGGACTGCGCCGCCACCCGAAGGGGCTCGTGAGCTCCCCGTCCGCAGGCCACACCGAGGGCAGCGCGCGCTCGAGGGCCCACAGCTCCTCCGCCTTCACCAGGTGGTCGTTGAGGCTCGGCTCCAGCTCCTCGAACAACCGCAGGAATGTGTCCGTGCGCGCAGCGAGCCCATCCGCCCACACCGACGCGGTCAGTCGTCCATCCCCGTCGCGACCCGTAGCGAGATCGCCGGCGTGGGGCGGCGTGCGAAGCCAGCCATCCATGCCGTCCGGCACCTGGAAAGCAGCAGACGCCTCGATGGGCCCATGCTCCCCCTCGGTATCGAGGGACTGCAGCTGTGCTTCGTAGGCCCGAAGCCGGAGCAGCGCGCGCTCCACCTGTTCCATCTGCCCGTCGATGTCGTCCAGGCGCTCCTTCAGCCGCGTGTTCTCCTCGAACACCGAGCTGAATGCCACCGCCCGCGGAAGCATGACCAACACCAGCGCGACCGCCACCGACGCGACTGCCCATGGGATGACCGTCTGCGGGCTCCCTGCCGCGGGTGTCACGCGGCGTCTTCCACCGTGGCGATGATCACCGTGATGTTGTCTTCGCCGCCGCGCTCGCAAGCGAGGCCGATCAATCGCCTGGCGGCCGCCTGTGGGCCGAGGCGTGCCACGTGATCTTCCAGCTCTTCGTCAGCCACGTGGCCCGACAGACCATCCGAGCACAGGAGAAACACGTCTCCCCGCCGAACGGCATGCACCTGGAGATCGACTTCGACATCCTCCTGGTAGCCCAGGGAGCGCGTGATCACGTTCCGCATCCGGTGGTTCTTGGCTTCCTCGCGCGTGATCAGGCCGTGCCGGATCTTCTCGGCGATCAACGAATGATCTTCGGTGATCTGCTCGATTCGGCTGTCGCGGACGAGGTACAACCGGCTGTCTCCGACGTGCGCAATGAACGCATTGCCGCCGTCGACAAGCAGCACCACGGCGGTGGTGCCCATGCCATGGTACTCGGGCTGCTCCCTCGCCTTCTCGAATATCCTGCGGCCGGCCAGGCGAATGGCGTGGCTGAGCTTGTGCCGGGTGAGCTCCACGGGGTCTTCGATGTAGGAGAACTCGCCGTTCATCTCCATCGACGTGACGATCTCTTCGACCGTGTTCACGGCGATGGCGGAGGCGTACTCACCGCCGGCATGGCCCCCCATGCCGTCAGCCACCACGAAGAGGTTCAGCTCTTCGTTGATGAGGTAGTTGTCTTCGTTGTGGCCTCGCTTGAGGCCAACATCCGTGATTCCGCACGACCGGATGCGCACTTGGACCTCCGGGGCGAGTGCCGCCGCATCTAAGGAACTGTATCAGACAGGGCGCTCGGCGTTGTGCGCACGAGGCCCTCGAGGGCGAGGGCGAGGGCACCGAACCGCTCAGGGGGGAGCACCTCGGCCCTGAGCTGCGGGTCGATCCCGCAACTGGCCAGGGCCTCTTTTGCCACCGCCTTGCCGTAGGTGGCGGCCAGGCTGTTCGAGATCATCTTCCGGCGCTGGGCGAACGCGGCGCGAACGACCCGATCGAATGCCTTGGGCCCGGCAGCGCCGACCCGCGGCTCGGGGAACAGATCGAACCGGACCACGGCCGATTCGACCTTGGGTGGCGGGTGGAAGGCCCCGGGCGGCAGCTTGAGCAGGAAGACGGGCGCACCCCGGACCTGCGCCTCCACCGACAGTGAATTGTACGCCTTGGTGCCGGGCTCTGCCATGAGTCGATGCACCACCTCGAGCTGGAGCATGACCGTGACAGACGCGAACCGTTCGGGCTGGCGAAGGGCCCGCATCAGCATGTGCGTACCCACGTTGTATGGAAGGTTGGCGACCATCTTCCATCCCGACCCTGGGGCGGCGTCGGCCCAGTCGACCGCGAGCGCATCTCCTTCGATCAGCCGTACTCCAGGGTGCTCTTCCCGCATGAAGGCAGCCAGGTCACGGTCGAGCTCGATGGCCGTGATCTGTGCGCCAGCATCCTCCAGCGCCGAGGTGAGGATGCCGAGACCGGGCCCGACCTCGAGCACACGGTCGCCCTCAATGACTCGCGCGCCTCGGACCATCCGGGTCGCCATCGAGGTCGCGGTCAGGAAGTGCTGGCCAAACCGCCTGCGGGCGCGCTGCTCGAGCCGGCGCAACAGGACGCGAGGATCGTCGGTGCTCACGTGCCCACCTGCCACGCCGGACGAACGCCGACATCGAGGGTGTCGGCGCGGCCAGCTAGCAGGTGCCGCCGCCCGGCGTTCGCGATCATGGCGCCGTTGTCCGTGCACCGGTGACGGGGAGGCACGAAGGCGACGAGGCCGAGCTGTGTGATCCGAGCGCGAAGCGCGCTGTTCGCCGCAACCCCCCCACAGATCGCAACCCGCTCGAGGCCCGTGGCGCGGGCAGCCGCCTGGACCCGCCGGCACAAGCAGTCAACCACGGCCGCCTGGAAGCTCGCACACACATCAACATCCGCCGCCGGGGTGGACGAGAGCAGGTGGCTGCGCACCGAGGTCTTGAGCCCCGAGAACGAGAAGTCCAAGGTGCCGGGGAGTGGGCGTGGGAAGTCGACAGCCGCCGGATCGCCCGACCTGGACATCCGGTCCACGACCGGCCCGCCCGGATACCCGAGATCCATCATCCGAGCGACCTTGTCGAAGGCCTCACCCGCCGCATCATCCACCGTCTCACCCAGCAGCTGGTATCGCCCGAGCGCCTCTGCCGCGTACAGCGCCGTGTGGCCACCGCTCACGACCAAAGACAGGAACGGAAACGCCGGCGCTGGCGCATCCAGGAGCGGCGAGAGGAGGTGGCCTTCGAGGTGGTTCACCGAGATGAACGGCACCCCCCAACCCGCCGCCAGGGCCTTCCCCGCGCTGAAGCCCACCAAGACCGCCCCGATCAGCCCCGGTCCCGCGGTCGCGGCGACTGCATCAGGGCGCTCCACGCCCGCCTGCTCGAGCGCAGCGCGCACCACCACGCCGAGCTTCTCCACGTGGGCACGGGCCGCAAGCTCCGGCACGACCCCGCCGAACTCGAGGTGCACGGCCTGGGTGTGCACGACGTCTGACAACACGCCTGCCGGTCCCACGACCGATGCAGCGGTCTCGTCGCAGCTCGTCTCAATCCCCAGTACCCGCATCTGGGGGGACTACCCGCTCGAGCCCCTCAGAGCACCCTCGCTTCGTCCACGGGCCGCTTGTTACGCCCGCAGGTCCCAGCAGACATCACCGTGAGGACCACATGCGAGCTGTCGTGATCGGTGCTGGACCCATCGGGCTGGACGCAGCCATCGCGCTGGAGGACGCAGGCCACGAGGTGGTCGTGTTCGAGGGCGGTGAGGTCGGGCACCACATGCGCAGGTGGGGGCATGTGGAGCTGTTCACCCCGATGGAGATGAACACTACGGCCCGAGGCAGGGTCCGCGCGGGTGATCCTGATCACCCCGACCTCGCGCCCCGCATCACGGGCGGGGCATTGGTCGACCGGTACCTGATCCCCATCGCCCGAACCCTGGACGTGCGTACCGGCACCGAGGTGCTGGGCGTGACCCGCCTTCACCTTCGAAAGGGCGACCAACTCGGATCCCGTGCGAGGTCGGTAGAGCCCTTCCGCCTCCTGGTTCGGCCAGCCAAGGGCTCCGAGATGGACATGACCGCCGATCTGGTCGTCGACTGTGGCGGCGTTCTCGGCGATCCCGCACCGGCGGGGCGTGGTGGCCTGTGTTGTCCCGGCGAACGGGACGTGCGCAACGCACATCGCATTCGCTACGGGCCGGTGCCGGTCAAGGACCTGGCGGGCGCGACGGTCTTGCTCGTGGGGGATGGCGCGAGCGCCGTCACCGCACTGGGCCAACTCCTCGAGGGCGAGGCCACGGTGCACTGGGCTACGCCGCGGCTCGAGACGCCCGGATTCGTATCGCCTCCGGACGACCCACTCCCGCTAAGAGCCGCGCTCCACGCGCTCGGCCGTGATGCGCCGGGCGCCCCCGGGGTGCGCCACCATGGCGCAGACTGCGTCGAGCGGTTCGACGCGGCGACCGACGGTGTGAACGTCCTCCTGGAATCGGGCGCCACCTTCCGGGTGGATCACGTCGTCGTGTGCACGGGCTTCCGGCCGGATGCGACGGTCACCCGCGAGCTTCAGATGCACCTTTGCTGGGGCACCGAAGGACCGATGCGCCTCGCCGCCGCACTGCTCTCGGCCAGCGGCGGAGCCGGCGGTGGGGACTGCCTGGACGCTCCCGCGCTGGACGCAGGCGCCCTCAGGAGCCCAGAGCCGGGCCTGTTCGTGCTCGGGGCGAAGAGCTACGGCCGACGGTCGGACTTCCTCCTCCGGAATGGCTACGCCCAGGTCGACGATCTGCTCACCCTCATCGGGTAGACGTGCGCTCCTACTCGGCCGCCGTGCCGTGGACGATCTTCGGGCGGTAGGTCGGGAAGTCGAATCGACCGCCATCCTGCTCGCCGTCATGACAGCCCTGGCAGACCTTCAGCCCCGGATCAGCCAAGGGCTTCACGACCCCCGGATGGGCGACGTGGCGGCCTGCGGCGCCGTGACAGGCCTCGCACTGGACGTCGCGAAGCCCGACCACCTCACCCGGCTGCGCAGGGCCGCCAGGCTTGCTCACGCCGGTGGCATGGCAGCTGAAGCAGTCGCGATCCAGGTGGCGCTTCTCGATCACCAGGGTCTGCCAGGCGTGGGCGTGCGCGGTCGTGGACCACTGCAGGTGCTGCTCCTTGTGGCACGCGACGCATGCATCACTGCCCGCATAGGGCGAGTCTGGCGGGGCCACGTGCGGCTCGAGATGGAACTGGACTGTTCCACCCTCCACCTCGATGATCTCCTGAAGCGCGGCGTCGATGCGCTCCTTGATGACAGCGTGATCCTCAACGTCGGCCGACAGGGCGAGCTCGCTGTTCGCCAGTCCATTCGCGACGACGGCAGCGCCCGCCTCGGCCGCAGCGATCGCCGCCCGTGCCTCGGCCGCTTGCTGCTCGTACGCCGCCACCTGGTTCTCCCACCGCACCTTCCGCGCGGGGTCCTTCTCTTGCAGCGCGCGGGACGACAGGCTCGCCATGCGCTGCTCGACCCGCTCCAGCCGCTTGCGCTCCGAGTCGGCCACCCCCGACGGCGCGAATCGCTCCGCGCCCGGAACGAAGGTGATCTCGAGGAAGCCGACGTACTTCCCTCGTGTTCCGGAGCCCACCGCCCACGCATCGCCCATCTCGTCGGGGACATCGGTGGTGTGTCGGCCCCGACCGTCGAACACGACGTCAATGCCGGACTCGCCCAGGACGGCGACATCCTCGGCCCGCTCTGCTGGCGTCAGGCCGATGACCAGGTCGACTGCCCCCATTGCGGCGACAGCCGCGCGCATCGCCTCGTCGGGCGGACCGATGGTGCACCCCTCGACCTCGCCGGTGGTCACACCGACCAGGCCCACCTTGTGGCCACCCACCTCGACAACGCGGTGACCCTTTAGCGGCCGCTCGCCGCCACAGACGAGGTTTGCAGCCAGTACTGGGAGGGAGTGCGACTCGGCGAGTCCGAACACGAAGTCGCGCCCGAGATTCCAGTCATCGCCACCGACGGCAATGCCGTCGATTCCCCCGAGCGCCCAGGCGCTGGCGATCAGCTCTGCCTTGATGCGCCGCTGAGCCAGCTCCTGGCTGCCCTCGACGAGCGCCGCCATGCGACCGCGCGGGGCCAATGAACCGCCCGCATCTACAACCAACACTGGGCCGGCATCACGCTTTTCGGAGAGCACCGTGTGTCGCCTGGACAGACCGCCCAGAGGATTTTTGGGTCAACCACACGGCTCTATCTCGCCCTCCAACCTGGACTGGTGGACGACGGTGAGCGGGGGGCCGGCGACACCGGCGCCCCCATCCGTGCTGGCACCTGGAGCGACAGGATCGGCCCCCGTGCACGCGGCGAGAAGGGCGAGCGTGATGAGTTGCATGCGCTCGCCTAACCCGCCTGAAACCACCTACCACAGCCCATGAGGCTCAGAGCCCCAACACACCGCGGACGCCGGCCCACACCCGACGCGCGACGCGCGCCGGCAGGTCCCGCTTGCGCTTCCTCGGAGTCGGATCGTCTGCTGGACTGTGAGTGGTCCATGGCTCCGGAGTCGGCGCTGGTTGCGGCGCAGGCTTCGCCTCGGGAGTGGGGGCACGCTGCGCCGCGGGCTTCGGCTCGGGCGTTGGAGCAGGCTTCGGCTGGGGAGTCGGCGCGAGCTTGGATGTCCGCTTTGGCTCGGAAGCCGCCTCAGGGGCCGGAGCGGGTTCGGGAGCCGATCCAGGACCCGGTTTTGATTCATCCGCTGCGGTGCTCGCCTGCCAGACCTCGATCTCGTCGGCGAACACCTTCTGCGCGCCCTTCGTGAGCAACGACAGCGGCTCTGCCTCTACCTCGGCCGCCAGCGCGCAGAGCAGGTCGAAGTCGAGCTTGCGTCGCCCTCCGTAGATCCGGGTGAGCGAGCCGGAGCTCAGCCCCGCGGCCTCCTCCACCTCACGGCCGGTCTTGCCAACTTGGCGAAGAGCGACCTTCATCCGATCCCGCAACGAGCGCAGGTCTTTGTCGCTGATCTTGTGGGCAGCCATGCGTCCTCCCGGTGTGGCGCCGGACCGACCGCCGGCGCGCGAGGGTCGGCGACATAACGCGGGAGTCGGGCTGTGCCCGCGCTGAACTGAACAGCGGCTCAGTTTACGGCAGGGCGTCGCCGTCCAGGTTCTTCTCGGCATCCCGCTCTTGCTTGCGCCGATACTCCCGATGCAGGTCCTCGATGACCGAGGGGAGCTGTGAATCCACCGCGTACACGGCATCATCGCCGATGATCTGTGCATACCGGTGTACGCGTGGTGGCTCACCGTCAGGGCCGGGCGCCTCGAACGCAGCGCCGAGGGCAATGGCCGCGACAGAACCGTCGGTGAACTCCAGCGCGACACCTGCCCATGGCTCCCCCAACCCGGCACTCTCGCCGTCGATGTCGGGGAACGCTACCGCCTGCAGCTCCGCCGCGCGTCCCGCGACCCGCTTGTCGGTCGACCCTTGGACCACCGACCCATCGGGCCAGCGCCAGTCGTCCGCCGTGCGCACGATGCGAACAAGCTCTCCCGCCAGGCTCACGTCCATCGCCTCCACATCCCACTCATGCCGGCCCACCAGCACGCGGTTCCGGTACGCCTCCACAGGCTTGCGAAACGCCTCGAGCAGGCCGTCCCGCGCCGCGTAGACCGCATCGTCCTCCGCCCTGTAGATGTAGCGCTGCGGCGGATCGGAACCCTCGATCTCATGACCGAGCAGGAGAGACACCGCATCCCCGGAGGCGAGTCGGATGGTGATCTGGTGCTGCGGCGGGTCCAGCCCCAAGTGGGACAGCTGGGTGGGGGCGTCCGCGACGAATCCGAATGCCTTCAGTGCGGAGACGCGCCCGAGCATCATGCGCACCTCGTCACGTGACGCCAACTGCTCCACCGGCTCGCCCATTCGCCAAGACTTTTCTCCGATACGCTCCACCGTCATCCGACGGCCGTCCACTTCGGCCTCGATCGCCACCGCGTCCGAGGCGTCGAAGAACGCGAACTTGTCCTCCCGGAAGTCGTCCAGCTCCGCCCGGTAGTAGTCGAGGGCGGCCTTCTTCACGACGAACACCGGCCCATCGGGCAGCGGTCGCATGTACCAGCTCACCGACGTGGGATTGGGATCGCCCGCCTCGAACGAGAGGGAGGATCCATCCCGAAGGTCCACCTCCACCCGGATGGCCTGCCCGCCTAGTCCATACCGCGCGGGCTCTTCTGGGTCCGAGACCACCTCGGCTCGAGCCGACAGATCGTGCAGCTGATGCCCGACCCGACGGACCATCGAGCGGCTGGGGCGCCAGCTGCGATCGGTGAACCGCCAGGAACCCGCACCATCTTGCGCCAACGAAATGGTGAGTTCAGAGCGGATGATCCGGATGCCGACCAGGTCCTCCTTCTCGAAGCGGAAGATGCGAGGAGGCTCATAGACGGCCTCGTCGGCGGATGGATCGGGCACCCACCAGACCAACACCGCGACCAGGACCAGGACCACCAACGCGACCACCGACCCCTTGAATCGACGCAGCCCGTTCATGCACGCCTCCGGAACCACCGGACGAGGGCTCCAGCGAGGACCGCCAGGAGCGGCATCAGTCCCATCACGAACCAGCGCACTTGGGACAGCTGCTCCGGCGTCATGGCCAGGCGGCGGATTCGGCCGGGCCGGCCCACGCGCGCGATCCTGTCATCCGCCCGGACCAGCCACCGCAATGCATTCACCACGAATGTACGGTTTCCGGGCGCCTCGTCGATCACCTCATCGCCCAGCACATCCACATCGCCGACGACCACGACTCGAGCCGTGCCCCGGCGGACAAGCGCGCTCCCCGCCCCCGCCGACACGGCTACTGCGACGGTGACCGGCCCTTCGCCATCGATGCCCGCTGTGAACACTGCAGGCCGCTCCGCCGATCGCTCGACCCAGCCCCGGCGGCCGGTCTGGAGCAGTGGTTCCGCTCGCACACCCTCTCTCGGCACGATCTCGAGCGGAGCAGCATGTGCGACCTCGGCGCGCAGATCGTCCTCGAGCAACACTTGGGTGATCGGGTGACGACGCGGGCGTACGATCGGACGGTCTGGGAACGGGTACACGAACTCTTCAGACAGGACAACCCCGGCTGGGGAGAGCACACCGAGCGCCTCGATGAACAGCGGAAGCGTGCCGTCTGGCTCGACGAACCACCCCACGCTGCCCCCCGCACCAAGGAACATCGAGAGCGCATCCTCCTCCTGCGGGGTGAGCGCGTGCCTCGGTCCGAGGGCCACCACGACGCTGGCGTCGTCTGGCACGCTCGGGGGCTGTCCCTCGGCGCGATCGGCGAGCAGGTCAAGGGGTGCGAAGGTCCACCCTTGTTCTTCGACCAGCCGGGCCAGGATCTTGAGCTCGCCGATGCCGCGGTCGAACAGTGTGCGTTCGCCGTGGCCAGACAGGACGTACACGCGACGGGCACGATCCGACAGGACCTGCCGGATTCCCATCATGATCGCAGCTTCGCCGAGGAATTCGAGCTCCCGCTCCGCGCCGGACCCACGCGACCGGAACACCTCTCGCTCGCTCAGGTCCACCCGGTCGTCCCGGCCTTCGATCACGACGGTGCCGTACCGATCCACGCCGAGGGTCTCGGCTGTGAGCCGATCGCGATCCATGTCCACGAGCGAAACATCGATCTGGGTTGACGCGGCGTCCAAGGTCGCCAAGAAGTCCCGCATCAGCCGATTCTTGAATGTGGCCTCGCTGTTGCGGGCCTGGGCGGTGAACGCGGTGATCCGGACCGTCACACCCTGCCCGTCCAGCTCGTCGATCACGGCCAGGCTCTCGGGCTCGAGGCTGGCGGCAGCATCTTGTGTGAGGTCCCAGCGCACCGACGTGCGGCGGGACAGCTCCGCTACCACGCCGACGATCCCCACCATCAGCACGGCCACGATGACGGCGTTCACGCCTGTGGCGAGCCGTCGCTGCAGGCCTCCCTTCACGCCCACCTCCGCGATTCGAGCACGCGCCAGGTGAGGAACAGGAACACGAACGTGAACCCACCGAACCACACCAGGTCTCCCGAATCCAGGACTCCGCGCGCGAAGCTCCGTAGGTGCTCGATGAACGACAGCCGATCCGCGATCGGCGCCAGGCTGGCGGGTAGCAGCTGCCCCGCGGAGCCTGCGAGCCAGAATGGCAGCAGGACGAGCACGCCACCCACACCCGCGACCATCTGGTCACGGGTGAGCGACGAGGCGAACAGCCCAGCGGCGCTGAAGGCGCCGCAACAGGCCGCCAGCCCCAGATAGCTGGTGAGCAACACGCCGGGATCCGGATCGCCGAACAACAGGAGAACGCCAGCGTAGGGCAGCGTGCACGCCAGCAACACGCCGCACAACGCACACGCAGCGGCCCACTTTCCGAGGATCAGCGCTCCGAGCGGCACCGGGCTGGTGAGCAGGAGCTCGAGGGTGCCGGAGCCGAGTTCCTCTGCAAGTTGGCGCATGGTGACGAGAGGAAGGCAGAAGATCAGCGTGATGCCCAGGTTCGCGAGCACACCCCGAAGGCTCGCCTCACCCGACATGGCGATGCCGAGGGTGAAGAACATGCCGCCGATGAACAGGAAGGCCGCAAGAAAGACCCAAGCCAGCGGCGAGAGGAACAGCACCCGGAGCTCTTTTCTGAACACCGCCCAGGCCGCAGCCAGGAACCGCGCGCGGGATGAGACCATCATCCCTCCGCCCCGACCAAGGCGAGGAATACCTCCTCGAGGGAGGGCTGGTGCCAGGCCAGCTCGAGCACCTGCCAGCCGGCGACGGCAGCGAGCTTCGCGATCCCGTCTGGCGCTGCGTCCGAAGCCTCGACCCGAAACCGCCCGGGCTCGAGCGCCTGCACTGAGGCGACGCCAGCGACCGCCGCGAGACGGCCCGTGCCATCGGCATCCGCGCCGGCGAGCCGCACCTCCAGCCACCGGCCTGCCCCAACCTTCGCAGCGAGCGTCTGCGTCGTTCCATCCCCCACCAACCGACCCTGATGGATGAGCAACACACGGTCGCACATCGCCTCGACCTCAGGGAGCACGTGGGTGGACAACACGACGGTACGATGCTGGCCAAGCTCGCGGATCAGGCCGCGAATGCCGACAAGTTGCGCAGGATCCAGGCCCGATGTGGGCTCGTCGAGGATCAGAAGGCTCGGGTCGGCGAGCAGCGCCTGAGCCAGCCCCACCCGCTGCCGATACCCCTTCGACAGCGAACCCGTGAGGCGACGCTCCCACCCGGTGAGCCCGACCTGCTCCATGGCGGCGCCCACCCGGAACGCCCGACGCGACCGCGACACTCCCTTGATCTCCGCCACGAAGTGGAGATATTCACCGACGGTGAGCTCGGGATAAATCGGCGGCGTCTCTGGTAGATAGCCGACACGGGCCTTCACCTCGAGCGGCGCCTCGAACACATCGTGGCCACAGACGACCGCCGCTCCGTCCGTCATTGGGAGGAACCCGGTAAGCATGCGCATCGTGGTGGTCTTACCCGCACCGTTCGGGCCGAGAAACCCCACGATACCCGGACCCTTGATGTCGAGATCGACACCGTCGACCGCGACGACGGGTCCGAAATGTTTCGTGAGACCGCGTGCTCGAATCATCCCCCACCCTCGCGACGGCCGTCCGTAACACCGGCCACGGCCCGCGGGTTAGGCGAGCGGTACGTGCTGACCATCTGGCCCCTCTTGGTTCCGCTCCTCGGCGCATCACCCGCGCTCGCCACGACGATCGACCGTGTGGTGGTGGTGGTCGA
>JBLFXJ010000251.1:0-12118 GCA_047609825.1 Myxococcota bacterium
TCGTGGATTGCCCCCCCCACGCGCACCACACCAGCCTGCTGGCGCTGTTGATGCCGCACCTGGTGATCTTGTCGGGGTCGCTCCGATCCCTGCTGCATGCGACCCCCGATCCCCGCAACCCGCACCGGGACGTGCTGCAGCTTTTCACGGCGTTCTACCTGCGAGAAGCTCCGCTGGAGCGGCTATGGATCCGGGGCCTGGCTGACACCGTCGCGCACGACGGGCAGCACCTGCCGGAGGACGTGCCGGGCGACTGGTTCTGGGGCACCTGGCAGCGCGTGCTCGACGCGGCCGGCGATGACTCCTCCCACACCTGACCCCGCGGCGGCCACACGCTGAGACTCCGCCCAGGACCCCTGTACATGCTCGGCGCGAGCCTGTCGTTCACCGTGATGGTGACGCTGGTGAAGCTGGTCCGGGAAGACCTCACGGCGTTCGAGATCATCGCGTGGCGCACCGTGGTCTCCCTCCCGCTGGCCTGGTCGGTGGCGCGGTCCGCCGGGCTGGTGGTGACCGATGTGCGCACGCTGGTGGCCCGCTGCCTGCTCGGGTTCTCGGCGATGGTCTGCTTCTTTACGGCGGCCAAGGGGTTGCCGGTGACCGATCTGGCGCTGGTGAGCAAGCTGCAGCCCGTGGCCATCGCCGTGATCGCCCCGCTGCTCCTCGGCGCGGGAGAGCGCCCCGGCCCCCGGGTGTTCGCGACCCTCGTGCTGGGCATGCTCGGGTGTGCGGTGTTGCTCGGCCCCGATCTCGGTGTCGGACCGGTCCCACAGGAGGTGCGCCTCAGCTTCGGCTTGGTGGCCGTGGCCGGGGCGCTGTTCTCGGCCACCGCCCACACGATGGTGCGCAAGCTGGGCGCCACCGAGCACCCCACCACGGTGGTGTTCTGGTTCCAGGCGGCGGTGCTGCCGTTGTCGCTGATCGGGGTTGTGGTGTCCGGCGTCACGCCCACTCTGCCAAGCCTGCTCCAGCTCGCACAGCTCGCGGGCATCGGCGTGTTCGCCACCCTGGGACAGCTCTGGATGACGCGGGCCTACCAGCTCGACCGCGCCGCCCGGGTGGCCGCCGTGAGCTACGCCCAGCCGGTGTTCGCGGTGGCCATCGACGTGGTGGCGTTCTCGGTCTGGCCGGGGCCCAATGCGTGGGTCGGCGGTGCGCTGGTGGTCGTGGCCGGACTCGCCCTGCTCGTGCACCGAGAGGACGAGACACCTGCGTGAGCGGTCAGGGCGGGCGACCGGACTCCGTCAGGGCGTCAGGCCCAGCTCGGCCCGCAGTGCCTCATCGCCTTCACGCTTGTCCTGCCAGTAGCGGCGTCGGGTCACTCCGGTGAGCTCCCCCACCTCGCCGTCGTCGCGGGCCCACCGCACCAGGCGGTGTGGGGGGTCCACCTCGACCCACCACTGGGAGACGGGCCCGGCGGACGGCCGGGCGGTCCACTCGCGGGTGGTGAAGGTGCCGGCAGGAACCGTTGTGGAGCTGGTGTCGGAGGCCAGGGACAGCACGGCGGTGGCCCAGCTCACCGGTCGGTGGTGCAGGCGCCGGTCCAGCGCGCTCGCGAGCCACGGCACCTCCCGGCGCTCACCGGGCGCGAGCAGCGGTCCCCCGAGGCCCCGGACCAACATCGGCATCGCATCCGCCACCACTCCACCCCGGGGCGTGTCGTGCACCGCCGAGCCCACAGACTCCCCGTCGAAGTAGCTGTGGGTGAGCTGGGTGAGGCCGACGCCGGTGGGTGCCAGCTCTTCGTACACGTGCCCGCACCACTCCTGGAGCGAGAAGCTCACCTTGTTCGGCAGGCCGAGCGGGTCCACTCCGTCCAGACGCAGGAACACGCTGGTGAGCACGTTGTAGTCGTAGATCCCGGTCTGGAAGTCGCGCACCTCGTTCAGCTTCACCACCGGGTATTCATCGCCATGCCCGCCATCGGACTTCACCCGGCCTGCGCCGGTGAACGTCTCGGTCACGGTGACCAGGACCGCCTCCCCGGACCGCGGCTCGCCATACCGGGGCTGGGTGAGTCGGTAGCCGGCCAGCTCGCCCTGCCCGTCGCCCCAGTGGTCCCAGAAGCCCGGCGGGGCCTGCGTGACGGGGGCGGGGGGCGCGGCGTGGGTGCCGCAGGCCAGGAAGAGGGTGAGTGAGAGCATGGCTGCTCTGTATGCGGGGGGCGGAGGCGAGGCGGAACAGTGACAGTCGTTGTCAGCCCTCCGCGTCCACGTCCCCCGTGTACAGCGTGCTCGACTTGTACCACTGCACCACATCGGGCCAGAGCACCCGCGCGATGCCGGCGACCGGCAGGGCGAGCAGCACTCCGAGCAGGCCGAGCACCTCGCCGCCGATGAGCAGCGCGATGATCACCGTCACCGGCGACAGCCCCACCTTCTCGCCCACGATCCGCGGCGTGATCACGTAGCCCTCGAGGGCCTGCACCACGGCGAACACGGCCACAACGCCGATGAGCGGGCCTGGCCCGGACCAGTCGAGCAGCACCAGCGCCACCGAGGCGACGAAGCCGATCACGAACCCGAAGTACGGCACGATGTTCAGCAGGCCGGCCAGCAGCCCGATGGCGAGCCCGGCGCTCACCCCGATGCCGGCGAAGCCGAACACCACGGCCAAGCCCAGCGAGTACAGGACGCCGAGGATCAGCGCGACCTCCACCTGGCCCCGGAACCAGGCGCCCACCACCTCGTCCATCTTCTGCAGGCGGTCGAGGAGGAACTCACGGTTCGCCGCCGGCACGTACTCCACGAGCCCGTGGCGCATGTGGTCGAAGTCCCGCAGGAAGTAGAAGGTGAAGATCGGGATCATCACCAGGTTCACCAAGCTCGCGGCGATGGCGCCGGTGCGGGTCCACAGCTCGCCGAGCGTGGCGCCCACGGCCTTGGTGAGCGTAGGCAGCTGCGCCTTGAGGGTGGCGCCATACTCGGCGATGGCGGCCGACACCGAGTCGGGCACCTGCAACCCCAGGTCGGCCTCCGCCCACGGCAGCACCTGGGTCTGCACCACATCCACAAGCTGGGGCACGCCATCGAGCACCCCGCCGAGCAGGTGGGACACGGTGGGGTAGAGGAACAGGATGAACCCGGCCGCCAGCGCCGCGCCGATGGCGAGGAAGCCAAAAATGGCGTTTGTCCTGGACAGACCGCGCGCCTCCAGCGAGTCCACAGCGGGGTCGAGGAGGTAGGCGATGAACAGGCTGACCAGCACCGGCACGAGCACGTTCTCGACCGAGCGGAACACCACGTACACCGCACCGACCACCAACAGCAGGGTGACCAGCTTGGCGAGCAGGAGGGGGTAGCGGCTGTAGCGGTTCCAGACCTGCGCTTCGGTCAGGCCGGATGGATGTCGGTCGGACATGGACCCTCGGGGCGGCGGCCCGCAGTCTACCGGGAGTGGAGCCGCAGTGGGACACCCTCCGCCCGCATCAGCTGCCCCGCGCGCCCTCGAGCCACTGTCGCAGGTCGCGCGGCGTCTTGGGTCCGCCAGCGCCCGACGCGGGCTCGAGCAAACCCGACTTGAGTCGCGGCCACGCCGGCACCGGCTGGTCACAGTCGCTCGGCGCCAGGGCCACCCAGTGGGCGATGCCACCGACCTCGAACGCCTTCACCAGCGCCTTGTGCCGGTCGAATCGTCCCACATTCACCGTCACGCGCTCCCAGTTGTACAGCTCTTCGGCGATCATCGGCTTCATCGCCGACACCGACTTGCAGTCGATGCACCACTCGGCGCTGAACTCGACCAGCAGATTCACGCCGCGCGACGCCGCCCGGGCGCAGGCCGCGTGGAGCTCGGCGTCCAGCTCGGCGTCGGTGCGGTCCACCCACTTCGTGCGCAGCTCCATCGGCGGCATGCCTCGGGTGGGCTCAGGCGACGGCTTGTCCTCGGGCTCGGCGGGGGCACCACAGGCCAGCAGGAGCAACGTCAGCATGAGGCCTCCAGGAAGTCGTGGGCTGGGCATCGAACGGGATCTGGCGGAACGGCGCGGTCATCCACCCTCGATGAGACGGTCAGCCTTGGACCAGATATCCTGGCGGGCGTTGCGGAGGATCCATGCGCGTCCTGTTCCTGGTCGGCCTGATGGCGTGTGGCGGCGAGCCGGAAGAGGCGGTTGTGCAGCCCGCCGTGTTCGAGGTGCAGGATCCCCTCCCCGGAGCGTTCGTGCCGGCCGGTGAGGTGCCGGTCACCGGCGTTGCCACCGGGATCACCGCCGTGACGGTGAACGGCGAAGAGGCGTTCGTGAGCGGGGGCACGTTCACCGGCCAGGCCAGCCTCACGCCCGGGCTGAACCTGGTGGAGGTGGCGGCCACGCAGGAAGACGGCGACGTGATGTATGTGCGCAACGGCGTGCACGCAGGCCCCACCGAGCCGGCCAAGGCAGGCGCCCCCTACGCGGATGCCGCCCGGCTCCGGGTGAACCAGAGCGGCCTCGACCTGCTGATGGAGATGGGCGAAGACCTGGTGGAGAGCATCGATCCGATGGCGCTGCTCGGCGGCGGCGGGGGCCCCCTCATCGAGGTGCCCATCGAGGTGTTCGGGATCGGTCTCGCCGACTTCTCGGCCTCTCTGCAGGACGTGCCGGGCGCCATCTCCATCGAAGGGCTCGAGCTCGTCGCCACCCCGCAGGCGAACGGGCTGCTCCAGCTCGAGGCCGTGGTCGACAACGTGCACGTCGCGCTCGACGCCGACGTCGACTTCCCGTTCCTGCTGAACTTCTTCGACGCCAGCAGCTACATCATCGTCGACGCCGGCCTCGAGGCCACCGTGCTGATGAGCTTCGGAGTGGTCGACGGCGAGATCGTGCTCGACGCCGGCCTCGACGCGCCGTCGTTCACGTTCACCAGCTTCAGCCTGCAGACCGAGTTCCTCGGTGGCATCCTCGACACGCTCGCCGATGGGTTCCTGGAGGACATCGTCCGCGACCTGATCGTCGACCAGTCCGACGCCCTGATCCCGGGCCTGCTCGACGGCCTGCTCACCGACCTTCCGTTGGCGCTGGAGTTCCCGCTCGGCGAACAGGTGCTCGCCATCGAGGCCGTGCTCACCGATGGCGGCATCGACGAAGACGGGCTGTTCGTGCACACGGATCTCGCGGTCGACACCGGCGCAACCTGCCCCGGCGATGTGGGCCACCTGGTCGCCCCCCCGGCCGACCCCGTGGTGCCGCGGTCTCCCGACCTCGGCGCGTCCATCTCCGACGACCTGGCCAACGGCGTGCTCCTCGAGCTGTGGTGCTCCGGCCTGCTCGAGCTCACCCTCGCCTCGGACGACCCCGAGTTCGGCACGGTGGTCGGCCTGCTGCTCCAGCCGCTCCAGGTCACCGAAGGCACCGTCACGGTGTCGGCGGGCCTGCCCCCGGTCCTGGTCGCACGCAACGGCGGCCTGGTGCTGCAGGTGAGCGAGCTGCTGATGACCATCGACACGCCCGGCCGCGTGCTCGGCGAGTCCATCACCGTCATGCTCCACGTCGACGCCGACCTCACCGTGTCCATCGTCGACAACGCCCCCCGCCTGGTGATCGGCGAGGCGCGCATCACCACCATGAGCCGCGAGCACGACTGGGGGGCGAGCCAGGAGGCCACCACCCAGCTGATGGAGGAGGCCCTCGCGCCGCTCCTGGAGACGCTGCCCGCGCTGCTGAACATCACCCTGTCGAGCCTGGTGCCGCCACTGGATCTCGACCTGTTCGGGCTGTCCATCGCCGAGGCCACCGTGGGCCGCGACGCCGCCGGGTCGGACATGTCGATGGACATCACCCTCGGCTACGACCCCGACGCCCTGGGCACCTTCACCGGGTTCTAGGCTGGCCGCCTGACTGGCGGATGGCGACGACCTCCGGTTGACGGCAGCAAACGGGTCGTTACTCTCAGTCCATGATCGGTCGATGCCCAACGCCGTGGCTCACCGTCCTCCGGGTCCGAGTTCCCCGGGGGATGTAGGTCCCCGTTCGTCCGCCTCCGGTCGTCCGGCCCCGCATCCCCACTCCGACGCAACCCTCGCACCATCCCCGCGACGGGCGCCGCCGTGCGCCCTCGTCGGCTGTCGGAAGACGCGCGCTCGCTTCGGAGCGCGACGGTCCCCGACCGTCGACGTCCCGGAGTCCCTCATGGAACCGACCGAGCTCGACCCCCACTTCGACCACATCACCCTGGAAGCCGAGGCCCGCGCACTGTGGGAAGAGGCGGGCATCCACCGCTTCGATCCCGATGGCGACGCGCCCCTGTACTCGGTGGACACCCCTCCGCCGTATGTGTCGGCCGCCCACCTGCACGTGGGCCACGCCATGTCCTACACCCAGGCCGAGATCCTGGTGCGGTGGCACCGGATGAAGGGCCACCGGGTGTTCTACCCGATGGGCTTCGACGACAACGGGCTTCCCACCGAGCGCTACGTGGAGCGCACCCACAACGTGGACAAGGCAACCACCTCCCGCTCGGCCTTCCGTGCATTGTGCTTGGAAGAGACCACCCGAGGCGCCACAGCGTATGAACACCTGTGGCGCGGGCTGGGCCTGTCGGTGGACTGGTCGCTCCGCTACTCCACCATCGACGACCACTGCAGGCGCACCGCACAGTGGTCATTCCTCCAGCTGTTTCAGCAAGGGCGCATCTATCGTTCGGACGACCCCGTGCTGTGGGACCCGGCGATGCAGACCGCACTGGCCCAGGCCGACCTGGCCACCCAGACCCGGCGGCAGAAGCTCCACACGGTGCACTTCACCGCAGACGGACGGTCGGTGTCCATCGCCACCACCCGCCCCGAGCTGCTCCCGGCCTGCGTGGCGCTATACCACCACCCGGACGACGCCCGGTACGCCGGCCTCACCACCGCGACCGAGCCGCTGGAGGGCCGGCGGGTGCCGGTGCGCACCGACGACGACGTGGACCCGGAGTTCGGCACCGGCCTGATGATGGTGTGCACCTTCGGGGATGGCGAGGATGTGCGGCGGTGGAAGCGGGATGGCCTCGACACCCGACCCATCGTGGGCCCTGATGGCACGCTCACGGCGCTGGCCGGTCCGCTGGCGGGGCTCACCGTGGCGCTGGCCCGCAAGCGGGTGCCCGCGCTGCTCGGCGAGGCCTATGGCGGGTTCATGATGCGTGAGCAGGCCGTGCCCATCGCCGACCGCACCGAGGCGCCCGTAGAGTGGATCCTCGCGCCGCAGTGGTTTCTCCGGGTGCTCGACCGCAAGGACGCCCTGCGCGCAAGGTCGGACGCGCTGCGGTGGCACCCGCCCCACATGAAGGCCCGGCTGGACCACTGGATCGACGGCCTGAAGTGGGACTGGAACCTGTCCCGTCAGCGGTTCTACGGCGTGCCGTTCCCCGTGTGGTTGTGCACCGACTGCGCCCATCCGGTGTTGGCCGCGCCGGAATCCCTGCCGGTGGACCCACTCGAGGACCCTCCCCCGTGCGCCGCTTGCCCGGAGTGCGGTGGCATGCTCCGTGGCGACGCGGACGTGATGGACACGTGGATGACCTCGTCGCTCACGCCGTACATCAACGCGAACAGCGCAGGTACGCCCGGGCGCACGGCGGGGCCGGCTCCGATGACCGTGCGGGTGCAGGCGTTCGAGATCATCCGCTCTTGGCTGTTCTACACGCTGGTGAAGGCCGACCTGCAGTTCGATGCGCTGCCCTGGCGCGACGTGATGATCAGCGGCTGGGGCCTGAACGAGCAGGGCAAGAAGATCAGCAAGCGAGACCTGATGCACCGCACTGAGGGTTTCAATCGGTACGATCCGGGCGACGTGATCGCGCGCTGGGGCGCCGATGCGCTGCGCCACTGGGCGGGCTCGGGCCACCTGGGCCACGACCTGCGGTACCACACCAGAGGCGTGAAGGCAGGCCGGAAGACGGTGGTGAAGCTGTGGAACGCCGGACGGCTGGCGTCGCAGAACCTCGGCGGCTTCGACCCGGATCGGCCGGTGGAGCACGCGCCGGAGGATCGCGACCTGCTGCACCACCTCGACGCCACCGCCCGCATCGTGGATGAGGGGATGGCCGCGTACGACTACGCCATCGCGCTCGCCGCGCTCGACCGGTTCTTCTTCGGCACGTTCTGCGACGACTGGCTGGAGATGGTGAAGCCGCGGCTGGCCGGCACCCTCGGCGCTGACTCTCGTGCCGCCGCGCAGGCCACCCTGGCCGAAGCGCTCCGCACCCTGCTCGGGCTGTACGCGCCCACCCTCCCGTTCGTGACCGAGGCGCTGTGGCAGCGGCTGTACCGTCCCATCGAGGGCGGCGTGTCGCTCCACACCACCGCATTCCCACTGTCGCAGGGGCGTGCGGCCGTGCCTGAGCTCGACCGCGTACGACAGGTGCTCCGATCCGTGCGGGGAGCTCGGAGTGCGGGCCATGTGCCGCAGTCACGTCGGGTGGCACGGCTCACGATCCAGGGGGCCCCGGAGCTGTCGACCCTGACGGACACGCTGCGCTCGGCCTGTCGGGCGGACGCGATCCAGTTCACGCCAGGCACTGAGCTCGTGGTCACGGTGGCGCTCGCGGACGGGTGAGCGCAGCACAGACCCAAGACGCAACGAAGCCGCGCTCGGAACACCGGGCGCGGCACTTCGGATTCTGATGCATCGACCGTCAGGCTGCCCGGAAGCAGCCCACAGACATCACGCCAGGCCTGGATCGAGGCCGAGAATGTAGTCTTCCGCGCCGGAGAACGCGCCATCGCGCTCGAGCCAGGCGGCATAGGCCTTTGCGCTGCGCCAGTTCGGGAACGCCTCGACCGCTTCGATGCGCTCGATGTCGTGCCGCTTGGCCAGCCAGTCGACAATCTCACCAGCGACCGTATCGCACTCCAACGCCATTTCGCGCATTGGCCGATCGGAAGCACCGATAAAGATCTGTTGGAGGTCGTGGTTCAGGAGGGCGTAAACCTTCCACTTGTTTTGTTCAGTACGCAGTAGAGTTCTCGTTTTTCGAGGATAGATGCCGGGACGGGAACACCCCGCCGGGCACTGTCGCTGTATGCCATCCGAGCACGTCGATCAACCTCCAAACAACAATCGCTGCACACAAGTGCCTGCTGGCCTGCACGAGGGTTCTTCCGCAGCATCCCGTGGCATGCGCTATGCTCTTGTCGTGGACGGAGCTTTGACCACCCGCCGGATGCGTCGGCGCGGGTGGCCCCATCCAGTCTCTGACGCTGAGCCCCAGTGGCGCGCAGTCGGAGCCCCCGGCAGCGCGAATCGGTGACCGATGGTCCTGTTCATGTTCTCCCTGTTGGTCGCCTCGGCCGCCGACGATGCCGTGGTCCAGGTCAGCGCTCTGCGCGGCGCCTCGGTTCGATCCGTGGCCAACGCGGATCGAGGCAACCCCACGCGCATCGCGGTCGGCGAGCACGTCATGGCGGGCCCGTTGTGGCTCGACTGCTGGGGTCCCTTGGACAGTGACGGCTACGCGAGCTGCCGCTGGCTGGCCGCAACCGCCGCCGAGCTGGCCGACGCGACGATCGGCACGGCAGCGCTGAGCGTTCCGTTCGCAACGACCGGATCGGTGGTCAAGGCGAACATCGATCCGCTGATGAAGAACTCCCGCCGCTGAGCGCTGCGCAGCCGTGGTCGACGGTAGCAGAGAAGGCGAGTGAGCTGTTGGGACGATCGCCGCTCGGGGGCGCAGCGCCGCTGCCCGGCTCGACCCTGTAGGCTGGCGACCGGGCCAGGTCGGCTCCGGAGGGCGCTCATGCTGGGGTGGGCTGCTCGCGTCGACCACCGACCGGCCTTGCCCGGCAACACCGAGTCGCTCGACGGCGTCGACGACGACTACACCGACCCCGACTGCTCGGGCTCCGAACCGGGCGTGATCGGAGATCGTGGCTGCGTCAGCGACGCGGCGCCCGAAGGGGGGTGGCTCTCCGCCTCCGCCCTCATGCTGCGCCGGCGACAGCTGCCGCGCTCAGCTATTTCGCGGCAGCCGCTTCGATCTTCTGCACCTTCACCGCACACACCTTGTACTCGGCGGTCTGCGTGGTGGGGTCGCCAGCGTCATTCGTCAGCCGGTTGGTGTTCGACTCGGGGAAGTGCAGGGGCATCCATACACAGCCGTACTTCATCCGCGGGCTCACATTCACGCGGGCGAGGATCTCGCCCCGTCGGCTCACCACCTTGACCAGCTCGTCATCTCGCAGTCCGCGCTTTCGAGCGTCCTTACGGTGCATCTCGATGAAGTTGGTGGGCTGCAGCGCCATCGCCCCGCTCGCACGACGGGTCTGGGTGGCGGCGTTGTAGTGGTACAGCGTGCGGCCCGTGGACAGCAGCAGCGGGAAGTCATGGTCCGGCAGCTCGTCACTCGGCCGATAGAAGGTGGACTGAAACGGCGCCCTGCCCACGATCGGGCCGTCCTCGTGCAGGAACACCGTGCCCGGGTGGTCGGGCGTGGGGCACGGCCACTGCAACCCACCCTCGGCGTCGATGCGCTCGTGACTGATGCCGGCGAACTTGTCGCACAGACCGGCCATCTCGGCGTACACCTCTGCGGCATCGGCATAGTGCGGCATCGGGTAGCCGACCTTCCGGGCCAGATCGCAGAGGATCTCCCAGTCGGCGCGCGCCTCGCCGGGCGGCTCCACCGCCTTGCGCACCCGCTGCACGCGGCGGTCGGAGTTTGTGAACACCCCGTCCTTTTCCGCGAAGCAGGCCGCTGGGAGCACCACGTCGGCGAACCGCGTGGTCTCGTTGTGGAAGATGTCCTGCACGACGAGGAACTCGATGTTGTTCAGGCCGTCCTCGACCTTCGCCGCGTTGGGCTCGGAGAGCACGATGTCTTCGCCCATGACGTACATCCCGCGGATGTCGCCCGAGGCCATCGCCTTCATCATCACGTTGAGGTTCATGCCGGGGTCTGGCGACAGGTCCACGCCCCAGGCGCCCTCGAATCGCGCCTGGGACGCAGGGTCGTCGACACGCTGATAGCCGGGGTAGTACAGCGGAGATGCGCCAGCGTCGTTCGCGCCCTGCACGTTGTTCTGGCCGCGGAGCGGGTTCATGCCCGAGCTGCGGATGCCCAGGTGGCCGGTCATCAGCACCAGGTTCGCCAGGCAGTACACGTTGTCGGTGCCGTGGGTGTGCTCGGTGATGCCCAGCGTGTAGTAGATGCCGGCATGTTTGGTGGTGGCGTACAGCCGCGCAGCGGTGCGGATGTCGTCGGCGGGCACATTGGTGATGCCCTCGGCCCACTCGGGCGTTGTCTCGCGGGTGGCCTCGCACACCCGCTCGAAGCCCTCGGTGTGGGTGGCGATGAAGGCCTCGTCCACCAGGCCCTCGGCGATGATCACGTGGGCCATGGCGTTGAGCAGCGCCACATCGGTGCCCGGCTGCAGCTGCATGTGGAGATCAGCGATGTTCGACAGCCAGATCGCACGGGGATCGGCCACGATCAGCTTCGCACCGCGTTTGACGGCCTGCTTCATCTCCATCGCGATGATGGGATGGGCCTCGGTGGTGTTGCTCCCGATCACGAACAGCAGCTCAGCATCCCGGATCTCCGGGATGGAGTTCGTCATCGCGCCCGCTCCGAACATTGTCACCAGACCGGCGACGGTTGGAGCGTGTCAAGTGGCGGCACACTGGTGGCAGTTGTTCGTGCCGAACGCCGCGCGGGAGAGCTTCTGCATCAAGTAGTTCTCCTCGCCGGTGCACCGGGAGGAGGACACGAAGCCGAGCGCATCCGCGCCGTGGCGCTCCTTGACGCCGAGCAGGCCCTTGGCCGCCACGTCCAGCGCATACTCCCAGGTGGCGGGCCACATCTTGCCGTCGCGCCCGCGCACGAGCGGCTGCTGGATGCGGTCCTCGTGGTGGATGAACTCGTAGGAGAATCGGCCCTTCACGCACAGGTTGCCGTCGTTGACCGTGGTGCCGGGCTCCGGTGAGGTGATGCGCACCACCTTGTCGTCCTGCACGTGCAGGTCGAGCTGGCAGCCCACGCCGCAGAAGTTGCAGGTAGACCGTACCTTCTTTGCCTCGCGGTGGTCGTTCGCCCGTGACGGCTTCTCGGTCATCGCGCCGGTGGGACATACGGCGATGCAGCCGCCGCACAGCTCGCAGCTGGACTCGAGCAGACCCTGTTGGTCGGCGGTGGCGATGGTGGTTCCCGCGCCGCGGCCAGCG
>JBLFXJ010000252.1:0-11965 GCA_047609825.1 Myxococcota bacterium
GGTCGCTCCAGGCCCTGCGCGGGGTCTGCGAGATCACCACGCGGCTGGAGATCTACGCCGGCCCTACCCACGTCGACCCGCTCTCGGAGCTGCAGACCGTCGGGAGCACGCTCCGCGTGATTCAGTCGACCCTGGCGGAACTCGACGGCCTGTCGGCGCTCACCTCCATCGGCTTCGACGGGCTGCTCCTCGACGACAACGCACACCTCGTGCACATCGACGGGTTGTCGGCCCTGACCGCCACCGGACGGTTCTACATCGTCGACAACGCCGTCCTGGCCGACCTGAACGGGCTCGCGAGCGTCACCGAAGTCGATGGCAACGTCTCGATCCGAGACAACCCGTCCCTCGTCCACCTGGACGGCCTGGCCGCACTCTCGACCATCGCCGGCGAGCTGCACGTCTCGAGCAACGACGCCCTCGTCGACCTGGACGGCCTGTCGGGAGTGCGCGAGGTCGGTGGTCGCATCAGCATCTTCGGCCACCCGGTCCTCGGCGACATCGACGGGCTGGCGGGGATCACCCACGTCGGCGAGTACGTGCAGGTGAGCGCCAACGACACGCTGCGCAACGTCGACGGCCTGTCGGGCCTGCGCGCCATCGGAGAGCGCGTCGAGATCAGGTGGAACGACGAGCTCATCCACATCGATGGCCTGGCGGGCGTCACCTGGGTGGGCGGGGATCTCGTGATCACGAACAACACCTCGCTGAACCACGTCAATGGCCTGGCGGGCATTACGGCCGTCGACGGCGACGTGATCATCGAGAACAACGAAGACGTGTGCACGAGCGAGGTGGAGGCGTGGCTCGAGGGCGTCTCTGTGGGCGGGGTGCCCAAGCGGGTACACTCCCACATGTCGATCTGAATGGGTCCCTTCGAGCTCCTGCGCCCCCTCGCCTCCGGCGGTATGGGACAGGTCTGGCGCGGTACCCACCGTCCCACGGGTCTCCCGGTTGCCGTGAAGGTCCTCCCCGCCGGACGTACGGGTCCCCGGTTCGCCGAGGCCGTTGCTCGCGAGGTGCGGGTGGTGGCGGGGCTCGACCACCCCCACATCGTGGTCATCGTCGATCAGGGCACGCTGTCGCCCACGGCGGCGGCTGCCAGCGAGGGCCGGGTCGCTGCGGGGAGTCCAGCCTTCGTGATGGAGCTGGCAGCGGGCACGCTGGAGGACTGGCTCGCGGACCGCTACCCATCGTGGGCGGATGTGCGTCAGGTGCTTCTCCAGGTGTTGATGGCCCTGGCCCACGCTCACGCGCGGGGCGTGGTGCACCTCGACCTGAAGCCTGCGAACGTGCTCCGGTTCGACGGAGACGGGTCGGCTCGATGGAAGCTGTCGGACTTCGGCATCGCCCGACGGGTGGACGAGGACCAGGGCACCCGGCGACGGGTGAGCGGGACCCCCGGATACATGGCGCCGGAGCAGATGGCCGGCCGGACCCGCCTGACCGGTCCATGGACCGACCTGTATGCGGTGGGATGTCTGGCGTGGCGTCTGCTCACGGGGCGGACGGGGGTACCCGACCCGTCGATCTTCAGGCGGGAGGGCATCCCGGCGGCGCTCGGCGCCTGGCTGGCAGCGCTCACCCGTAGGGCTCCAGCCGCGCGCTTCCCGTTCGCAGCCGATGCCGCGCACGCGCTGACGGCCTTGGGCGACGTGGTCCTCGAGCGGCAGCTCCGTGAGGTGGCGCGCGGCGGGCGGCCCCGATGCGTCGTGGTGGGCGGAACGGCGGGCGTCGGCAAGAGCCGGATCGCCCAGTGGATCTGCGAGCGGGCGCACGAGGTGGGGGCGGCGCGGGCGCTGGTGGCCTTCCACGGCCCCACGACCTCGGTGGCGCAGGGGCTGGTCGCGATGTGCGCCCGACACCTGCGCACCTCGGGCCTCGACCGACCCGATGTGGCTGCACATCTCGGTCTGTCGCTTCCCCAGCTGTCCGACCGCCGCGTGGGTGTGCTGACGGAGTTGCTGAGCCCTCTGCCCGAGGGAGCGCCCGTGCACGGCGTGACGCCCGCAACGGTCCGGACGATGGCGCAGCGGCTCGCCGCATTCCAGGTGGCGCTCGAACAGGTGGCCGCCGACCGTCCAGCGGTGCTGTGGCTGGACGACGCGCACTGGGGGGAGGAGTCGCTCGCCCTGTCCCAGCACCTCCTCGAACTCGGGCGCCCACCGGTCCTGATCGTGGTGACCGTGCGGACCGAGGCCCTGGCAGACCGTCCCGCGGAGGCCCGAGCGCTGGCCGGCCTGGTGTCCACGCCCGGGGTCACCGAGATCGCGCTGACTTCCCGGGACGAAGCCGAGCGGAAGGACCTCGTTCGTGGACTCCTGGGGCTCAACGACGAGGCGGCCGAGCGCGTCGCCGACAGAGCGGGCGGCAATCCGCTGTTCGCCACCCAGCTCGTCGCCGACTGGGTGGACCGTGGCGTGCTGGAGGTGCAGCCCGACGGCTTCGGGCTTCCTCCTGGCGTCCACCTGCCGTTGCCCGACGCAATCGCCGACCTGTGGGCGGGCCGACTGGAGACGGCGCTCTCCGGGTTCCGCCAGGAGGCGCGAACGGCGCTGGAGTTCGCGGCGCTGCTCGGTGTCGAGGTCGACGACGCGCTGTGGGCCGAGGCGTGTGGGTGCAGCTCCCACCACGGCGTGAGAACCCCCTTCCTTCGATCGATCGATACGCGGTACCCACACACATTCATCTGGCTGTGGGGAGAGGCGCAGGACGTCGCCCGGATAGATGGTTTTAGCCCAACTGGAGCGCGGCCAGAACGTGCTGGCGCTTCGCTGCCTCCTGCTCTCGGATGGCGGCTGGGACCGCTTCACGAAGAGGGTCTGCGACGCCCATGAGGCGACCACCAGCCTCCATGTTCCGGCCATCAGTCCCACGAGAATCGTGACGGCTCATAATGCCGTCAAAGCGGTGGGTGCCCTAGGGATCTGCACCCACTGCCGTGCCGTTCTCGACGGTGACCCAGGTCATCGCCATCACCATGTCGGGGAACGCCGGCAGCGTGACGCCGGAGCCGTGGGTGCAGGTCTGGATCGCCCCCATCACGGCCTGGAAGGTGCCGGCGCCCATGTTCGAGGACAGGTAGCTTAAGGCCGCTCGTCGTTGCATCAGGACCATCCCACCCTCTCGCCGAGCCATCCGCACACCCCGCACCAGGGCGCTCCTGGGACCCGATCCGCCGGTTCCGCCCCTCGCGAGTGAGCAGCGAGGCGCGTGGCCCGTCGCAGGCGCACATATGCGCCGAGAGCCACCGCCCTCACCCACGCGCTGCGCTGTCGCGTCCCCTCACGGCCCCACACACACCGCCGACCTCGGGGGCCCGCGGGCGCCCCGTACCTGCCAGCGCAGGGCGATGAACGCCCGGACGGGGTCGAGCAGCGTGGCCACCGTTCGCATCGCCCGGCCACACTGGGGACAGCTCCCTTGCGGAGGGACGGGAGGCGTGGTGTGATGCTGCGCCACCGGAGCGCGCATGCATTCGATCCTGCCAATACCTGTTGGAACCCTCGACCACTACACGCTGATCGTCGAGGATGCTGCGTCGGTAGCTCGGTTCCACTCGGAGGTGCTTGGCTTCGAGCCGCTGCGGGTTCAGCTGGTCAATGCGGGGTCTGTTCCCGAGGGAGAGCACGACATGCTCAACCACGTGCTGCAGCTCCCCGGTTCGTCCAAGCGCGTGATGGTGGTCACCGAGGGGCTGACGCCCGACTCGATCTTTCGTCGCTACCTCGACCGTTACGGCGCGGGGGTGCACCATGTCGCCTATGAGGTAGATGACATCGAGGCGGCTCGGGAGACGCTCCTGAGCCAAGGCGTCGGCATGACCTCGGAGACCATCCTCCGAGATCCGCTCACTGGCCTTCGGCAGGTCTTCGTCGACCGGTCGCACGGGGGCTACTTCATCGAGCTGATCGAGCGCACCCAGACGGCAGCGGCGGGCACCTTTACCAGCGACAACATGGCGGCACTCGCGCGAACGATGACGAGCTACCTCCGAGAGGGGTCTGGCGAGGAAACGCCCCCCGTCGGCGAGCCGTGCGTCACGATCAAGGCTCCGCGCGGCGAGGTGCTCGCTTTTCTGCTCGACCCCCTCATGCTCCCTCGATGGACCGGTCACCGCACAGTGCGCCGTGTCGAAGGGCGGGTGGTGGAGGTGCGCGAGCATGGCGATCTCGCCCTCGACGTCGCACACGTGGACGACGCCGTGGTCTTTACGTGGCGACGTGACGAGCAGCATCTGAGCGTATCGTTTCAGGTCCAATCGACTCCGGAGGGCGGCACAGAAGTGAGGGTGCCGCTCCCCCCGCTGACCGGAAGCCGACTTCGGAGGACCGCCCGAATCATCCAGATCGAGCTCGGCGTGCTCGCGTGCCTGTTGGAGGGCCGTGACGAAGCGATCTCCGCGGAGGACCGCGAGGCCATCGCGGAGTATCACATCGAAGTTTATCGCCGTTCTAACCTGTAGATCCACCGCCACGGAGCGCCCCTATGATCGACAAGACCACAGTGTTGATGTCTGCGCTGGCCCAGGTGGCTTGGGCCGATGGTCAGCTCCTACCTGCGGAGGCAGCCTTCTTCGCCAACGTGCTCGACGCCTTGGAGCTGGCGCCCGGTGCGGCAGCCGAAGCATGGCGCTCGATCGTTGTCCCACCGAAGCGCCTGAGCGAGCTGGCGCTCGCTACGCTCACCGAGGCGGACCACCATCAGGTGCTGAAGGTGAGCTACGCAATGGCACAGGTGGACGGGGCAGTCAGCGATGAAGAGCTGACCGCGATTCGTCAGCTTGGCGACCAGTTTGGCATCCGTTGGAAAGATTCGCTCACGCTCATCGAGCATTCACTCGCCTGGTGATAGGCGCGGGAGTTTCTATGCACGATGGTCTCATCAATCCCCCCGAGTTGATGGCGGTTGCGCGCGATGGCTTGGGAGTCCCCACGGCTCGGCCTGCGCATGTGGTGATGCTCGGAGCGGGAATGGCGGGGCTTGTCGCTGCCTATGAGCTCAAGCGCGCCGGACATCGTGTCACGCTGCTTGAGGCTAGGCATCGGAGCGGGGGCCGCATCTACACCCTGCGGGATCCGTTCAGCCAAGGGCAGTACAGTGAGGCGGGTGCCATGCGGATCCCGACGAAGCATCGCCTGGTCACCACCTACATCGATCGCTTCGGGCTGAAGCTCAAGCCGTTCACCTCGTCGAATCCGAATGCCTGGGCCTACTTTCACCGGAAGCGGGGGCGGCTCGGAGAGACGATGGCGCAGAGCCACAAGCTCGGCTTTGCGTTGTCGGCGGCGGAGCGCAATACGCCTTTCACAGAGCTGTGGGCTCGCTCGATCCGTCCCTTTCTTGATGAGATCGAGTCTGGCGACGCTGCGGCGTGGGCGTCCCTACAGCGCCGTCTGCAGTCCATCTCGCTGCGCGACCATCTGCTTGCCGAGGGATGGTCGGAGGGTGCCATCGAGATGTACGGGTTGTTTGTTGGATTTGAGACGCTGCTGTACGCCTCCGCGTTCGAGTTCATCCGTGAGTTTGTCACCGACCTGCGGAACAGCACTGTCACCATCGACGGAGGCATGGACCAGCTCACCGGGGCGCTGGCCCAAGAGCTGGAGGGGTGCATTCAGTACGGTTCCGCGGTCACGGCACTCGACCAGAGCGATGCTGGCGTTGAGGTTCACGTGCGTGGGCTCAGCGGCACGCGAGTCGTGCGCGGGGATTACGCCATCTGCACCATCCCACTGTCGGTGCTGCGTCATATCGAAGTGGAAAAGCCGTTCTCGTGGGCCAAGCAGCGCGCGATCCGGAACATCCACTACGAGGCCGCTACGAAGATCTTCTTCGAGTGCAATGAGCGCTTCTGGGAGACCCAGGAAGGTATCTACGGCGGCGCTTCGGTCACCGATCTGGCGATTCGCAACATCTACTATCCGGAGCATGGGCGGCAGACGGGTCGTGGCGTGCTCATCGGCTCGTATTCCCACGGGCAGGATGCCCACCGATGGGGTGCCTTGGCCCCTCACGATCGGCTCAGCCAAGCGATGGAGAATATCCAAGAGATTCACCCTCGGTTCGGCGACCATGCAGAGGCCGGCGCTTCTGTGGTGTGGAACCAGGACGAGTTTGCTGGCGGTGCCTATGCGTTCTTCCAGCCGCACCAAGAGGCGCAGCTTCACGACGCCATCTGCGAGCCAGAGGGCCGTTATTACTTCGCCGGCGAGCATGCCTCACTGCAGCACCGCTGGGTGCAAGGGGCGGTCGAGTCGGCCATTCGAGTCGCCAAGGCGATCCATTCCCGTACCACGCAGGAGACGCTGAACGTGACATCCCACATAGAGCCCGAGCACTCGTTCCAAGACCGCTTGATCACCGATCTGGAGCAACGCCAGTCCTATGCAAACGACTTTGGTGGTGTGCACCGGCATGTACCAGCGGCGGTGGTGCGGCCACGGTCGACTCAGGATGTGGTGGAGGCGGTTGTGTACGCTCGCTCCAAGGGGCTGAAGATCGCTGCGCGTGGGGTTGGGCACAGCGCGGGGGGCCAGTCCCAGGTGCCTGACGGCCTCGTACTCGACATGACCGCTCTGGATCAGATCCATTGGATCGACACCAAGAAGGGATGCTTCCTCGCTGATGCCGGCGTTCGCTGGCGTACGCTGATGGAGACGTTGGTGCCGCTCGGATACACACCGCCCGTGGTCACCGACTGGCTTCATCTCACCCTAGGCGGCACCATTGTCGCAGGTGGGGTGGGCGCTCAGAGCTTCAAGCATGGAATCCAGGCTGGGCTCATCGAAGAGATGACAGTGGTGACCGGCGACGGTCAGGTGCTGACCTGCTCTGCCACACAGAACACCGATCTCTTCGACGCCACGCGGGCAGGCCTGGGGCAGTACGGCATCATCATGCAGGCGCAGATGCGCATCCAGCCGGCACCAGAGCGGGTCACCCTGGACCACTTCGTCTACGACAACCTCACCACCTTCATCAGCGATGTGGAGCGGTTGATGGCGTGTGATGCCGTGGATGGGTTGCTGGCGCATGCTGTGGGCAACACGCTCCCGCTCATCGGCCACTCCACCGGCGTCAACTACGCCGAGCGTGGCCTCGACGAGTCCCCGGCGACTGGACGGTGGCTGATGGACCTCGAGGTCTTCCGTTTCCATCGCGAGGGTCACGCGGGCGGACTTCCGGACGGGCTCGCCCCCATCCAAGCCCTGTCCGATCGCTCGGAGTGGAGCTTCGCGGATGTCATCGAGCGCGTGCCTCCCATCGTCGAGCGAGACGCGCGACAAGGGGCCGCGCCACACCCAGAGCTGGCGCTATTTCTCCCGCACTCCCAGGCCGCCTCCTTCATCGGAGAGATCATGGAGGAGACCCCCATCGACGACATGGGCGGCGGGCCGGTGCTGATCATCCCGATGTCCAGTGCCGCCATCGATGCGCCGTTCTTCCGCGTGCCCGATGAGTCGCGCTGTTGGCTGTTTGGGTTGCTACGGGCGGCCGATACGCCGGAGAAGCTGAAGCGTCTCACAGAGAAGAACCTGGAGATCTATGAACGGGCCACCCGGATTGGTGCCTGTCGCTATCCCTGCGATGGGGTGCCTGCGCCCTCCTCGACCGAGGGGTGGGCCAAGCACTTTGGTCCGGTCTGGGAGCGCGCGTTGGCGGCCAAGGAGCGGTACGACCCCGACCACCTGTTCTCTCCGATGCTTGGGATCTTCTCGAAGTAGGTCTGTGGTGGTCCCGCTTCAGTCTGACGTGGTGTCCGCGCGGACCTCATCCCGCGATGGGCAGGCCCTCGAAGGCCAGCGCGCCGACACCGCAGGCCCACGGCCCGCGCAGCCCGCGCAGCACCCGCCGCACGACCCCGGCGTCGATTCCGGGGCCACGACCGCGGAGCGCCTCTCGCCCAGCCGCAGGTCGACGCGGTCTGGTGGACGCGATCATGTCGTCTGGGCGGCCCATCCGCTCACTCGAACGGCACGACACCAAGATCCATGATCCCGGACCGGTCGGCCTCGCTCGCGAACAGGTGCACCCCCCCTTCGCCCCGGCCTGCGAAGCCCGGAGGTGCGAAGGCGATCGTCTCCTGGCCGGGTTCCACGGACCAAGGCGCGGAGCGCCCGAACGCGAAGAACGTGCGCCCCGTGACGCCGAAACAGGCGCCGCCCAGGTAGGGCGGGCATGCGCCGTCCCCGATCTCGGTGCCGGCCATCGCCCACAGGCGGCCGTCTTCTGGGAGGTGGTCCACGGTGATGGTCATGAGGTCGCCCGGGAAGGCCGGGTAGAGCGTCGTGACCTGTGGGAACAGCCCCCACGCGGCGAGGACCACGTCAGTCGTCACACCGTCGCTGGTGGTGGTGGACCACGTGCCTCCGAACACGTCCACCACGTCCGCCACATCGACCGCATCGCCGGGCTCGAGCGGCAACTCGATGAACACGGCGGTGAACGGCGGGAGCAGCGCCCCGTCCTGGGCGAGACCGCCCACCTCCAGCACGTCGCCGCGGCGCACCACCGACGGCACGTTCAGCGTGAAGGCGAGCCCATCACAGTCGCCCTGCACGGGTGCCGACAGGCCGTAGCGCACGCCTTCGGGGATGGCGGACGGGAGGTCGAGCGCGAGATTCAAGCGAGCGCACCCGAGCGCGTCCAGGGAGGTGCTGGTGATGGCGAGGCGGGCATCGACGGGGATGCAGGTCTGGCCGGCCTCGAGCTCGTGGGCCCCGTCGCAGGGAGTGCAGCTCTCCCCTTCGAGCACCTCGCCCTGAGGACAGGACAGGCACCCACCCTCGGGCGCCGCGAAGGTGCCCGGCGCGCAGGCCAGGGGACCCGGCTCTGTGACCACCGCATCGCCTGGCGCGATGGACCACTCGACGAACAGGAGCTCGCCGTCGACGTCGAACGTGACGACGCAGTCGCCCGCGCCGAGGTCGGTGCCGGCGGTCAACAGACCGGGCACGTAGGGCACGTCGGACACCAGATCGCAGGTGATCCGCGCCGGGTATTCCCCTTCGAGACCGGGGAACTCGCTCAGGTCGGCCGTGTAGTCGATGGCGAGCAGCTGACCATCGGGGGTCGTGTCGATCTGGACCGTGGAGGGTAGAATGGAGTACCGGACGGCTGCGGGGCCGACCGCGAGGATGCGGGGGCCGTAGGTGAGCCCGTCGGGGACCCACGAGGCGCTGTCTGGGCTCGTCTCGTCTGGGCTCTCGGGCAGCTCGAGGAAGAAGTTGAGGTGGCTGGCCGAGGCGTCGGCGAGCAATCCGCTGAGCCTGGGCGAGCGGTGACCCATCGTGCCCGTGAAGGTCGGCTGAACCAAGACCTCGTCCACATCTCCGACGGAGCACTCGCCCTCGACCGACTCGGGAAGCTCCGACGCCGGGTCGGTGGTCAACATGTACGTGAACGTGTCGGGCAGATCGCCCTCGGTGAGGGTGATGAACACCGGCAGTCCCGCGGCGTCGGGGTACTCCGCGAACACCGAGGTGCCGTCGAACCTCACCGTTTCGTCGGGGCCCAACAGCTGCTCGACGCCGCAGAGGTCGACGACGATCTGATCCTCGCCGCCCGTGCGCGCGTAGGTTGGACCCACGTGCTCGGGCAGGAAGACCGGGAGGTTGAGGTGGAACGTGAGGCACTCGGGAACATCGATGCACACGAAGGGGGGAGCAGCGTCCAGGCAGGTGGTACTGCCCAGGGGCTCCGTCCACCCGGCCGGGCACACCTCGCAGGTGCCCCCGGCGTCAGGGTTGAAGGTGCCCAGGCTGCAGCTCGGGCAGACCGGCTCGGGCACCGTGTCGGTGCCGGCGGGGCACGTGACTAGCGGCACCGCTAGGACCTGGGACCCCACGCCGAGGTCTTCCTCGACCCCGAATGAAAACTCCAGGCCTGAGTCGTCAGACCAGTGGCAGGTGTACGCCCCCGAGAAGTCGCCTAGCGCGAAGGGATATTCGTAAACGTCCGTGAAGTTCATGTCCATGTCACAGACCACACTCACGGACACGCCGTCGGTATCCACACCCTCGACAGTCAGCGACATGTCGTGGCCGAGTCCAGCGTCGAGATCGCTGAAGACGATCCTCTGTGCGGTCAGATCGGCCAGGTTCCGCACCTCCTCTCCGACGGAGAACACGGCCGGCGTGGGCAAGTCGGCCGTCCAGTCCACCAGCCTCACGACCGACGTGTCGGGTTCAGTGTCGAAGTACACCATGCCGGTGAGCCGCTCGCCAGCCCCAAGCCCATCGAAGATCACCGCATCCAATGATAGGTACTGCGCCGTGGGCGGCGCCTCCCCGGGCGTGAACGTCACTTGCAGGTCGACGCCCACGGTTGTGCCGGCGTCGTTGCGTAGGTCGGCCCCGCAGAATCCGGTGAGTCCCGACAGATCGACGCCCGGGAACTCTCCAGTGAGCGGCGCATCGTCGAACTCACAGAACACAAACGCGCCGGTGGGGTCGGCCAAGTAGGCGCCCACGGAGCCCGGAGGCAAGGCTGCCATGTCGTGGTTGACCAGCACAAAGGGGGCGTAGGTCATGTCGACCAGCGAAGTGGACAGCGTGCCTGGCGCGATGTCCAAGACGGGGATGCCGTCTTTGAGGAGCGCCAGCGGGCTCGGAAGGGGACGGGACTCGAACTGGTGCACCGTGCCGAAGTCGAGATCCGGCACCCCCTCGTGGAGGAAGAACGTACCCGTCAATGCGTCGCCGATCTCCAGCACGCCCGGCTCGATGGCGCCTTCGGGGTCGAAGAAGCCGATCACGTCTGCCGTGACGTTGAACGTCGCTGGCGCGGCGAAGGCGGCGGAGAGAACGGCGAGGAGCAGTGCTGGCATGGCGGGCCTTGGGGAGGTGGGGGCGGGGCAGTTGACGTGACTGTACCGCCCCTATCGCGTGAACCCACCGGCACGGTCCGGTATTGAAAACAAGGATAGGGCTCCTCGGCCTCCCAGCACACCACAGATCGCGGCGGACCGCGGCCGCCTCGCGCCTGCCAGCGCAAGACGATGAACGCCCGGACGGGCTCGAGCAGCGTGGCCACCGCACAGGCGCTCGGTCCACTCCAGATCCTGGGCGAGCATGCCGAAGTTGGCGTCGGTGATGAACAAGAAGCCGATGGGATGACGCCCGACGAACTCCAGCTCCGCCAGCACCCGGTCTTCGGGGAAGAGGACAGGCAACACAAGGCCACTCTCCGGTGCATCCGGGACATCCACCCCTCTCGTCGCGCCGTCCGCCCATCCCACAGGGGACCTTCCCGGGCTCCGATCCGCCTGTTCAGACCCTCGCGCGGGAGCAGAGAGGTGCGTGGCCCGTCGCAAGCGCACGTGCGCGTCGAGGCGTCGAGCCACCGTCCTCACCCACGCGCAGCGCTGTCGCGTCCCCTCACGGACCCACGCACACCGCCGACCTGGGATGCCCGCGGGCGCCTCGCACCTGCCAGCGCAGGGCGATGAACGCCCGTACCGGGTCGAGCAGCGTGGCCACCGTTCGCATGGCCCGGTCACACTGTGAACACCGGGTCGGATCTTCGCCGAACGTGTACAGCATCAAGGCTCGCCACCCGATCCAGCGTCCGGCGGGTCGGGAGACGGCATCTTCGGGGGGCTCGGGCACGACGTGACGGCGGAGCGGTGAGGCCGGCGCGAACACTCCGAAGGTCCGCACCCGATTCACGCCGGGCGGCAGCAGCAGGCTGGCCAGCCGGAGGACGAACACCTGGGGCCGGAGCCGCACGCCCGTCTGGCCGCTGCGCCACGGCTGCTTGAACCGGATGCACACCCGGCCCTCGTGGTCGACCGACAGGCGCTGGAGCGACACCGCCGCCCGCGCGGTGTAGCGCGCCAACCGCTCGCGCCCTCGGCGGTCGTCCGCCGCAACGCTCACGCCCGCGTGCACCTCCAACCCCGCGCAGCGCGCCACCCACCGGCGGTGGCGTCGGTCCACCCGCTCCGACCGCGACGGGGCTG
>JBLFXJ010000253.1:0-11963 GCA_047609825.1 Myxococcota bacterium
TTCGGGAAAACTCCGCCACGGCCTGCCGGGAGTGTTCCAGAAGGCTGCGATCGAGGGAGGCCCGAACGGGCCGACCGGCAAACTGAAGAAGCGGGGCGCGGAAACTCCGGTCCCGAAGTGACAGACTGGAGTCTTCCCGAGCCCAGCTACGCGATCAGCGACACCCGTCGCCGTCGCACGAGAGCGACTCGGTGCCCGCGAAGCCGAGGTCGAGGGGGAGCACGTGAAGGTCGGTGGGCAGGTTGTCGGACCAGCTCAAATCCTCGCCTTCGAGCACGGCATCGTCCAGGAGCACCCCTCCACCGCGGGTGCGAGCCGTGTTCGCCGACAGGGTCACCTCGTCCAGACGCGCGGTGAGGGCCACGAACACCGCCGCACCGCCATCCCCGAGCGCGGCGTCATTGTCGGTGAACACCACCTCGTCCAGCTCGACCTCCCCCCCGGACGCCCACAGAGCGCCGCCGCTGCCATGGGCCAGGTTGCCCTCGAGGCGCGCCTGGTCCAGGGCCAGCTCGACCCCCGACACGTGCAGCCCCCCGCCCGATCCGTCCGACGCCAGGTTGTCCACGATGGACACCTCATCGAACGTAGCGGGAGCGTCGCGCAGGGCGAGGCCACCGCCGTCGGTGCCGGCGCGGTTGCCGCTCACGTCGGTGAGCGCGAACAGGATCTCGGTGCCCTCGGCGTGCATCGCGCCGCCGGAGGTGCCAGCAGCGTGGCCGGTGAGTGAGACGCCGGTGGCCAACAGGCTGCCGCCAGAGAGGTACACAGCGCCGCCACGGCCGCCTGCCACACAAGCGCGGAGTTCGCTATCAGACAGCGTGGTGGAGCCCCCAGCGCGCCACACAGCGCCGCCGTTCGACTCCGCCTCGTTGAACCAGATCAGCGACTCGCGCACCGTGAGCTCGCCGCCCTCCATCCACAAGGCCGCGCCATCGTCCGCCGCGCCGCCCTCGAGAGTGACCCCGGTGATGTCCACCACACGGTCGTCTCCTTCCACCGTGATCACCCGGCCACGATCCGAGCCCGAGAGCACCACGCGCTCCCGTTCCGCAGCGCCGAGCACCCCGATGTCGGCCGCGAGGGTCAGGTTCACGTGCCAGACGCCCGGGCAGATGTGCAGGGTGCCTGGCTCGTCGAACCGCACGGCAGCTGGCGCATCGACGGTGCCGCTGGCGAGGTCCGAGGTGATGTCGACCCAGCCGTCCCACCCCTGGAACGACGCGGTGCCATCATCGTTGCCGCCATCGCAGCCGTTGTCGAGGCCGTCGCACAGCTCGGGCGCGCCGGGCCAGGTGAGCCCCGACGTGTCGTCGCAGTCGCCGTCCACGCCCGCAAATCGAACCGGCTGGCTGCACGCCTGGATGGGGTCGCCCGCGCCGAACCCATCCCCGTCTTCGTCGGCGTACCACCAGTCGGCACCTGCGAGGTCTCGGCTGGGGTCGGCGTCGTCCACCAGGCCGTCGCAGTCGTCGTCGAGCCCCCCGCACACCTCGGTGCCGTCCGGCGACACATCCGCGCGGCCATCGTCGCAGTCGGAGCGGTCGGCGACGTGTGCCGGCGGCTGCGAGCAGCTGAACACCGGCACCACCGACGCATCGCCCCAGCCGTCTCCGTCGCTGTCCGGGGCCCAGGTGTGGGCGCTGTCGTACTGCGCGTCGGGATCGGCATCGTCGATGAGCCGGTCGCAGTCATCATCGCGCCCGTTGCACACCTCGGCAGCACCGGGATTCACATCAGCGCCGCCGTCATCGCAGTCACGGTTGTCGGCCACCGCGCCCGGCGGCCGGGAACAGGCGAACACCGGGGCCAGCCGATCGCCATACCCATCGCCATCGGCGTCAGACCACCATGGCAGCGGATCCACGGGGTGGTCATCCACCACGCCGTCGCAGTCTTCGTCCACGCCGTCGCACCGCTCGGGTGCGCCGGGAAAGATTCCCGGATCGCGATCGTCGCAGTCGCCGTCCGCTGCGGTGAAGCCATCTTCGTCGTCGTCCACCGGCCCACTCGTGGGGTCGGGCCGCTCATCGGTGAGACAGCCAGCCGCGAGGGCAATGCCGAGGATCGCAGGTGCACATGACCAGATGCGCGCACGCCCCAGCCATGTGCCCATCGCCGAAGGCAGGAGGAGATGCAAGGGCGCTCCGGGGGGGCCACTCAACCATAGTCCAGCCAACCCCGCACGTCTCGCAGAACTGGCGGTGATCCGGCACTCACGGAGTGGAATGGAGGAGCGCCCGACCCGTCGTGCGCGCGATAGGTTTGGAACGCCTTGGAGATACCCGCGACCCACGGGGGGTCTGGGTGGCGGCGCGGCGGGTCGGGCATCCTCGGACACCCCAATGTGGGTCGGGCGCGCCAACCGTGACTTACCCGCAACTTTCAGACCGACCGAGGCCAGGAAGATCTCACGGTGTCGCGAGGTCAGGGAGTGACCTCTGACCCGACCGGTCGACCCGAAGGCACGGCGGCGGGCGCTCCAGCGCTCACCGGACCGATCCACCCCTGCTTGTACAGGAGCGAGGCGCACCCGAGGGCGAGCGCTGCGAACGCCATACCGCCGAGCAGAGCGGCCACCACCAATCGCCGGCTCGGAGGCGCCACGACCGTGGTGTGACGCCGCCGCTTCACCGGCACATCGACCGGCTGGATCGTGGGCAGCGCAGTCGAGGCCAGCTCCCCCTCGATGAACCGAGGAGCCGCGAGGGCATGGGCCGGCGCCGGGAGGGGCACGCGTCCCTCCGGGTCGCCCAGCGCCGACCGCACCGCGCGCACCGCCTCCGCCATCTCGCGAGCTGACCGGTAGCGGTCGATCGGACGGGCACGGGTCGCTTGCCACACCACGCCGCGCGCGGGCTCAGGGACCGCCTCGAATCGCTCCGAATCGATCGCAGCGACGAGGTACAGCTCCGTGGGTGTGACGCCCGTGAGCAGTTCGAACAGCGTGGCCCCCACCGCATACAGGTCGGAAGCGGGTCCGGCGCGCTTGGCGTCGATCCGCTGCTCGGGCGCCATGAAGGCGAACGAGCCCATGGTCGTACCCGTCCGGGTGATGCGGGTCTCTGGCAGGTCGAGCCGGGCGATGCCGAAGTCTGCCAGCAGCAGGTTGCCCTGCGCATCGAGCAGGAGGTTCTCCGGCTTCACGTCGCGGTGCACGATGCCTTGGGCGTGCGCCACCTCGAGGGCTGCGAGCAGCTGATCGACCCACTTCAACGCCACCAGCGGCCCCACCGGCAGCCGATGATCTGCCACACAGGACGCCGCGAGCGCCATCACGATGAACGGCACGCTCTCGTCCACCGCATAGACGCGGAGCACGTTCGGGTGCTCCAGCTTGATCATCGCTGTGTACTCCCGCAGGAGCCGCTCGCTGTCGCCACCGGGCTGCATGAGCTTGATCGCGCGGTGCACACCGTGCTTGGTATCGAGCGCACGAACGACGGTCGCCGCCCCTCCTTCGCCGATCACAGCCTCGACGGCATATCGACCTTCTCCAAGGGTTCGCGGTAGGCTGGTGCCCTGGGTCATCAGATCGACCTGCTGCTGAAGGGACCACACTACTATCCTGCGGGCGGAGGACCACGCGGTGCACAGCCTGGCGGACGGCCGGTACGAGATCGTGGATGAGCTGGGAAGCGGCGGCGCAGCCAGGGTGTACCGGGCTCGCGACACCCTCGTGGGCGATGAGTGCGCGATCAAGATCGTGCACGAACGGGCCACATCCAAGAACATGGCACGCCGCCTCCGCAACGAGCACCGGGCGATGGACGGCATCTCCCACCCCAACGTCCTCCCCGTGCGCGACGTGGGGGTCGACGATGAGGGGCGCGGGTACGTGGTGATGGAGCTCGCCCCGAACGGCAACCTGTCGGATCGGGTCGACGCGCGCGGTCCCCTGCCCACAGCGGAGGCGGTGGAGCGCATCACCGAGGTGCTGAGCGCGCTGTCCGCGGCGCACGCGCAAGGCATCGTGCACCGCGACGTGAAGCCGCAGAACATCCTGCTCGGCGCGGATGGGCAGGCGCTGCTGGCAGACTTCGGCATCGCCTTGGTGGGCGCCGCAACCCGCGCCACGCGGGCTGGCACGCGGCTGGGCTCAGTGGCGTTCATGGCACCCGAGCAACGGCTGGATGCACGCTCCGTCGATCAACGCGCCGACGTGTACGCAGTCGCAGCCACGCTGTTCCACCTGCTCACCGGCGCCAACCCGGTGGACCTGTTCATGGCCGACATCACCTCTCCGCGGTTCTACGGGATTCCCGAGCCGCTGGTCCTGGTGATCGTCTGCGCCACCCGCAAGGACCCGGCCGAGCGATACCCCGATGCCGAGAGTATGTCCCGGGCGGTGCGCGCGGCGTTGGTGCAGGTGGAGCAAGGCGATTCCGCCATCGCGAACTACGCGGTCACCGGCTCGGTACGCCTGCCCACCACCAGCGGCACCTCCCAGGTTCTGTACACCACGAGCCACCCGGGAACGCGCTCGCCCACCCAGGCGACCGAGAGCGCTTCACCCCGGTTGTTCGCGATCGTCGCGGTGGTGGCTGGACTTGCCGGAGCATCTGGAGCCGCGCTCATCTGGTACCTCGCCTCTGGCTGACCTCTGTCTCCGGGTTGACGTGGCCCAACCGCGCGCCGAAGATGGCGCTCCGGAGTGATGCGCGAATGTCAGACCGAATCCTGTTGCATCTGCTGAAGGGCGACAAACCAGTCAGCTCGGTGACGCTGGGTGCGAAGCCGCTGCAGATGGGGCGTTCGCCCAGCAATGACGTGGTGCTCGCGGACAGCACCGTGTCCTGGCACCACGCGGTGGCGTGGCTGGAAGGCGGGGCCGTGTGGTTGCGCGATCTCGGCAGCCGCAACGGGACCTTCGTCAACGACACCCAGGTCAAGCAGCCCGTCCGCCTCGGCGCCGGCGATGTCGTGCGGGTCGGCCAGGTGCCCACGTTCCAGCTGCCCAAGTCCGCTCCGCTCATCGACATGCGCAGCTTCATCGTCGAGGATGTGGAGTCGGGTGCTGCGTTCCCCGTCCGGGCCGACCGGTTCAACATCGGGTCGAGCGCTGATGCCGACCTGTATGTCGACAGCGGCGAGCCCCGCGAGGCCACGCTGATGGTGCACACCAACGGCGAGCTGTGGGTCGGCACGGACTCCGGCGAGTTCGCATTGGAGCTGGGCGTACCGTTCGAGGTGGCCGGACGCCGCCTGCTCGTGCGGGAGGTCGACCCCACGCAGGTGCCCACCATCGAGGTCGACAGCGATCGCTATCCCTACCGGGTGGAGACCACGCTGAACGGGGCCAGCGGACCAGAGGCCGTGCTCATCGACCTGGTCACCAGCAACCGCTACCTCGTGTCGGCCGACAATCGCGCGATCCTCCTGCACATCCTCGTGCAGAAGATCCTGACGGATCGCGAAGAGAACGTGCAGCAGGAGGAGCAGGGCTGGTGCTCCGATGACGGTGTGCGGGTGGGCATCTGGGGGCGGCGTTCCGACCAGGACGCGAATAGCCTGCACGTGCTGGTGTACCGCCTGCGAAGCGAGCTGAAGAAGGCCGGATTCGACCCATGGTTCATCGAGAAGCGACGCAAGGCGATCCGCGCACGCGTGCGCGAGGTCGTGCAGAGCTGAGGGACTGTCCAAAAACAAGTGGTGGCATTCGAGTGCCCCAGGAAGCCCATTGCTGCGTCGTCTTCCATCGGGATAGCTCACTATCCCCTCCGTCATCCTCCTTGCCCTGGACTCCCTGGAACCCTCTCGATGCTGCACACTTTGTTTTTGGACCATCCCTGAGCCCGGGCACGCCGTCCCAACGATGAGGCGCTGGTGGTTCATCTCGAGTGGGCGCGGGTCCGAGGCGAGATCACCCATGTACGGGAGCTGGCCAGGTTCGCGGGCAAGGACTGGCGTCCGGAGCCCCGCTGTCTGGAGTGCGGCCGGGAGCTTGTCGCCCGACTGGGCGCCACCGTGGCTTGGCACTTCGCCCACAAGGCGCGGATCGTCCCGTGCCGTGCGGCCGATGTCGGCGGCCCGGCGACCCTCCGGGTGCATGCCCGGTATCACCTGTACCGAGCGCTGATCCGGGGCGCCGGACGGGTCGACCGCCTGATGGTCGAGCGCCAGTGCGGTCGGGCGCGCCACGGGCTCAGCCTGTTCGACGCCGCATCGACCTGCCCCGCGCAGGACATCACCACGGTCGCGCGCCGGTGGACCCACGCCACGACCGACCACGCCGACGCCGCACTGCCGCGGATTGACCTACTGGTGCTGCGACGCGACCGCCCGCTGTTCGCGTGGCTGGTGCGCAACGACCGGACGCTCGACCCGGACGAGGTGGCCGCCCTGGACACCTGGGGGGTGCCGTGGGTGGAGAGCCTCGCGACCGACGACAGTGTGCTCGACCTTGCGGCGTGGACACCCGACCGTGCGATCCCGTACGCACGGCTGGGCGCGGAGCTGCGCTGGCGCTGCGCTGAGCACGGGCCGCCGCAACTGGGAATGTTCTAGCCACCCGTCGAGGACGGCCTGTCAGGCCCCCCGCGCCCGGGTACGCCTCCCCTGCGTACGCTCTGCCGCCTCGGTCGCAATGCGCTTCTTCGTCGCCGCCCAGCCACAGATCGGACAGGTGGCCAGATCGTGGTACCGCGCCGGGCAGTGTTCGCGTCCGAAGAAGATGATCTGCAGGTGCAGGGTGTTCCACCGCTCCCGCGGGTACAGGGCCTTGAGGTCCCGCTCCGTCTTCACCACCGTGGTCCCGTCAGACAGCCCCCACCGCGCCGCGAGCCGGTGGATGTGGGTGTCGACCGGGAACGCCGGCACGCCGAACGCCTGGGCCATTACCACCGAGGCGGTCTTGTGACCGACGCCGGGCAGCGCCTCCAGCGCCTCGAACGACGCTGGAACCTCCCCCCCGTGCAACGCGACCAGCTGCTCGCCCAGCCCCTTCAGGCTCTTCGCCTTCTGGTTCGACAGCCCCACCTGCCGGATGAACTCCTTGATCTCGGCCACCGACAGCGCGGCCAGGGCAGCGGGTGTCGGTGCTGCCTGAAACAGGGCCGGGGTGATCTCGTTGACCTTCTTGTCGGTGGTCTGCGCGGACAGGAGCACCGCGACCAGCAGGGTGAACGGGTCGCTGTGGTCGAGCGGCACCGGCGTCTCCGGGTACAGCTCGTCCAGGATCTCCCCGATCCGCTTCGCCTTGTCTGCACGCCGCATTGTCCGTCCTCCGCCGATGGCGCGGAGCGTAGCGGCTCGGCGCCAGGCTGCCAGTGTCGGATGACGATGCGTTGAGGAGTTCGGACGGATCTTGTGAAGGGGCCGGGCGGCGCGAAGGATCTGGGTTCGGGTGGATCAGAGGGGCCGATGGTCTCTCAGAGGCGCAAGATCTGGGTTCGAACGGATCTGGCGAGAGCCGGTGCCTGCTGGCGTGGGTCCTCCCCATCCGCGGCATCGCGGATGGGGAGGCCAGGGGACTTCGTCCCATGGCCGCGAAGTCCCCTGCTGGCGGCGTCTGGGGTCCCCCCACTTACACGGCACCTTCGCTCGCGTGGGTCCGGGCGGCGGCGGGGCGTAGGCCAGTCATTTTTGGGGTTGGGTGGTGATTCCGGGCGGCAGTGGCCAGGCGAACGGGGCTGGGTCTCGGGGCGCTGCTGTTTGGGCGGTGATGAAGGAGGATCGGCCATGGCCGGGTGAAGACGGGTGTCCGTCCAACGACCCGGCCGGTCGCGGTTACGACACCGCCAAGGGAGATGGCATGTTTGTGTGCATCCGCAGCCTCGCGCACTACGACCCGTCAGGCGCCTCCGCCCGGGATGTACGGCCGTGATCCTGGCGATATGCACTCTCGCCGCCTGGGCACAGGAGACCACGTCTCCCTGGTCGGCGGAGGTCAGCGGACACCTCAAGGCGTTCGGAGTAGTGACCGCCCCGGTTGACCACCTGCTGTTCGCCGATTTGTCCGCCATCTCTGAGGACGAGCTGACCGCGGCCGTGGTGGAGGGTGTGGTCACTGGCGACTGGGCAGCCGTGGACGGGATCCGCCTGCCGAAGCCCACCGCCACCGGCCAAGGGATCACCAATGCGCGGCTGAATGTGGTGGTGCGGTACGGCGACATGCTGCGCCTCGAGGCGGCGCACATGGTGAGCTCGGTGGTCGCCCCTCCTGGAACGGGGCTGTCGACATCGGGCTTCGGCAGTGGCGTGCTCGTCGACGCTCCCGAGGCGGTGGACCTCACCTGGCAGGCCCTCGATGGGGGCAACCACACCTTGATCGGTCGCACCGACAGGCTGGCGCTGAAGGCCACCGCCGGCCAAGTGGACGTGACCCTGGGCCGGCAGCCGGTCACCTTCGGCAGCGGGATGTTCTTCGCCCCACTCGACCTGGTGAACCCGTTCTTCCCCACCACGATCGACACCGAGTACAAGCCGGGCATCGACGCCCTCCGGGTAGACACCTACATCGGCGGCACCGGTCGTATCTCGGCGGTGGGCGCCTATGCGGGTGACTGGGCCGCGGATGGCATGTCGGGCGCGCTGTATGGGCAGGCCACCGCAGCGGTCACCGACCTCGGCCTGTTCGTCGGGTGGATCCGCGGAGACGCGGTTGTCGGCGCCACCACCATGACCAGCGTGGGCCCCGTCGCGCTCCACGCCGACGGGGCGGTGACGGTACCCGTCGAGACCGAGGAAGAACCCTTCTTCCGCGGCGTACTCGGCGCCGACTACCGGCCCACCGGTACCACCACCCTGTCGGGCGAGGCCTACGTGCAGACGCTCGGCACCACCGATCCCGACCGGTACCTGGAGCAGCTGTCGTCAGACCGGTTCGCCCGCGGCGAGCTGTTCACGGTGGGGGTGGCCTACCTGGGACTGGCGGTGGCGCAGGAGATCACGCCCACGGTGATGGGCAGCCTTGCAGTGCTCACGAATCCGGTCGATCCCTCGGCGCTGGTGATCCCGAATGTCTCCGCGTCCATCGGCGACAACACTGCCATCGCCGTCGGCGCCTACGCCGGTGTGGGCGCCCGACCCGAAGTTGTGGGTCTCTCAGCGGTGTTCGCGACCGACGGCAGCCCGCTGGACGGGGCCGCGCTGTCACGGGCTATGGGCATCCGGAGCGAGTTCGGGCTGTACCCCGTCACGGCGTTCACCCAGCTTCGTACGTATTTTTGACGTCTACAGCGGGCCAACCACCGATCGACGAGGGCAAAAAATGCGCAATCCGACCCTGCAGTTCCTGGGCGCGGCCGGTACGGTCACGGGCTCCCGCACGTTGATCTCCGACGACGACCACCGTGTGCTGGTGGACTGCGGCCTGTTCCAGGGGTTCAAGCAGCTCAGGCTGCAGAACTGGGACCGGTTTCCGGTGGAGCCGGCGAGCTTGGACGCCATCGTGCTCACCCACGCCCACATCGACCACTCGGGCTACCTGCCCCGGCTCGTGAAGCAGGGATTCACCGGGCGGGTGTACTGCTCGGCGGCCACGGCCGACCTGTGCGGCCTGCTGCTCCCCGACTCTGGCTACTTGATGGAGGAAGAGGCCAAACGGGCCAATCGGTATGAATACTCGCGCCATTCTCCGGCCCTGCCGCTGTACACCGCAGCAGAAGCCAAGGCAGCCCTGGCCCACCTCCACCCCGTGCCGGTGGACACCGATGTGCCGCTGATGGACGGCATCAGCCTGCGCTTCGTGCGCGCCGGTCACATCCCGGGCGCGTGCAGCGCTGTGATCAGCTGGCGAGGCCGCCGCCTCGGCTTCTCCGGCGACCTCGGGCGTACCGACGACCCCCTCTTGGGCTCGCCGACGCCGCTGCCAGACCTGGACGCCCTGGTGGTCGAGTCAACCTACGGCGACCGGCATCACTCCGACGCCGATCCCGAGGCCGACCTCGGCGCCATCATCCGGCGCACGGTGGCACGAGGCGGACACGTGATCGTGCCGGCGTTCGCAGTGGGCCGCACCCAACGGCTGCTGTACCACCTCCATCAGCTGCGCACCCGCGGCAAGATCCCGCCGGTGCCGATCTGGCTCGACAGCCCCCTGGCGGACGGCGCCACCCAGGTGTTCACCAAGCACGCCGCCGAGTATGGCCTGTCGGAGGAGCAGGCCGCGGACATCGCGGGCGTGGCGCGGGTCGCCTCCACCCGCGAACAGTCCATGGCTCTCGATCGCCTCACCTCGCCCGCGATCATGATCGCCGGCAGCGGGATGATCAGCGGAGGCCGGGTGCTGCACCACCTGCGGGTGTACGGCCACGACCCTCGGCACACGATCCTGCTCACCGGGTTCCAGGCCGGCGGCACCCGTGGCGCCTCGTTGCAAGCTGGCAAGCACACGGTCAGGATCTTCGGCATGCCCGTGGTGATCGACGCGGAGGTGCGCACCCTGCACAACCTCTCAGCCCACGCCGACACCGACGAGCTGATGCACTGGCTCGCGGCCTGCGACGCCCCACCGAACCACACATTCGTGAACCACGGGGAACCGGTGGCGGCGGACGGGCTCCGGCACCGCATCGAGACCGAACTCGGATGGAAGGTCACGGTGCCGTGGCACCACCAGTCCATCACCCTGGCAAGCTGAAGCTCAACCGTTTACGGCCGCGTCCACCGCATCCGCGGCACGGCGGCTCATGATCAGCCACTGATGCGCCGCAGGCACGAACGAGGCCGGCAACACGCTCTCCTCGGCGCCTGCGAGGCGGCAGCGGGACGGCGGGGCCACCACGTCGCCGACCATGCTCACCACCGTGGTCTGCACGCCCTTGGGCACCCCGCGCCGCTGCAGGTCGTCGACGATGGACGACCCCGGGAGCGTCTGCCAGATTCCGCGGCTGACCCCACCGAGCAGCGGCAGCCCGACCAACGCGAACCAGGTGCCCCGGAGCGGCGCGCCGACCGCGACGAAGTGGCTCACCGCCTCTGCGCCGCCCTCGTGGTGCAGGTACTGGAGCGCGATCAACGCGCCCTGGCTCACGCCAACCAACACCACCCGCTCAGCACCCGTGCGCTGCCGCACCCGGTCCACGTTCTCGCGCAGCTGACCCGCGAGGGTGCGCACGTCCTGGATGCACAGCGGCGACAGGTCCACCAGGTGTGGGTCGAAGCCCTTACGGGCCAGCCGCCACTTCAGCGGGAGCATGAACTGCTTCGGACACAGGTACCCATGCACCAAAACGGTAGGAACAGACATGGAGCCGAGCTAACGCCATCGGTGTTAATGGGCCGGTCATGCCACACTGGATGCCCTACGCCGTCGCCGTGCTCCGGCCTGCGGCGGTCAGCCGCTCGTCGTCCTTTCGCGAGCGTACCGCTCGTTCCTCGGGGTGGGCCGCTGTCGGACTCCTCGCTGGACTGATCGGCTGTAGCGGCTCACAACCCGCGGCCGACACCGGCGGTGTGGCGCGCAACCACCCCCCGGAGGTGTACGACGTGGTGCTCACGCCGGGCACGCCGCGGCCCGGCGTGCCGCTGATCGCGTCCGCGCGAGCCACCGATTCCGACGGCGATCCACTCCAGCTGGAGTTCCGATGGGACGTGGACGGTGTGCCTGTTCAGGCCGCCGAAGGCCCGGTGTTCCAGAGCTTCGGGCTGGCAAGGAGCCAGGCCGTCACCGTGACCGCTCAAGCCTCGGATGGGTACGTACTCAGCGCTCCGGTGCGCTCGCAACCGGCCATCATGGCCAATTCCCCGCCCGTGTTGGGCGCGCTCACGGTCGAGCCCGAGCTCGCGGTCGCCGGTGAGCCCATCCGGTGTGTGCCGGCGGAGGTGGTGGATGTCGATGGCGACGCCGTCTCGTTCACCTACCGCTGGACCGCCACCGGCGAGCCCCTCGACGGCACCGGCGATGAGATCGTCGGTCCCACCCGAGGCCAGGAGGTGCGCTGCCACGCCACCCCGACCGATGGTTTGGACGCGGGGGAGGAGGCGTCCAGCGGCGCTGCTACCATCCTGAACACCCCACC
>JBLFXJ010000254.1:0-11949 GCA_047609825.1 Myxococcota bacterium
GCCGCCGAGGCCGCGGGACCAATACCGGGCGGCAGACGGGTCGCCGTGGGCCACCGCGTCGCCCACCGGGGCCCACTCGACGGGCGTCCACGCGGGTGCCTCAGCGGCGGCCCAGGCGCGCGCTTCGCCGTCCAGCGCCCGCGCATGGGCCAGCGTGTCGTCGTGTCGTGCCCGTCGGGCCTCGAGCCGCTCCACCTCGGCCCGGGCCTGCGCCGCCGCGTCGGCCGCCAGGCGGTCGTCGGCATGGACCACGGCGAGTTCGCCCCGGCGGGCCGCCTCGGCGTCGGCGAGGGCGCGCAGCCCGTCGGCGTGGGCGGAGAGCCACTCGCGGCGCGACCACTCCGGATCGGTGGCGTCTCCCAGCGCGCGAAGCAGGGCGGTGCGCTGGGCGCGGGCCAGGGCGAGGCGGCCGCCGGACTCGTGGCGCACCTCCCACCCGGCGGTGAGCGTCGGCTCTGGCGAGGCGGCGACGCCGAGCGCGAGGGTGAGTGCGAGCAGGAGCATGCGACCTCCACCCCTGCATAGGTGGAGGTGGGGGAGGTGTGATCAGGGACGCCCCGATCGGCGGAGACCGGGCCTGCGACCCACCACTCGGTCAGAGCCGGTCCACCAGCGTCACCGGCACCACCCGCTCCCCCTCGGCCGTCACCAGGGTGCACGCCTGGTGCTTCGGCTGCGGAGGTGCGACGACCCACAGCTGGCCATTCGTCACGCCACACCGGCCGCCGGGCAGCAGCCCTGGGGCGTCAGGCATCGGGGCTCGGAAGCTCGCCTGCACCAGGCTCACCCGACGCAGGATGCGCACCCCGTCGCCGATCGACTCGCCGGGGTCGAACGCCGGCACCGGCACGAGGCGCACTGGCCCGCAGTCCAGCGGGGCGACCCGCTCCGGCCACTCCGCAAGCAGCAGCTTGAGGCAGACCTCTGCGCGAGACCCGTCTGCGCTGCAGGTCAGTTCGAACCGGCCGTCATCCACCTCGGTGGGGTCGATGGACTGGGCCGTGGGCACCGTCAGGCACACCCGGTCCGCCACGTCATACAGCGTGGTGGTCGGCACGGGCACACGCACCACGAGCGGCGCAGCGATGGCGGCGACCGTCCAGATCACCGGCTCGCCCCCGGGTCCAGCGACACCCACGGCAGCAGCCCCGGGCGGACCACCCCGGGCGGCGCGACCTGGCCGGACGGCCCGAGGTCCACCACCGTGTCGGCGTCGAGCAGCTCCAGCCGCCCGATCCGACGCACGGGGTAGCTGCCCGTGCCGACCATCGACCACACCCGCTCGGTCATGAACCCCCGCTCCCGGTCGAACACCGCCGCCGCCTCGAGCCGGAGCTGCGATGGCACCGTGACCTCCTCGAAGTGCGCCCGCCACTCCGGCATGAACCGCTCCGCATGGGTCAGCGGGATGCTCGGGCCAGACGACGTGGGCCTTCGCACCCCGACCACGGTCTCCTTGTTCGCCTCGCCCAACGTCTGGATCACGGTGTGCCCCCGAAACGAATGGGCGCTATGCACCACGCGCTCGAGACCAAACCCCTCACCGGCCTCGGACAGATCCAGCAGGGGCTCCGAGAGCGCCTCCCACCGCTGTCCATCAAACCAGCCATACTCCGGAAGATCAAGGTGAAAGGCATTGATCGCCCGCTCCAGCACCAGCGCCGCCGACGCCCCGGCCCCGTCTTCGTTCTGCACCAGGTGCACGCTGCCGTGGTCGCGCACCCGCAAGTGGATGCGTGCCCCCAACATCTCCCGCCGCAGGTCTGACAAGCCGCCGTCCACCCGCCGTCGGTCCTCGGGGCGTTGCCAGCTGTCCACGCTCACGGCCCGCACGGCCACCGCCTCGGGGGTGCACTCCACCAGACCGCCGGACCGCCGGTGCTCGAGGACCTGGCAGAACAACAAGGCAGACACCTGCCATGCGGGCGCGCGAAAGCTTCCGCCGGGCGTGGTGAGCCGCAGCGCGCCGGAGTCGGTGAGCGATTCCGCGGCCACCCACCAGCGGGTCTGGTCCCATGGGGCCAGTGGGTCGCCGTAGACCACCACCTCCTCGGCGACCTGATCCGGGGCCTGGGCGAGGGCGAGGGCGGCGAGGGCGGCGAACAACATGGGACCTCCCAGACAGGACAGTGGGCGCCGGGAGCGCCCTGCAAACAGGACGTCCCGGACGCCGGATCGCACCGCGACCGTGCTCGATCGAGGCACCGCGCGCGCCAGAGCCCGACCCGACGGGACGCTCTCAGCCAGCAGCGTACCTCGATCCGTTCGGCTCACAGCCCACGCCCCACCTCCCCCCCGGTACACTCGCGTCAGCGTCGCCCGCGACGCGGGAGGGGATGGGCAACCGATCGCCGACCCAAATGCCGAGGATCGCGCCTCACCCACGCCGCAGCGTGCGCTGGACGCTCACCGCGGCACGCCGCACCTCCGCCACGGCCTGGCTCCTGGTTGCCTGCCTGCACCTCCTCACAGCCGTGGCCTACGCCGAGCCGTCCGACAAGGCGAGGGTGCTGATGATCAACTCGTACCACCCGCAGTACGAGTGGACGTCTGAGCTCGTGCGCGGCGTGCAGGACGAATTCGCCGGGTACATCGCCGATGAGCGGCTGTACGTCGAGTACATGGATGGCCGACGATTCGTCGATGACGACGACTACCAGCAGAGGCTCACGGCGCTGTATCGCCACAAGTATGCCGACTTCCAGCCGTCCGTGATCATCTCCACCGACGACTACGCCCTGCTGTACCTCCTGGCGAATCGAGACGAGCTGTTCCCGGTCTCGCCGGTGATCTTCTCCGGGGTCAACGCCCTGGATCCTGCGCTGCTCGCCAGCCGGTCCCAGTTCACCGGAATCCACGAGGGCATGGAGATCGCCGGCAATGTCGCGCTGATCCGGCAGGTGCACCCGGAGGTCGAGCGCATCATCATGTTGGGCGACCAGACCTCGTTCGGACAGAGCATGGGCGCTCGGGCCCACGAGGTGATGGCGGCGCACGCACAGACCGCCGATGCCGACCGGGTGACGCTGGAGCTGTGGGACGACTTCGCGCTGCCCGAGCTGTATGAGCAGGTCGCTGCGCTCGACGAGCACTCGGTGCTGCTGCTGCTGGCCATCCACAAGGACAACGCGGGGAACTACTTCTCGTTCTCGGAAGACCTCCCGGTGCTGTCCGAGCGCAGCGCTGTCCCGATCTACGGAATGTGGGGCGCCCTGCTGATGGGCCAGGGAATCGTCGGGGGCAACCTCAACGATCCCTACCTGCACGGGAGGAACGCCGCCGCCATGGCCAAGCGGGTGTTGGAGGGCGAGGACGTCTCGACAATCCCTGCGGTGCCCAAGGCGGAGTACCGGCCCACCTTCGACTACCGCCAGCTGCGCCGGTTCGGCATCTCCAAGCACCTGCTCCCACCCAGCGCGCGGGTCGAGTACCGGCCGGTGACGTTCTACACGGAGAACCGCGGGCTGGTCTGGGCCATCGGGGCCACCTTCAGCTTCCTCGTGGCGGTGATCGGTCTGCTGGCGGTGAGCATCGCCAACCGCCATCGCGCCGAGGCCTCCCTGCGGGCATCCGAGCAGAAGCTCTCCACCCATGTGCAGCGCTCACTGTTGGGGGTTGTCGAGTGGGACAGCGGGTTGGTGGTGTCGAGCTGGAATCCCGCCGCAGAACGGATCTTCGGGCGCAGCGCGGCGGAAGCGCTGGGCACACCCCTGTCGGAGTTCTTTCCGGCCCACCGGGGGGAGGAGAGCGAGGCGCTGCTGACCCGGCTCGGTGGCACACGGAGCACCGCGCAGCACACCCGCAAGGACGGCGCAGAGGTGCAGTGCGTGTGGTTCCACACGCACCTGGTGGACGCCGATGGCGCGGTGATCGGTCTGGCCTCGATGATCGAGGACGTGACTGAGAGGGCCAGCCTGGAGGCCCAGCTCCTCCAAGCCCAGAAGATGGAGGCGGTGGGTCAGCTCGCAGGAGGGGTGGCGCACGACTTCAACAACGTTCTCACCGTGATCCTCGGCGAGCTGGAGCTCGCCGAGATGAACCTCCGCGCCGACACACCGGCGACGGAGGTAGCGCTGGCCCGCCTGGACCGCGCGGCCGCCGGCGGCATGCGTGCAGCCGACCTGATCCGACAGCTCCTGGTGTTCAGTCGCAGCGACAGCAGCCGCCCGGAGGTGCTCGATCTCGGGGCTACGCTGGACGAGATCCGCGGCATGCTCCACCGGATCGTCCCGGACGTGGCGGTCGAGCTGGAGCGGCCGGCCGGCGCCATGGAGGTGTTGATCGACCGCGGCCAGTTCGAGCAGGTCGTGCTGAACCTGGCGGTGAATGCCCGAGACGCGATGCCCAGCGGAGGGCGCTTGGTGTTCGGGCTGGCGCGGGTGACGGCCTCGCCGGGGGACGAGCGGTTCCCAGCGCCCGGGCCGTATGTGCGGCTCACGGCCACCGACACCGGCGAAGGGATGTCGGAGGACACCCGCCGGCGCGCGTTCGAGCCGTTCTTCACGACCAAGCCTCCCGGCGAGGGCACCGGCCTCGGGCTGTCCACGATCTTCGGGTTGGTGGCGAAGTGGGGGGGCACCATCGACATCGAGAGCGAGCTGGGTGTCGGCACCACGCTGTCCCTCCACCTGCCAGCCGCCGACCCGCACGACGGGACGAGCGCGGACCCAAGACCCTCCACATCGCCGCCACCGGTCGATGGAACGGAGTCGATCCTGCTGTGCGAAGACGACGCGGACATCCGCGATATCGTGGCGATCATCCTCGGATCGGCCGGCTACACGGTGAGCACCGCGGCCGACGGTGTCGAGGCCCTCGCCCTCCTGCAATCGGATGGCCCCGGGTTCGACCTGTTGCTCACCGACGTGGTGATGCCGAACATGGGAGGGCGCGAGCTCGTGGGCAGAGTCCGCACGGAAAGACCTGAACTCAAGGTGGCGTTCATCTCCGGCTACACGCCCGGTCCGGCGAGCCACGAGCCCCGACCGATCGAGGGAGGCCCCGTGCTGGGCAAGCCGTTCACGCGGGCGGCGCTGTTGGAGCTGGTGCGCAGCGTGCTCGACGCGCCGAGCGGTCCGCCGCAGGCCTGACCGTTCAGCGCTCTCCGAGCTCCTCTCTGAGTCGGCTGAGCACCCCTACCGAGGTCTGCACCATGTCGGCCCGGTCGAACCGGAGCCCATCCCGCCACGCGCCGAGCGCGTAGTACACGCGTCGACCGATGGCACGGTCCAGCAGCGCCGGGTCGGCGCCAGTGCGGTCCAGCGCCTCCCGCAACGGCTCGACACCCGACCACGCGAGCAGCCCCACCAGATCCCGTGCCGGATCCCCGACACCAAGGTCGCCCCAGTCGATCAGGCCGATGGGCGCTCCGTCCTGCATCAGCACATGTTCGGGCCCCGTGTCGTCGTGCAGCAGCACCCGCTCGGGGCCCGGGTCGCGCAGACGGGTCACAGCCCACTGCACCAGGGGCTCACTCGACAGCCCTGCCTCGTCGAGGCTCGCGACCACCGGCGGGCCCGGCGCCCAACCCTGCACGGCGGCCACCGGACCGGTGAGCGGTGTCGCATGGATCGCATCGAGCGCATCCAACAGGTTGTGGAGCACAGCGGGCACGTCGAGCGCGTCCAGGGGCAGCTCGCCCAGTGGCGTGCCCGGGATCTGCCGGTAGCCCACGAACGGCACCGGCACATCGCCGCCGGGCTCGCCGATCCACGCGAACTCAGGCTTGCGGATGGGGAGGCTGAGCCGAGGGAGGACGGCGATCTCCTGGCGCAGGTGTGGCACCACGTCGTCGCGCTTGGGGAATCGGAACACCCACGTGCCGTCCACGCGGAATGCCTGGCTATCCCAGCCCTCTCCGAGGGCCTCCACCGTGTCGCAGGCCACCGCCGGGAATCGGTCCCGAATGGCGGCCCGGGCGCGGTCGGGGTGCCAGAAGTGATCGGTCGACCAGGGTGGGCGGCTCATGGGGAACTCCGAGGAGGACGATCAACGCCATCCGGCATCCGGCATCCGCGACCCGGTATCCGCCCTCCGGCATCCGCGAACCGCCGGACCGCGGGCACACCCCGACACGCTGGCTTCGACTTCGTCCAGGTATACTTCGACGGATGCGGTACAGGGGCGAGCAAGACGGTTGAGCCGATGATCGCGATTTCAGGTGCGTCTGTGGCGGGCGCGCGAAAGCGAAGGTGTGGACGACGACTGCGACGGCGCTGTGGACGAGGGCGTCCAGACCCGCTCCTGGGTCGACGCGGACGGCGACGGGTACGGCTCCGGGCCAGAGGTGCTGGGCTGCACTCCACCCCAGGGTCATGCCACCCGTGACGGCGACTGCGACGATGGCGCTCCCGCGATCCACCCCGGCGCACCGGAGCGCTGCAACGGCGTCGACGACGACTGCGACGGCGCGCGCGACGCGGACGACCCGGGCGGCGCCACGGGCACCGAGCCCGCGTGGCGCGACCGGGAGGGCGACGGCCTGGGAAACCCCGACGCGCCCGCGGACCGCTGCCTGCCAGAGCCGGACTGGGTCGACAACGGCGACGACTGCGACGATGACGACCCGGGCGTCGGCTCCGGCACGCCCTACGGCGTGGATGCCGACCAGGACGGCTTCGTCGCGGCCGGCGACCTGCGGCTTCGCTGCGCCGAGGCGCCGGGCTGGTCGCCGGTGCGCCTGCCCTACGACTGCGATGATGAGGACCACGACGTGAACCCGGACGCCTTCGAGGTATGTGGCGACCTCGTGGACGATGACTGCAGCGGCCGCGCCGAGGCGTGCGACACCGAGCTCGCCACCGCCATCGTGCTCGGCCCCGGCCCGGGCACCTGGGGGAACGACTTCACCTGGGCCCTCGGGGACCTGGATCTGGCCGGCGTCGGCGACTGGAGCACCAAGTACCAACAGCCCGACGGCCGAACCGCGCTCGCGGTGATCTCGGGCCGCCCCCCGCCCGGTGAGTGGCGCATCGCCGACCTCGCGGTGGCGACGCTCCTCCCCGCCGAGGGCAGGGTGTCCATGGCCTGGCCCGTCGGCGACCTCGACGACGACGGCAGCCCGGATCTGGCCGTCACGGTCCACGCCGATCCACTCGCCCCCGATTCCGCCGGCGTGCGGCTGATCACCGGCCCGCTGGTCGGGGAGGCCGACCCGCTGGGTGCGCCCGAATCTACCGTTAAGTCGACGCTCGGTCGAATGTACTGTTCGGCACGGCGCCGGAGGGTGGCGCGTTCGGCAGCTACGGCCTGTCCCCCACCGACGCGAACGGCGACGGAGAGGCCGACCTGTGGGTCGGCGTCGCGCCCGGAGAGGCCGCTCTCGGCGCGGAGCGGGGGGCGGTGGCGCTGTACCTTGGCCCGCTGCTCTCCGGGGCGCGGCCGGACACGGCCTGGGATGCTGCGATCGTGGGGGACGACGGCGACTTCCTGAACCACGTCCGGGCGGCGGACCTCGACGGCGAAGGCGTGCACGCTGGCTGGCTCGGAGCGCGCGGGGTCCGCCGCGGTCGGCGGGCTGTGGAGGACCGTGAGGCGGGCAGACACCACCGTGGGTGGAGGAGGGGCTGAGGCGTCGACGCGGGGGTCCGTCTGCTCCACGACGCGTGGCCGGTCTGCCCGCGCCGCGAGTCGGAGTCGCGGCTCCAGCTCGCGGGCCCCACGGTCCAAGGGCTTGCGGTCGGCTCCGCGAGAGCGCAGGATGGGCAGGATGCACCGACGAGTGGACTCATGCTGCCTGTACTCGTACTCCAGGGTGGACGACCGTCAGCGGCCGCCGCCACCTCGTCCGCTGGGAGGTCGGGTAGACCGGCAGGTCACCCCACCGGCCCCACACAAACCCCAGCATGCGGGAGGACAAGTCATTCAAAGCCCTATGTGAAGTACGCAGCACCTTTCTCTGGCCATCACGCCATCGAGTCCGCCGCCGCACAACCCCCGCCGACCCCTTGAAAACGCCGATAACGGATGCTATTTAAAGTAAATCACGGGGCGGGGATGAGCTGGTCGGATGTGGCGCGGCGAATGGGGGGTAAGGGACTGGCCCAAAATAGATTGTTGCATTCGAGTGCCCCAGGAAGCCCAGTTCTGCGTCGTCTTCCCTCGGGATAGCACGCTATCCCCTCCGTCATCCTCCTTGCCCTGGACTCCCTGGAGCCCCCTCGGTGCTGCACAACTTATTTTGGGCCAGTCCCTAAGCTGGGCGACGCTGCAGTGGCGGTGTGCACTGAAGCAGTTGAAGCCCAGCAAGATGATGGACCATCTCCACTGATACCCGACGTTCTGTCACGCAAATGCGTATGTTGGCGCAGTGCACACGCACGGGTCCGTTCCCCGCGAGCCGAAGAGCTTAGGCGGCCGGTTGTTCACCTGGGCCTTCCCTGGCCGGGAAGAGATGAGGTTCGGGAAGAAAAGTGCAGCAGCCGTGGCGCAACCCAGACGCCTCGCACGATGGCGCGAACGGTCATCGGAGCGGCAGACCTGGCGATAGCACCTACTCCTCCACCACCGCCGCCTCCAGCTTCATCTCCGAGATCAACCCCGCCTCCATCCACCCCGTTAGCACGTTAGCGACGTGCACGCCGTGGTACTTGGTCCAGCTCACGCCGCTGTCCGACCAACCATCGGTAGGGTGCTGTCCCAACAGGTCAAAGCGGGTGAGGTCGGCGGCCACGTCGCCGGTGCGGCGCTCCATGACTACGATTGAGCGGTATTCGCCGACGGACTCCACCAGCACGAAGCGGCCGTTGGGATGGGCCCAGATCCAATGCGCAGCGAAGGGCGGGGTGAGCGGCTGCTCGATCACTTCACCCTCTGGGTTCTGCAGCCACAGGTCGGTGCCGCGCTTGACCCACACGGTGTCGGCCTCGGAGCCGGACCAGGTGGGGCCGTCGGTCTGGAACGGCTCGCCCAGACTGTCACGCATGGGGTCCCAGAAGCGCAGGCCGTCTTCGGCCTGCAGCAGCACCGCGTCGCCGGCGGTCACGCCTCGGATCTCGGCCTGGCTGTCGTGGTGGAAGGCCGTGTACCACTGGTGTGGGTCGCCGGCGGTGTCGTAGACCACCGGGTAGCCGTCTTCGGTGGCCACCACTCGGTCTCCCTGTGACGCGCGAAACAGCCGGCCCACGTCGGGCACGATGTTCACGTTGATCGAGGAGGCATTGCTGAATTTCGTGCCGAGCTGCCGGTCGCCGCCGAGAACGGCCCATGAGCCCGCCGGGGTCACCGCCAGCCAGCGCTTGCCACGCAGGGCGACCGAACCCACGGGGTCGACCTCGCTCGCCGCGCCGTAGCTGTGGATGCGGTACTCCGTGCCGATCTCGGGCTCCGGGGTATCGGTGAGCATTGGAAGCGGGGCCTCGCCCTCCAAGAACAGGTGGTCGAGCCACGCCCGCTCGGCGGTCCCAGGCTCGGAGTCGGCGGCGATGCGCCTGCGGATGAGCTCGGTCAGCGCGGTCTGCTCGTTCTTGTTGAAGCGGTCCTTGAGCTCCGCGGTCAGCTGGGCCTCGTCGACCCACTGGTCCACGTCGACCTTGCCGCCGGTCTGACGCAGGCGTGGTCGCAGAGGCAGCTTGATCTGCTCGTCTAGCGCCACGGTGATGTCGGGGGCTACCAGGCGGGCCTTGCGGCGCGCACTGCCGGTCCAGGTCTGCCACTCGCCGGTGATCTCGCGGGTCTCGGTGACCCAGTTGTAGACGTACTTCGGCGGGCGGCTGCCTCCCCAGCGTCGGCTTAGATTCGAGTAGGCCCCGATCAACGACGAGCAGCCGGAGGGCAGCGAGCTGACAGTGGTTGAGAACTCGGGCACAGTCTCGCGGATGGTGCGCACGCCGGTGACACAGCCCACCGAGTTGCAGTCGGTGAACTGCTCGTTTCGGGTCCGGCTGGATGCGCTCTGCAGCACGATGGTCTGTGTCGTCGACTGACAGGTCTCGCTGATCAGCTTGGCACGGCTCTCGAGCTCGCCCTGGTAGCCAAACCAAGTGGCGTACAGGTTGTTGAACTCGGGCTTGAGCACCCGCACCCGGGCCTGGCGGGTGTGGGAGCGGGTCGACGCCGTGGCGTTGATGGAGATGGGCGCGTCGACCACGAGCTGCACATCGCCGCGCACGTCCTCGGGCCGCCGTGCATAGGCCTCGGGCACCGGCGCGAAGCGTTCCCACAGCGACTCCCACAGGACCTCACCCGACGGGTTGGAGACCCCAATACCTGGCGTCTTGCGCCACACCCGAAAGGCGTACTGCTGGGTCACATACGCACTCGCCTGCTGGCCCTCGGCCAGACGCTCGGCGAGGTCGGCGGCCAGGGCCCGCACCATAGGCTCCCCGCTGATCCGCCACGCCTCAGACTCGATGTGGTCATCATACAGCGGCGTAGCCACCGCCTCGCGGGCTATCAACCAGCGCGACGCGAGCTCCAGTCGGCCGGGGGCATCCGCGGCCTCCCAAGCGGCGTCGACCGCGGCTCTCTCGGCGCGCACCGCTTCGTTGAGCGGCGCGAGCAGTGCCTTGCGGAGCGGGGTCGTGGAGCAGTCGTCACAGGGGTCGGGGGCCCAGCCGGCCAGCTTGAGCGCCTTGGCCAGCTCGCCCTCCTGGCTGCGCAGGCTGATCTCGGTGTGCAGATCGCCGATGGGCCAGATGCCCTCACTGTCGTAGAAGCGGTCCACGTCGAAGATGCGCGAGACCACCACCGCGCGCTGGTACTCCTGCCCCTTCCGGTCGGAATACTTGTACAGCTCGCCGCCGCGATACCAGACCAAGACCTCGGGGTTGGCCGTGCGAAACCAGACGCCGTTGGCATCCACCGCGACGGGGTCAGTGGGCTTGATGGTGCCCACACGCTTCACCACCGGCTGCATATCCACGCGCCACACGCTGTCGTCGGGCAGCAGGTGCACAGTGGCCTCGCACAACGGCCCCAGGAACAGCGTGTCGCCGGAGGCGTCGTTGCGGGTTGCAAAGCGCACCTCGACCCGATTGGCCCGCCAGGCGGTGCCCCCCCAAACCGGGTCGTGAACAGAGCCGAACTCCGGCAGCGCCCGGCTCGCCGTGCCGAGCTCCGCCCAGCTCTGACCCGCCAGGCCGGTGCCGCTGATGTCCGACAGCTTGGGCTTGCGCCAGTCCCCCGCTTCGGCCGAGTACGACCCACAGACCAGCGCCAGCCACACCGCACACCGGCTCATGGATCGCATCACCACACTCTCCTCTGGCGCGACGGGCGCGCACAGATCACGATGGTGCCAGCAGGAAAGGGGACTGTCTAGCGGCGTTGGTGCATGGCTCGGGTTGACCACGAGCTGGCCACGAAGAATCGTGCAGCCCGCTGATCGCGAGAGAACCGCCATGGCGGCGAGAACGAAGAGCAAAGTCACGCCGAAGTACAAGAATAAGTACAAGAATAAGTACAAGTCGAGAACTGGCCGCTCTACCGAGTCGGCCGCCCCTTCCCAACGTCGACGCTCGTCCAGTAGCAGCCCTTCCCAGCGAAAGCAGGCGCCTACCTAGATGACCTCGGCTGAAATAACAATCCGGTCTTGACACTGTGCTTGCGGTGATGTCAGTATCGGCGGATCCCACTATCGAAGGGGTCTCTCCATGGCCAGAGCCGTCAAGATCAGTGTATCAGACCGGCAGCGCAGCATCCTCGACCGATGGTGTCGCAACAAGGCGGGCACTCCACACCGCCTCATCGAGCGATGCCGCATCATCCTCATGTCGGCGGATGGGGTGTCCAACGTGGAGCAGGCTCGCCGCCTCGGCGTTGACCGGCAGCGAGTTCGACGCTGGCGGAAGCGGTGGGACGATGGGTGTCTTCGGCTTGTGAAGGCGGAGGAGGAAGGCGCGAATGACGCGGACCTTACTCGCCTCCTCATACAGCTGTTGCAGGACGCCCCAAGATCTGGGACCCCGCCGACCTTCACCGCGGAGCAGCTCACCCGAATCTTCGCTATCG
>JBLFXJ010000255.1:0-11922 GCA_047609825.1 Myxococcota bacterium
ATCCCGACGCGGGGCCGTCCCATTTCTGTCCGAGGAGACGCGCTTGAGCTGGTGGGTGCAACCACTGGTCCGATTGTTCGCTGCATTGGCGCTGCCGTTTCTGGTGCCTGCGGTGATCACCGGAGTGATGTGGGTGCTGCCTGGCGACCCGGCGTCGATCATCTGCCCACCCGCCATCTGCACGGGCACGGCAGAGCTGGCGGCGCGATGGGGGCTCGACCAGGGCCCGGTGCACTTCTACACCAACTGGCTGACCAACGCCGCGGTAGGTGAGTTCGGAAACTCGTGGCGGGTGGCCCAGGGCTACCCGGTCTCGGCCCTCCTGTGGGAGTCACTCCCCACCACCGCCGGCTTGGTGCTGTTGGCGATGGTGCCGATGCTCATCGGAGCGTTCGGTGCCGCGCTCGGGTGGCTGCCGCGGCGCCTCGACCCGCTGTGGCAGGCGATGGGCCTCATCCCAGCCGTGATCCTGGCGCTGGCTTTCGCCGCGGTGGTGCAGATCAACTTCGGCGCCCTGAGCCATGACGGCTGGCCGGGCATGCTGCGCCTGTTGTTCGGCGGGCTCGTACTCGGAATCGCGGACGGCGCGTTCGCTGGAGCGGTGCTCGGCACCCGGTCCACCCTCGAAGAGGAGCTCAAGCAGCGGTACGTGCAGATCGCGGTCATGCGCGGCGAGAGCGTGCTCAGCAACACACTGCCCAACGTACTCCCGTCCCTGATCGGCCAGTTCCGAGCCCGGATGTTGCATGTGATGTCCGGCGCGGTGGTCGTGGAGGTCGTGCTGGGCATCCCCGGGCTGGGGGAGCTCCTCTGGGAGGGCACCCTCCAGCAAGACTTCGGGGTCGTGCTCACAGCCGCGTGGGCGTTCGCGCTGCTGTCGGCCGCTTTACTGTTCGCCCAGGCCGTCGGAGAGATCGCCGTCGCCACCCACGTTCGCCGAGCTCCGCGGGGCGTCATGGGAGGGGCGGCATGAGCGACGGTCGCGCCTCTCGGCTGCCTGCCATCTTCGTTGCGGCAACCCTCGTGGGCGGCCTGCTCATCATGTCGTTCATGGCGCCCGACTTCGTGTCCACGCCAGACCTCGACGCGAGGTACCTCGGGCCCCTCGAGTCCCTGCCGATGGGGACCGACGATCGCGGCATCGGTCTGCACGAGTACGCCATGCAGGGCGCCGCCATCGTGCTGCTGCCCGCCATCGCGTCGGGTGCGCTGGTGATGCTGCTCGCCACCTTCGCCGGGTTGGTGCGCTGCAGCGGCAACACTGCCATGGACGGGCTGATCCAGGTGTTCTCGGAGCTGGTGGGCTCGCTCCCGCGCCTCGTGGTCATTCTCGTGGTCGCGCTGTTGCTCCCGCCCGACTGGAAGATCCTGCTGCCGATCGGACTGGCCTGGGCGGTGCTCGCAGCGCCGGGCGCGATGGACGAGGCCGCCACCACCGCCGGCCGCCTCGGCGGCGCACGCTTCGTAGAGGCGCTTCGGGCCCACGGATTCTCTGCATCGCGCATCTACCTGTACCATGTGGTCGGTCTGAACCTGCGTCCGGTGATCGTGCGGCAAGGCGCAGAGGTCGCGATGCAGGTCGTGTTCCTCGAGATCGCTCTGTCCTACCTCGCGGTCAGCCAGAACGAGCCGTCGTTCACCCACTCCGACGGCACCTACTCATGGGCCACTTTGCTGTACCAGGGGTACACCGCGTTGCTCGGTGAAGACCTGGTGCATGCGCTGGTTGTAGGCCTGCTCCTCGTGGCGTCCGTGGCCGTGGCCGCGCAGAGCGTGCGCCTCGCTGCGAGGGCACGATGAGCGAGGAGATCCTCATCGAGCTGCGCGATCTGACGATCCGCACGCCGGACCGCAACCTTGTCGATGGCGTGTCCTTCGACGTGCGCGCTGGGCGGGTCACCGCGGTGGTGGGCCACAGCGGCTCGGGCAAGACCTTGTCCGCACGCGCGGCGATGGGCGTGATCGATGTCGACCCCGGGCTGACCCGAGGCTCGCTGCGGTACCCCGGCGTCTCGTCCGACGACCTGTACGCCGGTGTGCACGACGGCGGGCCGCGCGCGCAGGCCAAGCTGTCCCGTCGCATGGCCAAGTACCGCGGCGGGTACGTGACCTACTCGCCGCAGTCAGCGTCGTCTGCGCTCAACCCAGGGCGCACGGTGGGGCGTCAGCTCGAGATCGCCATCGGCCGGCGCGAGACCGCCCCGAACAACGTCGCTGCCGAGATCCGGAGCATCCTCGACGAGGTGGGTCTTCCGCTGCGCGCATGCACCGCGCTGGTCGGCGAGCTGTCGGGGGGTATGGCCCAACGCGCGGCACTTGCCATCGCGATCGCGCCCAAGCCGCGTATCATGATCGCCGATGAGCCTGAGACGGGCCTGGATCCGGTGCTGCGCCGCGTGGTCACCGAGCTGATGCTGCAGGTGGCCGGAGATCATGGAGTGGCGTTGATGTTGATCTCGCACAACATGGACACTGTCGAGCGCGTCGCCGACGACGTTGTGCGGATCGGGCAAGGAGCGCACTCGTGACCGCCCACGGATCCCAGATGGTGTCGTCCGAGGCCACGAACCGGCCGGTCTTCCGTGAAGAGGCGCCGGTGCTGGAGGTGCGGTCCGTCCACAAGACCTTCATCCAGCACGGAGCGTGGCCGTGGAGCCCCACCCGCAGTGTGCACGCCGTGCGCGACGTGTCCCTGACGGTTGCGCCCGGTGAGGTGGTGGCCCTCGTAGGCCAGTCGGGGTCCGGCAAGACCACGCTCGCGCGGTGCATCCTCGGACTCGAGGAGGTGACGGACGGGGAGGTCCTGGTGGAGGGCGCGCCGTGGCACAGCTGGGGCGAGGCACAACGACGCCCGCTCCGCGTGAAGTACCAGTACGTGCCGCAGGACGCGCTCAGCGCGCTCGATCCGCAGCAGTCCGCCCTCGAGCACGTGGTCGAATCGCTCACCGTGCTGGGGGGGCGGGACGCCAGTAAGGCTGAGGCCGAGGCGCGAGGCATGCTCGAGCGACTTGGTCTCGGTCACCGATTCGATGCGTTGCCCCGGGAGATGTCTGGCGGAGAGCAGCGGCGCGTCACACTGGCTCGGGTGTTCGCACTCGAGCCGCGCCTCATCGTAGCCGACGAGCCCACGAGCGGACTCGATCCCGACCGTCAGGAGTCGGTGCTTCAGGACCTGATCCGCAACCTTCCGGAACGCGCGGGCTGTATCCTTGTCACGCACGACATGCCGCAGGCGCGGACGTGGTGCCATCGGGCCCTCGTCATGCTCGAGGGACAGGTGATCGAGGAGCTCGTGATGCCAGATGGTGAACCCGAACATCCGTATGCGCGAATGCTGTTCGACCCGTGGGGTGAACACGACCTCGCGCAGAGCACGGCGTCGTAGGAGACACGATGCAGTTCTTCAACACGGCTCGAAATCGTGGAGCAGTCGCGGCGATCGCGCTGGCCGTTGCGCTGGCGCCAGTCGTTGCGACGGCTGCTTGTGATGAAGCCGAGCGACTGCGCCTCAGTGACGAAGCCAAGAAGTTGGCCCAGAGAAACGCCTGGTCCGGTGTCGAGCGCGCATACTCGAACCTCAACGCCACCGACTGCGTGCTGACGCTCGACGATCACCTCAACGGTGCTCAGGCAGCCCGCTCGCTCGGCAAGGTGTTCGAGGTGTATCAGCGCCTCGGGCGCGCCCGAGAGCTGGACCAGCGCTCTGACCTCGTCGAAGAGATGGAGTCGATCAACCAGATCTACGGCCGCGTGGAGATCATCGGTGACCCGCGCTTCCGCCCGGCGCTCATCCGCGAGACGATGCCGTTCGCTCCGGACCAGCGCAAGGCCATCGAGTACGCCATCGAGGTCGTCGCGAACACCGGCTCGTTCAAGGGCATGCTGCCCCGCGGCGAGTACGATGTGTCGGGCAAGGCGTTCGTGGTCGAGGCCGGCGAAGAGTTCCAGGTCGTCGAGGTCGGCAAGATCAAGGGCCGTGACGCCGACCAGCCGCTGATCCGGTACGCCAATGTTGTCGCGACCCTCGGGCCAGCGTTCATGTTCACGCCGGAGCCCACCCAGCCGACGCTCGATTCGAACAACAACCACCAGTTCGCGCCCGCCACCGTGTTCGGTGGGGGCGCGCAGGCGCAGGTGGGCGCAGAGCTTGGCCTGAGCTACCGTGAGCCGCCGTTCGCGGTGGCCGCGACCGTCGGCTATGGCGGGTCATATGGAGCGGACACGCTCCATCAGGTGTCGGGGTGGCTGGCCGGCGTATTGCGGCCCGACGAGTGGCGGTTCGCGCTCGGACCGACCTACAGTGTCACTCTGGGCAGTGGAACGGGAGTTGCGGGATGGTTCGATCGGGGTCAGGACCCGTCGCGCCAGACGGACACGATCACGTTCGCGGGCGTCGCTTATGGCGGCGGCCTGCAGGCCTCGGCTGGGTATGGCGTGCTCGACCTCGATAAATTGCGAGGCATCGTGGAGCTCGGGACGGGCTGGTCCACGGATGGCGCCCGCAGCTATGTCGGATTTGGTGTGCGTGTGGGGATTGTTCCGACCGTCCCGCGGTTCAAGGGGTGAGGAACGGCCGCGCTGCGGCTTGAGGAGATCTGGTATGTACTTCGTATCTGGCCGTCTTCCGCGCGTCGCTCTGACGCTCTCCGTGCTCCTCGGCACGGCGTCGGTTGCGGCTCATGCAGGAGAGGTTCGCTACGCCGGTCATGGCCACGCGGAGAGCCCCTCTTGGTCATTGGACGGCACCCATGTCGCGTACGAAGTGAACAACTTCGCCGGCACGGTCGATATGTACGTGTCGCAGGTCCAGCTCGCCATTGCCAAAGATGGCAAGAAGGTGAGCCTACCGGGCGGGAGCAGCGCGTTCGGCCAGGGAGGCTCCGTCGTGATCAATCCGACGTGGCACCCCCAAGGCCTCGTGGTGTTCGAGGGCTCCAACCAGGGCGGCAATATGCGGCTCTACTACGTGGAGCCCACGAGCAGCGCTGCGTCCGAGATGGTGAAGACCTCGGAGATCCCGGGCGACCTCACCTTCCCGAGCATCTCCGCCGATGGCTCCACGATGGCCTTCATCGCGGACGCCACCGGCAACGGCGACATCCGCACCCGGGACACCAGCACGGCGAAGATCGGCCAGCTGACGAACTCCGACTACTCGGAGATGTTCCCGCAGTACAGCAGCGACGGGAAGTCGGTGGTGTTCAGCCGGAAGCGCAACAACACCGAGGACATCTTCGTGATGCCCGCGATCGGTGGAGAGGCGGAGCTGGCGGTTGGCGGCGGCGGCGACCAGACCCGGCCGCAGTACGTCGCGGGAGGCGGGATCGTCTACTTCGACAACGGGCGTGGGCAAGACCTGTGGGATCTCGCCATCGTGAGCGGGCCAGGGGGCGACAAGCGCACCATCGGCAAGGGCGTCCGCCTGCCCACCCGCGCGCGTCCGTCGGTGTCACCCGACGGGCAGTGGGTGGCATACGCGCACAGCGACACCAAGATGTCGTCGAAGGTGATGCTCAGCCGCGTCGACGGCTCCAAGACGGTCGAGGTGCCCACGAAGTTCGAGGCCTGCGGCGATCCGGCCATCGGCGTGCAGGGTAAGCGGGTGCTGTTGGCCTACACCGCGCTGCCAACGGCCGGCGCAGACTGGCGGTTCCTGTACGTGGAAGACATCACCGACCTTCTGTAGGCCGCAGATCTCCCGTATCGGGGCACCGACGCATCGAACCACAAACGACGCCCCGTCGGCTCTTGCCGCGGGGCGTTCGTTTAGCGACGCACCACGCCGAGGTCGGCCAGCGCGCGTTCCACCCCGGTGAGAATCGCTTCGAGCACGGCATTCACCGCATCGGCGCTTCGCGCGATCTCGGGGGGATTGGCGAAGTTCAGCGTGTAGGTCAGCGTATGAAGCGCGACGCCGTCGGACTCGTGATCGAATCGGTCGCTGACCTGCACGCTGTCGAGCCAGTCGGGCCCCTCGGCCACGATCGCGCGCTGAACGGTCGCGGACTCCACGCGGTGGGGGAGCGTGAACGCCAAAGAGCGCACGATGGGCTGCCAGGAAGGGGGCTCGACATAGCGAGGGGGCTGAGCCGGCTTGCGGACCGCCGCGAGATCCAGCTCCAGGTAGCAAGGGCGCGCACGCTTGAGCTTGAACGCGTCGACGACGCGGGGGTGTGCTTCGCCGAGCACACCGACCGCAACGCCATCGAGCAGGATGACCGCCTGACGACCGGGGTGCAGCACATCATGGAGTTGGTGGGCCGGATCCGCGGGCCCGAGGGTCAGCGGGAGGTCGAGCTCGGCGGCGAGCTCTGCCACCACGCCCACCAGGAAGTGGGAATCCGCTGGGCGCTCTGCACCGGCCCAGGTGGCCGGACGCTCCGAGCCGCTGACGACCGCCCACAGCAGATCACGCTCGGCACAAGGCAACCGTTCCCGGTCCGGCGGCCCGTCCGGCAGATCGGTGACGGGGTGGAATGTGCGGGTGACCTCGAACAACTTCACGTGTTCGGTGCGCATGCGCGCATTCGTCGCGACGGCGTCCAGCGCCTGGGCGAGGCCGTTGTTCTTCAGCAGGCTGTAGGCCCGCTCGAGCGCGTTGGTGGTCTCCACGTGGTCGAGGAGGGGGTGGCCATCCGGCAGGCCGAATCGCTGGATCAGCGGCCGGCCATAAAATCCGTCGACGACGACCTCTTGGAAGCCCAGGCCGACCAGCAGGTTCATCGCGGACTCGACCCGCTGCTCGGCGTGGGAGGGCAGGGCACCTTGGCCCACGGGCGGGAGATCGACGGGCGTGTTGTTGTAGCCGATGCTCTTCGCCAGCTCCTCGTACAGATCGGCGACGGTCTCCACATCCCACAACCGCACCGGCGGCACCAGCACGGACAGCTGCTCGCCGCTGCCGGGAGTGCAGGTGAAGCCGTACCGCTCGAGCCTGTCGCGGGCCTCGCCTACCGACAGGCCGACGCGTAGGAACTCCCGGGCGCGCCCCACGTCGAGGAGGATGGTGCGCTGCGGGTCACTCCACCCGCCCACATGACCCGTGGCGCCAACGCGCTTCCAGCCCGCTAGCTCCAACAGGTGTACCACCCGGCCGGCGCCGACCAGCGGACGCGACGGATCGGATCCGCGCTCAAATCGGGCAGATGAGTCGGTGTGGATTCCGAGCGCCCGGCTCGCCTTGCGCACACTCACCGGGTCGAAGGCCGCACTCTCGAGGAGCATGCGCGTCGTGGACGCCGTGGTCTTCGACCCCTCGCACCCGATCACACCCGCGATGGCCAGGATCTTCTCGTCGTCTGCGATCACCAGTGTGCCGACGGGCAGCTCGACCTCTCGGTCCTGGAACAGCGGCAGCGCGGTCTCGCCCGCGCGGGAGGACCGGATGGTAACCGGCCCGACCAGGGTGTCGGCATCGAACGCGTGTGCAGGCTGCCCGATCTCCAGGTTCACCAGGTTCGTGGCGTCGACTGCTGGACTGATCGGGTGGATGTCGGCCGCGGCCAGGGTACGCAGATCCTCGGCCCCGAGCTGACCTTGGGTGCCGCTGAAAACGAGTAGCGTGGCCGTATAGGACAGGCACTCCGGGGTCTCGAGCCGCAGCGGCCATGGCGACTCGCCGAGGTCCAGGCGGGTGACCGGCGGACATCGGACATCGCTGCCAGTGCGGCCCGCGATCTCGACCGCGATGCCCTCGTAGCAGTAGTGGTCACCCCGGTTGGCGAGCAGCTCCACCGTGAGCTGCCCATCCCCGGGCGCACGCTTCACCTCGACGCCCACGTCGTCGAGCAGGTCGCGGATGTCGTGTTCATCGCGTGGCAGGTCGACGAACCGCCGCAGCACATCAGTCCCGATCTTCATCGAATTCCCCGCCCGAGGCGGGCGAAGACCCGCATGTCCTGCTCGTACAGGCTCCGTGACTTGGTGATGCCGACCGCCTGGGCCGCCATGCGCGTGGTGCCGAGACCGAACGCGATTCCGGAGACCTCGTCGGGGTCATAGCCAAAGGTGCGGAACACCTTCGGGTGGATCATGCCGGACCCGAGGATGGTGACCCAGCCGGCACCGTGACAGGCCTCGCAGCTTCGGCCTCCAACCCTGCGCGTGCCATCGCAGACCCCGCACTCGAGGTCCATACCCACCGATGGCTCGGTGTAGGGGTAGAACTTGGGTTTGAAGCGGACGCGGCGGTCGCCGTACAGCGCCTTGGCGAGGAACGCCAGGGTGCCCTTGAGGTGGGCGAAGGTGAGCCCGCGGTCCACCCAGATCCCCTCGAACTGGTGGAACATCGCGGTGTGGGTCGCGTCGACGGCCTCGTTTCGGTACACCCGCCCGAAGCTGGTGATGCGGATAGGAAGCCGGATCGGGCGTCCATCGGCCTCGGCGGCTCGTGCTTCCCGCTCGAGCACCCGCGCCTGGACCGTGGTCGTGTGCGACCGCAGCAGGTACCCACCGGTCACCCAGAACGTGTCCTGCATGTCCCGTGCGGGATGGTGCTCTGGGATGTTCAGCGCGTCGAAGTTGTAGAACGGGTGGTCGACCTCCGGGCCATCCTCCCGCACGAACCCCAGCTGACGCATCACCGACATCAGCCGGCGCTCCACCTGCGTGAGGGGGTGCAGCGCTCCACGGGGAGTGGCCACGCCGGGGAGGGTGAGGTCCTGCCACTCGGAGTCGAGCCGGAGCTCGAGCTCTCTGGCGCGGACCACCTCGCGGGTCGCCGAGGCCTCCGCCTCCATGGTCTGCTGGGCCGTGTTGACCGCCTGAGCGAACGAGCGCCGCTCCTCAGGGGGTACCGAGCGCAGGTTCTTCAACGCAGCCTTGAGCGGGCTTTTCTTGCCCGTGTGGGCGCGCACGACCTGATCCAGCTCCGCTGGGGTGGCGGCGAGGGCGAGCTCGGCGCGGAACGCGGCGAGGAGCGCCTCGACGTCTACCGTCGACATCGGGTCCTCCGAGGGAAGGGGACGGCGTCGTAACCCCAGTTCGGGAACCGATCGAAGGTGGATGCTGTCCACAGCGTAAGGAACATGGACGCTGCCCGTTGGGCGTCCCACTGGAGGTGCGAGATGGCCCTTTCTGCGACGTTGGCTCCACGCTTGTTGGCGGCGGCGCTGTTCTGGGGCGGGCTGTCGATCGTCGGCTGGGCCTGCGCCGCATGATGCGGTGATGATACCTCCCACCGGGAGGCACCGATGGCCGGACTCACCATCGATCGGGACGCGCGAGAACTACTCGCGCCCGTCGAGGCCGTCATCGCAGATGGACTGAGGGAGCTGGCCGATGACCTCCCCGACCTGGAGGTCGGTATCGGCGATGTGCCAGGTACCCATCAGCTCGATCGCCACCGGCTGACCCTGTCGACCGGGCTGCTCGGGCCGGGCCTCCACCACCCCGCCGAGCCTGTTCAGCCGCTGCCCCCCATGGATCGATGGCGACGGGCAGCCGGCGCCGTGATCGAGTCGGCGGCGCTGTTGGTGGCCGCGCGCACGCTGGGTAGGGCCCCCGGCCGCAGCTGGGTCTGGCGTGGCCTGGCGGTCCACCTCGCCGACCGGGCTGCGCCTCGACTCGACCTGGCCGCACCGGAGCTGGCTCGCGCCATCGTGGCTGGCGCCCCCGGGCGGTTCCCGCGCTCTGGCGTGGCGGTGATGCGCGCGTGGGAGGCAGCTGGGGATGACCCGGTGGCACGCTCTTTCCAGGTGCTCCGCGGGGCCCCGATCTCGGCGCGTGAGTGGGTGCAGATCGGCTCCTGGGTGATGGACCTCGAGCGCGGCCCAGGTGCCCTGCTGCCCGTGCTGGTTCAGCGACCCGTGCCGCTGGATGTTCCCTGCACACTGATGCCGTGGTCGTGGGCGCCGCTCCGCGTGCCAGCGCATCCGCGTGGTGGCCGGGTCGCGGTCGACGGGCCCGGAGCGGTCGCCACAGCGTGGGCCGTCGCTGATACCGAGCTGCGCACGCTCGCATGCGCCACCCGTGGCAAGGTGACCCTGCGCCCGGAGTCGGGCGGGCCGATCGGAAGGTGGGCCGTGGCGAGCGCGCAAGGGTTCGGGCAGGTCCTGGGCGCGCGCGGCGTGGTGTTCGACTTCCGCACCTCAGGTCGGTGCGACATCGTGCTCGCCGATGCCTTCGTCGGACCACTCGCCGCCGTCGATCTCGGCGAGCGCATGGGCACATCCGGCCTCGTGCCCGCGCGCTGGTCGGTGGACGGGCCCAACCGTCTTCGGTTCCACGACGTGCGCACCGACAGCTTGACCGTGCACGACAGAAGCGCCGACACGTTCGCGATGCCAGCGCGCGGCTTCGGCATGGGCGAGTGGCTGACCGCGCTGGGCGACGCCCCCTGGGCCTGGCAACAGAGCGCCGATCGCCTGACACTTCGCGGCGAGATGCTGGGGGGCGGCGTCGAGGTCCGACTCAAGCCGGACGGCTGACCGTGGATGCACGGGGTATGATCGCCTGGTAACCCGAGGTCTTCGTGCGTCTCGCAACTGCTCTCGTCGCGCTCCTCTACGGCCCAGGTGCCCTGGCGAGCACCGTCTGCCAGGACGGCTCGTGTGACCACCTCACCATCGACGCGGCCATCGACGCGACGGCCGACGGTGAGATCATCACAGTGTCGGCGGGGCCGGCCGCTTATGTGGAGCGGCTGGACCTCGACGGCCGGACCCTCGAGATCGTCGGTGTGGGTCGCCCGCGCATCCGAGCAGAGGGAGGGGAGCAAGTACGGATCGAAGGCGGCAGTGATGTGGGGATCGCCGGGTTCGACCTCGGAGGTACGGCGGCCCGGTGCATCGAGGTCGCCAACTCCACCGCCCGGCTGGACGACCTGCTGTTCGTCGACTGCGACAGCTCGGAGAGCGGCGCCGCGCTGTGGGTGGACGACAGCGACGTGGTGGTTCGGGACAGCACCTTCGACGGCGGACGCACAGTGCCCGCCGAGGGGGGGCACGTGCGCGCGGCGGGGGGCTCACTGCTCATGCAGCGGGTCGACTTCGTCGACGGGTCCGCGACCAATGGCGGCTCCATACGGCTTGCCACCGTCCCAGACGCCAGGTTGGAGGACTGCGCGTTCGATGGGAACTGGGCCGAGACCGATGGCGGCGCGCTGTACGCCACCTCGTCCACGGTGGTGCTGTCGGGCGGCTCGGTCCACGGGTCGTCTGCCGGCGACGAGGGCGGGGCGCTGTTCTTCGGCACCACCGACGCCACGATCGAGGGCGGCAGCTTCACCTGGGCGGACGCCGAGGATGCGGCGACGGAGGGCGGGTTCGTCCGACACCGCAACGGAGCGCTCGTGATCCGGGACACCTCCTTCGTTGGCGGGCGGGCGAGCGATGGCGGCTGCCTGCTCACCGAGGGCGACACCGACATCCTAGTCGAGGACAGCGACTTCTCGGATTGCGTCGCCTCCGATGAAGGCGGCGGGATGCGGCTCGCGGGCACCGGGGGCGCCACGCTGCTCCGCACCACGCTCCTGGACAGTGTCGCGGCAACGCTCGGGGGCGCGATCCGGGTAGCCCAAGGTGACATCGCACTGACCGACTGCGTGCTCGACGGAGGCACGGCCACGGAGGGCGGACTGGTGCTCACCGACCGCAACCTCACCGACGTCGGTGGGCGGTATGTGGCGGGTTCGGCCGAGACCGGAGGGGCACTCCGTGTGCGGTTCACCGCGGCACTGGACGTGGATGGCGCCACCTTCATCGACAACGAGGCCACCGATGGCGAGGGAGGAGCCATCGCCTGCAGCGGCGGAGGAGTGACCGTCCGGAACTCCTTGTTCGATGGCGGCAACGCCTCGTTGGCCGGGGGCTTCCTGTTCGCCGACACCTCCGATCCCGTGGTCGTGACCAGCGTGTCCTTCGTGGGTGGGAGCAGCCAAGCATCGGGCGGCGCGATCCGCGTGAACGGCCCCCCGCTCGACGT